>JAUNIE010000005.1 GCA_030523605.1 Clostridia bacterium | reverse complement strand
TAAAATACTATTAGTATAAGGAGCGTAATAATCTGATCCATAAACATCACTCCTGTCTTTTAGGAGTGACTAACCGCCCTTCACTCGGACGCAGGCTTGCTACTGCCTATATTATATCGACAAATTTCGACTTTTGCTATGTTATAAACTTTAACATACCAATTTATTTGACATTTTTTTTATATAATATAGAATAGTAGTAGCAAAACCCTTAACCGTTTGAAATGCGGTTAGTCCTATTCAAAAAGGTTCAATTATAAATAACCGTCACTTTTGGTCGAGGAACGGTTATTTTTTTATGTCTTTCATTATCGCATAAAATACTATTAGTATAAGGAGCGTAATAATCTGATCCATAAACATCACTCCTGCCTTTTAGGAGTGACTAACCGCCCCTCACTCGGACGCAGGCTTGCTACTGCCTATATTATATCGACAAATCTCGACTTTTTCTATGTTATAAACTTTAACATAGCAGTTTATCTATATTATTTCAGAAATGATTGCGTTGGAAATCAAAAAACCGCTTTCGTTTATTTTTATACTATCCGCTGAGCATTTAACCAAACCGTATTTCTCAAATTTTTTAGCTCGCTTAAAATATACATTCGGCAAATCGTATCCGATTTTTTTTTTGAAAAATTCGTTTATGAGACCTTTTTTTGTGCGCAGCGCAAGCATAATAAATTCTTTTTCTAAATCGCTTTCCTCATAAGCGATTTTAGCGTCGTTTATAAATGCTTTTAAATTTTTCGGATAATAAAATCGTTTACCGTTCAAAAAACTGTGTGCGGCGGGGCCAACACCTAAATAATCATCCATATTCCAGTACTTTAAATTGTGGCGACTCTCAAATCCGCTCTTTGAAAAATTAGAAATCTCATAGTGTTCATATCCACATTTTTTTATCGCTTGGCAAGTGTAAGTATAAAAATCCGCCAGCTCGTCATCATCTAAAAATTTTAAACCCGACTTATTAAAATAATACGGTGTACCCTCTTCAATCTTCAGAATATACGCCGAGATATGCGGTATATCATTTTCAGTACAAAAATTTACAAAATTATCTATATCAGAATTTTTTTGCTCGGGCACCCCGAGAATTAAATCAAGCGAAATATTATTTATTCCACATTGTTTAAGCAAATTTACAGCTTCCTTAACATCGCTCACATTATGCCTACGACCTAAAACTTTAAGTTGACTGTCGCTCATTGATTGCGCCCCAACTGACACTCTGTTTAAACCATTAAAATGCAATCTTTCAAAATCTAATTTGGTAGTATCCCCGGGATTTAATTCCAAAGTTATTTCAGGCGAATTAACTTTAAAATTACCTTTTACCGCACCCAAAATTTTTAAGATACTATCCGTTGAAAGTATGCTCGGAGTACCACCGCCAAAATAAACAGTGTCAACTGTCTTATCAACTTTTTTGCCCCATATTTCTAAATCCCGACAAACCGCCACAACATAGTTTTCAATATATTTGTCGTCCGTTTGTGAATAAAAATCGCAGTAAGGACATTTACTGCGGCAAAAAGGCACATGAATATATATACCCAAATTTTTATTTGACATATCCATGCACCTACTCTTTTTATTTATAATAATTAATCTTCATCAAGTTTCAAAACCGACATGAACGCATCTTGCGGTATTTCTACGCTGCCAAGCTGCCGCATACGTTTTTTGCCTTCCTTTTGCTTTTCCAAAAGCTTCTTCTTACGTGTAATATCTCCGCCATAACACTTCGCCAAAACGTCTTTGCGCATGGCCTTAACTGTTTCTCTGGCGATGACCTTACCGCCGATAGCTGCCTGAATTGGTATTTCGAATAATTGGCGAGGTATTTTTTCCTTGAGTTTTTCCGCCATTTTTCTGGCTCTTTGATACGCTTTGTCACGATGAATTATAAATGAGAGCGCATCAACCACTTCGCCGTTGAGCATTATATCGAGTTTGACGAGCTCTGAGGACTGATACCCCGAAAGCTCATAATCAAACGATGCATAACCTTTTGTATTCGACTTGAGTGCATCAAAAAAATCATACACAATTTCATTAAGCGGCAATTTATAATGAATATCAACACGTTCGGTATCAATGTATTTCATATCTATATAAACGCCTCGCCGCTCTTGGCAAAGCTCCATTATCGCCCCGATGTATTTTGACGGAGCGTAAATATGCGCATCGGTTATGGGTTCTAATGAATCTTGTATAGTGCCCGCATTCGGGTAATTCGTGGGATTATCGATAAAAATCGTATTTCCGTCTGTTAGTTTAAGCTCGTATATAACACTCGGCGCAGTCGTTATCAAATCCAAATTATATTCTCGCTCGAGCCGTTCTTGGATTATCTCCATATGCAGTAGTCCCAAAAATCCACATCGGAAACCAAAACCCAATGCAGATGACGTTTCAGGCTCATAAGAAAGCGATGCATCACTGAGCTTTAATTTTTCGAGCGCATCTTTTAGGTCTCCGTACTTGGAACCATCAAGCGGATATATTCCGCAAAACACCATCGGGCTTACTTCACGGTATCCGGGCAACGGCTTATTTGCGGGGGCATCTGCGAGCGTTATTGTATCGCCCACTTTTGCCGAACTAACCGTTTTTATCGATGCCGAAATATATCCGACTTCGCCCGCTGTAAGCTCATCGCATGATTCTAAATGTGTTGCCCTTGAAAATCCGCACTCCGTTACGGTAAAACTCTCGCCGCCGGCCATGAACTTAATCTTATCTCCAACTTTAACACGGCCGTTTACCACCCGTACGTATACAATGACGCCTTTATATGAATCATAATACGAGTCAAAAATCAGTGCCTGCAAAGGTTCGGTTTCATCGCCTTTGGGCGGTGGTACATTCTTAACCACACTTTCCAGAACATCTTTGATGTTTAATCCCGTTTTAGCCGAAACTTTCGGTGCTTCATCGCAGGGTATACCGATTATATCTTCAACTTCCCGACAAACTCGTTCAGGTTCGGCGCTCGGTAAATCTATCTTATTTATAACAGGAATAATTTCCAATCCTGCATCAAGCGCAAGATATGTATTTGCGAGCGTCTGCGCCTCAATTCCCTGCGAGGCATCTACAACCAATATAGCCCCCTCGCATGCTGCCAAAGACCTAGACACCTCATAGTTAAAATCGACATGTCCTGGCGTGTCGATAAGATTAAAAAGATATTCTTTCCCGTCATCAGCATTATAAAAAAGACTTACAGCATGAGATTTAATAGTAATCCCACGCTCCCTCTCAAGATCCATATCATCGAGAATTTGACTCTCCATATCACGCTTTGAAACTGAATTTGTCAGTTCCAAAATTCTATCCGCCAAAGTGGATTTACCATGGTCTATATGTGCTATTATACTAAAATTACGTATTCTTTCTTTTGACAGCGTTTCTGCCATTCTCATTAACTTTTTACTCCTCCGAGTTATTAATTTTGGGGTTAAATGCTACATTGCAATCGTTTCCAAATCCTTGATTTTCTTGGCATGATTTTCGCTTGGCTGAACGTCATACTTATCTATGTACTCATCCTTTAGGATATGAATTGCTCGCTTTGCAAATACTTTTTGATCGGCGGGATTCTTTTCCAGACCGTACTTTATCGGTTCGTAGAACAAATCCAGCATCATGTAGAGGAATTGATTATCAATATTTTCAAAATCAAATTCCGGCCGCATTTCAACAAGTTCGTTTACCATTGTGAAAAAACTTTCCAGACGTCTTTCTAAATTTTTGAAGTCGCTGTCCATAATCGAACCTTTGCGATTTGCACGGTAGAAATAGTACGGATTGTCATCTTTTACGAGCTTTTTGGCGTAAAGTTCGCATTTCCACGTAAACAGTACGTCCTCGCAAATAACGCCTTCTTTGAAACTAATATTATTCTCCGTCAAAAACGAACGCTTATACAGTCTTTCCCAAACGTAAACTTCTCTCATATCAAAAAATTCAAAAGGATTTTCTTTTCCTTCAATTTCGTAAAGGCGGAGTTCGGATTTTTTATACGGATATTCTGTAATATTTATTTGTTGACCATCTTCAAAATTGATTTTTTCGAATTTTACCATATCGGCATCGTACTCTTTTGCGGACTTTACAATTTTTTCTATGGCATAGGGTGCAATCATGTCGTCCGAATCTACAAAATATAGCCATTTGCCTGTTGCGATTTCCATTCCTGCATTTCTTGCACCGCTCAGCCCTTTGTTTTCTTGGTCAATGATTTTAATTCTTTTATCTTTCTCCTGATGTTTCTTTAAAATTTCTCCCGAATTGTCGGGGGAACCGTCATTTACGCAGATAATTTCGAGATCGTCGTAGGTTTGATTTTCAACACTGTTAAGACATGCGTCAAGATATTTTTCCACTTTGTAAACCGGAATAACCACTGAAACGGTATCATTTTTATTGGAATTCTCGGTTTTCCCAGTTTTTGACATTATATTTTTAAAGACCAATATTCCGGTTATCGCCAAAACTAAAACTAAAATGCCAGCGCCCAAAAATTTTTTCAAGAGTTTGTTCATAAATCAAAGCACCTCATTAAAATCTTTCTTAAATGCAAAATTCATTAATCGGGGTACGCAATATTTTTGAGTTCGTTAAACTGTTTTTTCTGCCAGTCGAGCATTTTTACGCCTTGCTCATTTATTAACTTTTCCGTAATTAAATCTACGACAATTTTCGCAAAGTATTTTTTATCGTTTTCATCTTGTGTATCTTTGGTTATGTGCTGGTAATTAAGGTCCAGTATCTTCGAAACAAGCCACTCGGAACCACGATTGAAATTAAATAAATCGAAATTTTCGACCAGCTCTTTGGAAACTGTTGTTGAGGCCTTCAAAACTTTTTTTGCATTAAATTCCGTAACAGCTGAACCAGGTCTATCTATACGGTAGCAGTAGAACGGATTTTTATCCTGTACAACTTCCCTAAGCCTTGCGAAAACCAAGAAGTTAAAAAGTCCATCTTCGTAGTGCGTAACGCCCTCTTTGAACCATATATTATTCTCGGCAAGGAACGAACGCCTATATATTTTCGTAACCATAAAGGCGGTATTATCAATCATATCATAAAAAGGGTTCTGGTATTTTCTGCGCTTATGAAAGCTTACTTTTGAATCATCGTATTTCATTGAATTTATATCGGGTTCTGTACCGTCTTCAAACTTGGTAAGCTCTGAAGCTACCACGTTTACACGATACTTTTTAGCGCTTGCATAAAGCTTTTCGTAAGCCCACGGCGCAATAACGTCATCGGAATCAACAAACGCAACATAATCACCATGCGCTTCTCTGAGTCCGTGATTTCTAGCCGCCGCAACTCCCGCATTTTCTTGATTGATTACTTTTATTCTTTCGTCATTTTTCGCATGTTCTTCCAGAATTTTACGTGAACCGTCTTTTGAACCATCATTTACTAGAATTATTTCGATTTCTCGGAGTGTCTGATTCTCAATGCTCCTAAGGCATTCGTCAAGATATTTTTCGGTGTTGTAAACAGGGACAATCACCGAAACTTTGATATCGCCCGAAGGCTCGTCCATCATCTTGATTTCTTCGGTATGGCTCATAACGTTGAAAAAGCAAAACGCCGAACCGACCACGATTAAAGATAACAATAGTAATGAATTTTTCAGTTTTAAATTCATAAAAATGCCTCCAAAATGGTCAACTAAATGTATTTTTATAAATCTGAAAACTCTTTCATAGATAGATTTATTCTTCCTCTGCTGTCAATTTCGCTTATGCGTACTTTGACCTCTTGCCCGACCGATAAAACATCGGAAATCTTATTAATTCTGCGGTGTGCGACCTGCGAAATATGGCACATGCCTTCTTTGCCTGGCGCAAACTCGATAAACGCACCGAAATCCATAAGACGCACAACTTTACCCGTATAAACAGCGCCGACTACAGGGTCTGTAACTATGTTTTTAATGGTATCAAAAGCTTTTCTGCAGTTATCAACGTCAACGCCCATAATAAACACATTGCCGTCTTCTTCGATATCAACTTTAACGTCAAAATCGGCACAAATTTTTTGAATAACTTTTCCGCCTGGTCCGATAACATCGCGAATTTTGTCGACTTCGATTGTCGTTGACAGAACTTTCGGCGCATATGGCGATAAATCTTTTCTGGGCTTATCGATGACCTTCAGCATTATTTCGTCAAGTATGTAATCTCTTGCTTTATGCGTCTTTTCGAGCGCCTCTTTGATTATCTCTTTTGTGAGCCCTTGTATTTTTAAATCCATTTGTATTGCCGTAATACCCTTATGAGTGCCTGCAACTTTGAAGTCCATATCCCCAAAGAAATCCTCAAGACCTTGAATATCAACCATCGTCATGAATTTATCGCCGTCTGTGATGAGTCCGCACGAAATACCCGCAACCGGTGCTTTTATCGGTACACCTGCGTCCATAAGGGCTAAGGTCGAACCGCAAACAGACGCTTGTGAAGTCGAGCCGTTAGACGACAGAACTTCCGAAACCAAACGCAGTGCATAAGGGAATTCTTCAACACTCGGAATTACAGGAACAAGCGCTTTTTCAGCCAGCGCTCCATGACCTATCTCACGACGTCCGGGGCCTCTGCTCGGACGTGTTTCACCAACGGAATACGACGGGAAATTATAATGGTGCATGTATCTTTTGAATTCTTCACTGTCGATTCCGTCAAGCATTTGTCGATCGCTAATCGGACCTAACGTAAGCGCCGTCAAGACTTGGGTTTGTCCTCTTGTAAACATGCCCGAACCATGAACTCTCGGTAAAAGTCCGACCTGTGCGTTAAGAGGTCTGATTTCGTCCATTTTGCGGCCGTCAACACGTTTTTGCTCATCAATCAGCCAGCGTCTTACGATATGCTTTTGAGCGAGATACATACATTCATCGATTTTCTTCTCCGCACCTGGATAAATTTCGTCAAATTTTTCATGAACTTTTTTATAAATCGGATCTAAATTCTCATCTCGAACCGTTTTATCGTCTGTGTAGAGCGCTACTTCCAAATCATCTTTTGCATAGGCTTCAACCGCTTCGAGCATAGCTTCCGAAGGTGCTGAGCTCTCATATTTAAACTTTGGTTTTCCGATTTCTGATTTTATTTCATTTATAAACTTAATTACTTCTTTATTGGTTTCGTGCGCTTTTAAAATCGCCTCGTACATCGTTTCATCGGAAACTTCATTCGCCCCTGCTTCAATCATAGGAATCAGTGTTTCCGTAGATGCAACCGTTAAAGACAGGTCTGACTTTTTCCTCTGCTCGGCGGTTGGATTGATGATTATTTCTCCGCCCACGAGTCCGACAAAAACCGCCGAAATCGGTCCGCCCCAAGGAATATCGGAAATGCTCAGCGCAATTGAAGTACCTATCATTGCTGCAACTTCAGGTGAGCAATCTTCGTCCACAGACATCGCCGTACATACGACAGAAACATCGTTGCGCATATCTTTCGGGAACAGCGGACGAATAGGTCTATCAATTACTCTTGATGTCAGTATCGCTTTATCGGAAGGCTTACCCTCTCTCTTCGAAAACGAACCCGGAATTTTTCCGACAGAATAAAGTCTTTCTTCAAAATCTACCGAAAGCGGGAAAAAATCTATACCTTCACGCGGCGCTTTTGAAGCCGTGACAGCTACATGAACCGCTGTATCTCCATAGCGAACCATACACGAACCGTTGGCAAGCTGTGCAAATTTTCCTGTTTCTATGACCAGCTTTCTTCCGGCTAAAGTTGTTTCAAATACTTTGTAATTTTCAAACATTAATTTTGTCATCTCCAAAATAATAAAATCTCCTATATACAGTAACGAGCAGGCAACTAATATTTTTAGCCGCCTGCCTCCATTTAATCATATTTGAAAGTTTATTTCAAAAAAACTTACAAATACGACATTATTTACGGATACCGAGTCTCTCGATAATTGACCTATATCTTTCAATATCAACTTTTATCAGATAGTTGAGAAGTGACCTTCTGTTACCTATCATTTTGAAAAGTCCACGTCTTGAATGATGGTCTTTTTTGTGGGTCTTTAGGTGCTCTGTCAAATCGTTGATTCTCTTTGTGAGAACTGCGATCTGAACTTCAGGCGAACCCGTGTCGCCCTCGTGGAGAGCGTACTCTGCGATAATAGCTTGTTTTTCTTCTTGTGTCATATTTCTACACCTCTTCTAAAATTTACCCAATTTACAATCTTTAAATTGTAGCGAACCCAGCATAAATCTTATATCTATTCCGAGTAAGGGGGTACATACCGCTCTATTATAGCATTAAATTTGTAATATGTAAAGCATTATTTTAAAAATTGTACCTAAAACTAATTTTGAATTGCGTAGCCGTGAATAAATATGATAAAATTTAAATTAGTATATTAATGAAAGGAAATTTATTATGAAAAAAGTTTTGGTTGGCATGAGTGGGGGAGTTGACAGCTCCGTAACGGCCGCTATTTTGAAAGAAAAGGGATATGATGTTTCGGGAGTTACGCTGAACCTTGTTGGGAAGAGCGCAGAAGCGACTATTGAAGACGCCAAGAAAGTTGCGGAAATACTTGGGATTGAGCACAGAGTTTTGAATTTGGAAACGGAATTCAAAAAAAATGTGATTGATTATTTTGTAAATGAATATCTTCGTGGGCGGACGCCGAATCCGTGCGTGCAGTGCAACCCGAAAATAAAGTTCGGGCTTTTGCTTGATTATGCTCTCGAAAATGGTTTTGATTACGTTGCGACGGGGCATTATGCCAATGTGGAGTATGATGAAAAAAGCGAGATTTATAAGCTCAAAAAATCAGAAACGAGCAAAGATCAAAGTTATTTTCTTTATAAACTTTCACAGAAACAGCTTTCGAAAGTTTTATTTCCGATAGGCAATTTCGAAAAATCGTATACACGCACTCTGGCAGAAAAATACGGTCTGCCTGTGGCGCACAAAACCGATAGCCAAGATATATGTTTCATCAAAGACATTACTCATGCCGAATTTATTGAAAACTATCTTAATAAAAAAGCCAAAAGTGGGGATTTTGTGACCGATAAAGGCGAAAAAATCGGCGTACATAAAGGAATTATAAATTATACAGTTGGCCAGAGAAAGGGGCTGGGAATATCTTGGAAATGCCCGCTTTATGTCAGTAAAATCGACGCCGATAAAAATTTGGTTATTTTGAGCGAGCTTGAAGACGGCTACAAATCTGAAATGAAAATTGAAGACACGAATTTTATTTTGCCGTGCGATATTGATGTGACAATGACGGCATTTGTGAAGATTCGTTCAAGATTTAAGGAAGTGCCGTGCAAATTTTTTAGGAATAGCGAAACCACGGCGACCATAGTATTTGATAAGCCGCAAAAGTTTCCTGCACCCGGACAATCTGCAGTGCTTTATGACAAAAATGGTTATGTCATAGGTGGCGGAACGATATTATAATGTCTAAAATAATTATAAATAGCAATGCACATCTTTAATAAATATGCAAATAACAGATATTCGAGAAAAGTGTAATTAGCTATTGATTTTCTTTTTGAGAGGTACTAAAATACATGTTAGCACTCGAATAACAAGAGTGCTAAATATAGCTTATTAATTTAAGGAGGTTGTTTATATGAAAATAAAACCAATACTTGATAAGGTCGTGGCGAAAGTCCAAAAATCAGAAAATACGACTCGTGGCGGACTCGTTCTTGCCAAAAGTTCCAACAAAGACGAACCCATAAGGGCTGAAGTTATCGCCAGAGGTGACGGCGGAATGACCGACGATGGCAGAAAACTGAAAATGTATATTGAAGCGGGAGATACAATTCTAGTCCCGAAAGATGCCGGAACTACCTTCAAAACAGACGGAAATGAATATGTAATTATAAGTCAAAAAGATGTTTTGGCGGTAATTTATCCAAACACTTAATTTGTTAAAAAGAAAATTTTGATATTCAAAGGGGTAATATAGAATATGGCAAAAGAAATTGCGTACGGCGAAGAAGCCAGAAAAGCTCTGCTTAGCGGTATAAATAAGCTTGCAGATACTGTTAAAATAACGCTTGGCCCGAAAGGCAGAAATGTTGTTATTGATAAGAAATTCGGAGCTCCGCTTATCACCAATGACGGTGTAACTATAGCAAAAGAAGTTGAGCTTGACGATAATTTTGAAAATATGGGTGCGCAGCTCGTAAAAGAAGTTGCGACAAAGACAAACGATATTGCCGGAGACGGCACAACGACCGCAACACTCTTGGCTCAGACGCTGATACGTGAAGGTATGAAAAATGTGGCAGCAGGCGCTAATCCGATGATTCTTAAAAAGGGTATAAGTAAAGCTGTTGAAGCTGCTGTTGATGCGGTTGTAAAAAACTCAAAATCCGTAAACGGGACGGAAGACATCAAGAGAGTTGCTACGATTTCGGCGGCCGATGAATTCGTTGGAAGCCTTATCGCTGAAGCTATGGAGAAAGTAAGTTCTGATGGTGTTATTACAGTAGAGGAATCAAAAACGGCTGAAACATATTCAGAAGTTGTTGAAGGAATGATGTTTGACCGTGGTTATGTTTCACCTTATATGGTTACCGACAACGATAAAATGGAAGCCGTAATTGACGACCCGTTCATTTTGATTACAGATAAGAAAATCATCAGCATTCAAGAGATTTTACCGCTTTTGGAGCAAGTTGTAAAAATGGGCAGAAAGCTTGTTATAATTGCTGACGACATCGAAGGCGATGCACTTGCAACAATCGTTGTAAATAAACTTCGTGGAACGTTTACGTGTGTTGGCGTAAAAGCACCCGGATTTGGCGACAGAAGAAAAGAAATGCTTAGAGATATAGCTATTCTTACGGGCGGTGAAGTGATTTCTGAAGAAGTCGGGCTTGAACTCAAAGATACAACTGTCGAACAGCTCGGCCGTGCACATCAAATTAAGGTTGAAAAAGAGCGCACAATCATTGTTGACGGCGCAGGTGATCAAGAACAAATTAAATCAAGGGTTTCTCAGATTAAAAATCAAATCGAAGAAACAACTTCAGATTTTGATAGAGAAAAACTTCAAGAACGTCTTGCAAAACTCGCAGGCGGCGTAGCAGTAATTAAAGTCGGCGCTGCTACGGAAATAGAAATGAAAGAAAAGAAACTGCGCATAGAAGATGCACTTGCAGCAACAAAAGCGGCGGTTGAAGAAGGAATAGTCGCAGGTGGCGGAGTCGCTCTTGTGAACGCCGTTGAGAGCGTGGAAAAAGTAGTTGCGTCATGCGAAGGCGACGAAAAAACAGGCGCAACGATAGTTCTTAAATCTATCGAAGAACCGCTTAAGCAAATTGCAATTAATGCAGGACTTGAAGGTTCGGTTATCGTGCAAAATGTAAAGAGTGCCGGAAAAGTCGGATACGGTTACAATGCGCTCAGTGATGAATACGGCGATATGATTTCATTCGGAATTGTTGACCCGACCAAAGTCACACGTTCGGCGCTTGAAAATGCGGCATCGGTAGCCAGCATGGTGCTCACGACTGAAGCGCTTATCACAGACAAAAAAGAACCCCCCACACAAGCGAGCGGAGGAATGCCCGAAGGCGGAATGGGCGGCATGTATTAATAAGTATTAAACACTTTTCTAAGGGATGAGTTTTACGCTCATCTCTTTTTGTGTACAAAAAACAGCCACCGAATAGGCAGCTGCATAAAATATGTGTATATTAAAGCGCTTAATATCAATGAAAATCATTATTTTTATCAATAACGAAGATCAGAATCATTATAAAAGTCTTTTTCGCCCTCATATTTGCGAAGCACTTTTGTATAGCCAAATGTTAGAGTATCATACCCAAGCCTGTCCAATTTATTTGCTTTTTTTAGGTATTTGTCACTTTTTTCATAATCGTTATTTTTATATGCATGCTTAGCTTTAGCGGCATAAACACGACCTGCCATACTCATGCCTACCCCTGCAAGTTCAACAGCTATTCCCGCCAAAACAATGCCGGATACCCCCAAACCAATGCCGGCTGCCACGTCCGTTCCGGTTACCTTCCCGCCGGCTATGCTCTCCAAAAATGAATCGTCTAACTTTTCTGTGGGTGTATCCATAGCTTTTGCAACGGTTTTTTGGACGATTTTTGCCTCGTCATCGCTAAGCTCAAGACCGAATTTCTTAAATTCATCTTTGTATGTCCCCGCTGTTGCCGTACCTCCTGAGATTTTGTTCGTAAACTCCTCATCATTTTCCAATGCCTTGACTTTCTCCTTGTCGTTGAAAAACGCTTTGATTTTTTCTTCGTTTGCCATAAATAATCAACCTCCTTAAAAAGTTTAAATCTAAGACATTGGCAAAATATCCAGACTTATAAGCATTATATATTAATATTTATATAATGCCAATTCTTTATTATATTCTTTGCTCTAAATATTTGTAGATTAAATTTTTTTAAAACGATGATCGTGGGGATATTTTTTTAAGAAAATGATTGACATTTTAGGAAAAATATGTTACGATTACATTATAAAAGCAGAAAAGGAGATTGTTAAAATGATTAATTTAAGAAAATCAGTTGCCATGTTACTTATGGGTTGTATGGTGTGCCAAAGCGCTCAGGTATACGCATTACCGGGTATAGTGAATCCGGATAAATATGCGAGCGCAACGCAGTATTTGGAAAAAAGCAGAGCATATTTTGCGCCGCTTTGTGATGCAAATAATTTACTGCCAAAACTCATCGATGTTAAATCTACAGCTGCGAGGTTAGGACAGACTGAAGATGCTTATGTGACTGGTTTGATACTGTCATCATTTGCGGTTTTTGACAGGAGTCTGGTGAGTTCGGACTGTAGGATTAGAAAAATGAGCGCAAATGTTTATAGTAT
This sequence comes from Clostridia bacterium, assembly GCA_030523605.1. Classification (GTDB taxonomy): domain Bacteria; phylum Bacillota; class Clostridia; order Oscillospirales; family Acutalibacteraceae; genus UMGS1491. The sequence continues at coordinate 32,535 of JAUNIE010000005.1, read as the reverse complement.
TGCAGGGCGTATTAAAGAAGAAAAATTAGGCACTGTTGAGATTGTTGCAGCTTATCGAGCCGTTATCAATTCTTTCAAGGTACTTACCCATTTGAAAAATTGTAGCCGATTTGTGGAGCAAGGTTCATTAGATACCGCTACATCAGGCTGTATCAATAATTTCTTGATAGCGATTGCTTGCCTTTATAGGGGTGGATATAGAAACTTAGCATCGTTTTTATACGATTATCTTTCTGTGGGTGGCAAGGACGAAGAAAAATTGCTGTTTGATGATTTGCGTGTCGTTAATCCTTTTAAAGGTAACTGTCCGGTGAGTAGTGAAGTTGTTAGAAGCCCAAAAGGATTAATAGTTTCGTTAAACGGATTAAATGATGCGTATAGCAATTTTGATGATAGTTTTTTTGTGGCTGTGATGGAAGACGAGATGATGTTGGGCATGGCTTTGAGTGCACAGGAAATGAAATTATACAAAGAGCGCCGTGCTGAAATGGAGGCTCAGGCCCTAAAAAAAGAAGCTGCCAGAGCCAAACGTATTGCCGAACGTGCCGCAGAACGTGCCGACAAGGAAGCCAAAAGAAAAGAAGAAGAGGAAGCCATTAGGCGCAAAGATAAGGAAGCGGCGAGACTCAAGGAACAGGAAGAGGAAAAACGCAAGGCGGACGAAAAAGCTAAACGTGATGCCGAAGAAGCCAAGAAACGTGCAGAAGAAGAAAAACGTAAAGCCGAGCATGATCAATCAGGGGCGACAGAAGTAATTGATGCCAATAAAACAATACGTGAGTCCGGTGCAAATATGAGGCCTGCTAAATTCCGCAACGGCAAGAAATTATAAGCAATTTGTTTCTTAGGCGCAAAAATTTTGAGATAAATGAAAAATATCCTTACAAAATAGTAGGGATATTTATTTTGATTAAAATAAAGGTTGACATTCTAAACAATATGTGTTATGGTTATGTTATAAATTTTGATAAGGAGATTGAAAAATGAAAAAAGAAAATGTTAAAACTTTTAAGAAAATTATGTGCGTATGTTTATCTGTATGTATGGCTATGCAAGGTGCAGAGTTACTCCCTGCATATGCTTCGTCAGATCCCGGTGATTACGAAAAGGAAGTTTGCGAAAAAGTTTCTTGTAGCGGCATGTCCGGAGGTGTAAGATCAAGACGTGTTGCAGATTATGCACTAGGCGGTTTCCCGGGGGCGGATTTTTTTAATGGTTTGCTTCAAAAAATTATCACTTTAAATCCTGGGGATTGGGAGAGTTATTTGCTTGATTTTAAGCTACATGAGCCGCTGTACAGAAGTCAAATTTCGCATGCGTCTGAAGAAATGTTTACCACGTGCATGGAAGAGAGTGGGAAAGAGCTTCAGAAAGATGAAGAATTGCGCCCACATGAGTTTGTGTCACTTTTTAGATCTTTGTGGACTTACCTGGCAACAATTCAATATTGTCACGGATTTGAGGTGCCTTTATCCAATATGAATCATGCTGTTCTCGTAAGAACATTTTTATTAGGCCTTTCGTGTCTTTATAAACATAATTATCGTCGTCTTGCTAAATTTTTATATGATGTGATGAGTGCATATGTTAATGTCACTTATGCAAAAGCATTGTGGGGTGATGAGTGTGATTCATTACTTGAAAGTGATATTCCTGTGATTTCGGGTGGCGTAAGATATCGCTTCTCATGTAATGTGATGAAGACTAGGGACGTAGTTCGTGCGCTGCATTATCTAAATGATACATATGAAGATATAAACTATGAATTTGAAAAAATTGCAAGGGAAGAAAAAGCGTTAGTAAAAGCCGAACAAAAAGCTGAATCAAAATCAAAACAGCGCAAGCGTTACGTTGAGCGTATGATTGCCGATAAAGAAAGACATGATTCTAAAGAAGTGAGTGTGCCAGATACCAAACCTTTAGTTAAGGCGTTGCCTTCTGTGGTAAGCACTCCTTCAAGTAGTTGTGACGCTCCGGCTGATGATTCTCATTTGGTGACTGTGACTGCCGCAGAGACCCCCGCACTACCCACAAGAGAATTACCGGCTTTATCGCCTGAATTACAGGAACTTATACGAGAAAACGAGCGCTATGCGAGAATAGCGTTAGACGCAGCCAAGAGAACTGCGCAGAGAAAACATGTAGCAGAGACCGCTTCGAAAAAAGCTATCACTAAGAAGAAAAATAGAAAATAACCGCATATAACGTAGTAAAAAACGCCGATATGTCGTCGGCGTTTTAATTTTATACTAATTTATGCTGGTTTCAAGATACTCTTCAAGTTCACGGTCTTCACGTTTTTTCTTGCGGTCAAGTATCCAAAGAGTGGCCACTACGATTGATGCAACGGTTACCAAAGAAGTAATTATTCCTATGATTATTGTCAGCCCACATCTATTTTTCTCTTTCATAAAAGCATCTCCTTTTCTTTTACTAAAGATATGATATACATTTTTTAAATCTAAGTCAAATTTAATTTGTCGAATCTAAGCTTTTGATTTTTTGAATGCCATATTAAAAAGCTTTTTCCAGTCGACTTGTGAAAGATATAAATAAGTTATAACGGCGAAAACTACCATTGGGATTAAAATTAGAATATTAACAAGTTTAAGCCGCTCGATTTCAAAAAACCCGTAGAATTTTGTTATCGCAATGAAGAAAGCGATTATAACTGAACATAGCAGCGTTTTTCGGATGTTGTTTAGCGGTTTGGAAATATTGTAAAGCAAGATTGTGCCGAGTATTCCCGTCAGTATCACGGTTAAAAATGAGTATCTTTCCATGGATATTCCGCACCAAGAATATATTCCCACACATGCTAGCAAAACAGTTACAATAGACAAAGCCGCCGGTAAAGATTTTGACAGTATATTTTGAAATAAATTTCCATGAATTTTTTCTTTGTTTGGTTCAAGGCCTAGTATAAATGACGGTATACCTATTGTCAGAGCGCTGATTAACGTCATTTGTATCGGTATGAAAGGGTACGGCGCAGGTATTATGAAAAACAAAAACGCAAGCAAGAACGAATAAATAGTTTTTGATAAAAATAATGAAGATGAGCGCTGGAGATTGTTGATAGCTTTGCGCCCCTCCGCCACTGCACGAGGCATCGAGGCAAAATCGGAATTAAGAAGTACAAGATGTGCAACATTTCTGGCTATTTCGCTGCCGTTCGCCATCGCCACTCCGCAGTCTGCCTCTTTCATCGCAAGCACATCATTTACTCCGTCGCCGACCATAGCCACTGTATGCCCATCGGATTTCAGAGCTTTAATAATATCTTGTTTTTGGCTTGGCGTTACCCGCCCGAATATAGTATATTTTGAAACTGCAGATTTTATTTCTTCAAATGATTTAAAATGTGTTGCATCAACGTAATTTTCTGCATTTTTAAGGTCTACACGTTTTGCTATTTGTGAAACCGTAATCGGGTCGTCCCCTGAAATAACTTTTATATCTACGCCTTGATTTTTAAAGAAATTCAAGGTTTTTTCGGCATTGTATCTGATTTTGTCTTTTATGAGTATCAGCGCCATGGGCTGCACTGCGGGAGGGATTTCGTCGTTTTCAAAATCAAAACTTGAATGCGCCAGAATTAACACCCTGTAATCTTTGGAGTATTCTTCTATTTCTGTACTGCAGCCGAGTTGTTTGTCGCCAAAAATGAATTTTGCCGCACCGAGTATATATGAGCCATTTTGCGGGATGTGAACCCCCGACCATTTTTTGTCTGAGGAAAATGGGAAAATTTTATCCGCAAATTTATAATTTTTATCCGGTAAAAAATTTTGACAAATTACTTTAAATGTTTCGTTGTTGTCCTCAAGATTTGATGATAAAAATTTTAGCGCTTTTGAAACGTTTTCTTGCGTGAAATTATTTTTTGGTATTATTTCTTGAAGTTCAAAAGTGCCTTCGGTTATGGTACCTGTTTTATCGAGGCATAGTGTATCTACTCTTGCCAGCGTTTCGAGTGAATATATATCCTGCACGAGGACTTTTTTTCGTGAAAGCCTTACCACACCCACAGCTAAAACCGAACTTGTGAGCAGTACCAAGCCTTCAGGAATCATTCCCGTGAGTGCTGCTGCAGTACCTTCTATAGCCGAGATATAATTATTCCCCGAAGAAGTAAGTTGCCTGTAAAAAAGCACAGCCCCCATGGGGATTATTGCTATTGATATAATTTTTATGATTTTTTCGAGTGATGACATAATTTCAGATTTTGTTTTTTTGATGAGTTTTGTACTTTTTAAAATTGATGACGAAAAACTATTTGCTCCTACGGCAGTTGCCTGAGCTGTACAGTTCCCACTTATGATATAGCTTCCCGAAAGAAGTTTATCGCCTTTCTTCTTTGCAATAGAATCCGGTTCGCCCGTAAGTAGGGATTCGTTCACGTTGCATTCACCCCTGAGAATAACGCAGTCCGCAGGGATTTGATTTCCGCTTTCAAAAATTATTATGTCGTCCAGTACTATGTTTTCAATATTAATACTTTGCTTTTTGCCACTGCGTATAACTACTACTTCGCTCGTAGATATGAGGTTTAACTTTTCAATAGTGTGTTTAGCCTTAATTTCTTGCCAAATACCAATAAAAGCATTGCATATTACGACACCCATAAACATAAGATTCCTGTAAGACCCAACGCACAAAATAGCTATAGCCAAAACTAAGTTGACGAAGTTAAATAAATTAAAAAGATTGTCTTTAATTATTTGTTTTGTGCTTTTGACCGAATTAGTTTTATCTTTATTTATAAATCCATCTTCGGTGCGCTCTTTTACTTGTGCGTCAGAAAGTCCGAAATCGATGTTTGGGCGATAGTTTTTAACGAAATTCGTGGTGCTTTTAACCATCGTAAATTCCTCCAAAAATATCGGATATAATAAATTATAAATATTTTACGCATTAAGTCAAATTACATTCATGGGAGAGATGAAATTTTGATATGTCGAATTGTAGATATGAAAAATAAAGAGGTTATAAGTATTCAAGACGGATGTAGAATAGGTTGCGTGAATGACGTGGAAGTGGATATGTTAAATGCCAGACTTGTTGCAATAATTGTTTATGGCAGGCTTAAATTTTTTGGGATTTTCGGCCGTGAAGAAGATATAGTAATAAAGTGGGAAAATATAAAGGTAGTGGGAGAAGACACAATTCTTGTGAAGTATAACCCTGCTTGTAGGCGCAAAAAAACCAAACTATTTCCGGGGCTTTTCAAATGCTGGAAATAGCTTGCCCGTTAATTTTCGGAGTTTTAATTTAAGTGCTTAGAATGGATTATAATCTAAGAGTCAAGGCAATCCAGTAATTCGTCTTTGACTCTTATTCGCCTTTTGGAGAAAGATAAACTGTTCAGCGTTCTTGCGAGATTGAAATATCCTATTGCGTGCATAAGGTTTTCTTTGTCACGTAAAACTGCAGCAGATTTGAAACTATCTTGCATTTTTGAAAGAGTGGGGTCGCAATATTTATCATTAGTTACTTTTCGTAAAATAGATGTTGCAAGGAAGCAATTTATCACGCATTCGTCCGGACAATCAGATGAACAAAGTGCGCTTATTTTGTCAATTTCGGCGATTAATTCTTTATTTTTAAAAAGTGGATGTGGCAAAATACCGCCCATTCGCATAAATTCAGGGAATTCTACTAAATATAGTAATACGCCAAAGAGCGAATCCGTGCTATAGAAATGGGGGCTTATGCGTTCGGAACGGTGAGATATAAGAAGATTTTCCCGGTCCAAATACATACCGTTAAATTTAGAAGTTATACAAAGAGGTCTGCAGCAAGTGGTCGACCAGTGGTTTAGACCAAAAACCCTGCGCATTATTTCGAAAATTTTCGTATGTGACAAAATCATTTCGACATTTTTTAAGGGGTCGGTAACAGCTGCTTCTTCGCAAGCGTGGCACGATTTAAGCCATTGGCTGAGTTCGTATTCTGCTCTGGCATCAAACTCCTCTTTTGATAATTGCCTTTTAAAATTTTTATTTACGTTGATAATAAGCACAGGTTTCCCCATCGGAAATCTGACACAAAATGGTTGTGGTTCGGGAAGAAAAATTATATCTAAAAGTTTTTCATTTTGATAAATTTTAGATGAGTCAGTGTTTTCTGTGCATCTACTTTCTTCCGGATCTTCTCTGAAACGCCGTGGCACAACATCTCTGCGACTGCGGCGGTTGCGGTCAGATGGGCAATATATCGCAACACCCGGAGGACACCAAAGCTTAGGGAAAGCGGGGGGTGAAAAACTGGGCAAAATGTTTAGAGGTGCGTTGGGGTCAATTGGTGCATCATCGCATTGGTAGTGGCAGCCCGTAGCCACATTTTCGGGTTCTCGTAAAAATCCTTCGGCGGCGCAAAGGGGGGCCAAATTTTTTTTCGCAGGATCACAACTCTGCGTTGGTGGTGCCGCCGTAAGGTTGGAAGGCGGCTCTGCAGGGTGAGCATATGTAATTGGAACATCTTTAGGTATAGCGGCATTAGGTACTTGAGAATGCTTTTCGAGCTGCGAATTGCTTTGGCTTTTTTGCGGGGATAGAGTTACATCGGCTGCTTTTTCGGCGCCGGAGAGTTCTAAACCTGAAGAATACGGCTTTTCGGCTGCAGGGACATATGGAGTTTCATATCCTTTTGGGCGTATATCGATGGTCTGCGTAAATGTTCCGTCCGCCAGGCGAGCAGGAGGTTCCGCAGGGTATGCGTAGTTCATGGGTACGGCCCGAGGCACCTGGGAAATTAGAGGCACAAATCCGCTAAACTGAAAAGAAGTTGCAGGCGGTTGCTCTTCTTGTGGCGATGGGGTTTTGCAAGATTTCCCTCTCTTTGAAAAACATCTTTTTTTTAGCTTTCTCATAGCTTTTTCGTTTTTTTGTTCCATTTCTTCTTGTCGGCGTCTTTTAGCCGCAGTTTTTTGCAATTTTTTTAGCGCTGAAGCGTTGCCGGGTTTTGCCTCCGAATTTGTCAGGGGTGGTGGACATAGATCAAACATGGAGGGAGATTCTTGGGAAGCATATGCGCTCGGAAAAATTGTTTCTGCAATCAATATTGCAGATAAAAGTAGCGAATTAGTTTTTACAATTTTTTTAATATTCATGAGCATTCCCTTTGCTTTATATATTGTATAGAATGAAGAAATGACAAATACTGCCAAATAGCACAAATATGTGCCAAATTGAGTGCATATATCTTACTTTTTCCCCGATGAGATAGATTGCAGCTCCCACAGTATAAAATATACCTCCCTCGATTAGCCAAAACAGCTGGTCGGCATCAAGACTTTGGAATGTCGGTTTTGCCATGAAAATGACGCTCCACCCCATAACGATGTAACATATCATTGAAAATTTCGAGAATTTTTTTACGTCAATCGCATTGAGAACTATTCCGCAAATTGCAGCCGAGCAAACGACCGCCAAAACTATTTTACTCAGAACTCCATCTACGCAAATCATGCATATGGGAACATATGTACCTGCTATCAGGATGAATATTAAGCAGTGGTCAAGTTTTTGAAAAATATATTTTGCTTTCCCGGGTTTTAGAGAATGGTATAGAGTTGAAATCGTGTATAAGCAGAATAAACTAATGCAGTAAATTGCTATGCAAATGTAGCTTTTTAAACTTTGCCCCGGCTTGTTTATCAGTAAAAAAAAGGCAAAAAAAGAAAGCACAGAACCAATGCCGTGAGAAATAGCATTAAAAATTTCTTCACCCAAAGAGTAATTTGATTTCAAAACGTTTTTAGCCTGGGACATATCTATTTTGGTCATTGTTTTCACTCCGAACGAACTTTAAGTTAATTCTTATTATATAAGATTTTTTTTGGAAAATCCAATAATAAAATTAATTTGTTGGAGTAGTACAGGCCCATGTGTGCATATAACTGCATGAAGGAGTGAATGCTTTTGAAAATTTTTAGTAATTTAATAAAAAGAATAAGAAAAAACCACAAAGGATTTTTTGCGGTGTTTTTTGGTGTGCTGATGCTCTCGGCATTTGCGTATGTTGCCTACGGAAAAATAAATGAGCGAATGAATGAGTGCGAAAAAAATAATTCATCGGGAGTCAAAACGATAGTTCTGGATGCGGGCCATGGCGGCGAAGACGGCGGAGCCGTGGGAGCCGAGGGGATTATAGAAAAAGACATAAATTTATCTGTTGCTCTCAAATTGCGAGATATTTTGAAGGCTTCGGGTTATAAAGTTATCATGACAAGGGAAAAAGATATAGCAATATACGATGATTCTGCCAAAACGCTGCGAGAAAAAAAGCGTTCCGATTTACATAACAGACTTGATATTATAGAAGAAAATAGCGGAGAAAATGTAATTTTTGTGAGCATACATCAAAACAAATTTCCCGATTCGAAATATCATGGGACGCAAATATTTTATTCCAAACACGACCCCAAAAGTATAGATTTGGCGCAGGCCGTACGGAAATCGGTGACAGAATTTTTGCAGCCCGATAACGACCGAGAAATAAAAGAGGCAAATCAAAAAATATACCTTTTGAACAATTCAAAAATTCCGGCAATCGTGGTTGAATGCGGGTTCTTATCAAACCCTGAAGAGTGCGCAAAACTTGCGGATAAGAATTATCAGTCCGAAATGGCGTTCAGTGTTTACTGTGGGCTTATGGATTATTTTTCAAATCATGTTTGATTAAGTTTTTGAAATGTGGTACAATGCCACCACCATAAAGCTTGGGGAAGTTTTATAATTTGATTTTGGGGGAAGTTTAAATTATGAAAAGAATTAGCAAAATAATGTCCATAACATCTGTTTTTATAGCATTATCTTTATTTCCTCATGCAAATGCGGAAAAGTTTGAACGCACAACGGAACTAGTCCAAAACGTGGCAATTTCAGTCGAAAAATCCGGAGTTGTGCAGGGTAGACCCACAAGGGTAAAACATAAGAAAAAAAGCAGGAAGGTAGCAGGTGAAGACGTGTGCGAACATAGGCTTGGATTACTCCGTGAGATTTATGGCCGTAAAGATATTTCGGATTCTGCAGTGAATGGTATTGTGGGTTTGTACTTAAGAAACGCCAATTTAAATCCAAACACGTTTGAAGGTCAGCAGCTACGAAAATCGCATAAATCGGACGATTTATTACATAATATCGGTGTTCTGATAGGTGTTTATGAGGATTTGAAAAATGGTATATAAAGTCGCCAAAAAATTGTATTTAGAAAGGAAGTTTAAATCATGAGACGTTTGGGTAAAATAATTGCTACAGCGCTTGCTTTTGGAATACTTGGGTGTGCGTTCGGTGTTGATGCAAAAAAGATCGTCGATGAAAAAAAATTAAATGATGATATAGAAGCATCTCTTTTGACATCAATGATTGTGCGTACAAAACGGGGCGCACGGGGTAAAAAGGTGGTTTCCGAACCAAGAAAAAAAGCTGTTGCGGCCGAATGCAATAGGAGGATTAGATTACTTAGCGCAATTCTTGTCAGAGGTGGCGTTGAAAAAAGCGAAGTAATGGCGGTGGTGGGCAATTATGTAGGAAGCGCCCGTGTGGAAGATGATAGCTCCGAAGCGGCCGCACTACGTGCGTCAGGTTCGCCTGCGGATTTGAGATATAATATTGAGCGGCTCATAGAAATTTATGAAAATATAAGAGGTAGATATTCTCCCAATTTGGCGCCCGCTGAAACGCCTAAGGGTAAACATCAGTCGAAACATCATTTGGGTAAATGCCCGTGCCGTAGAGGGGAATATAGAAGAGGAGGACATTAATTTTAACTAATGAAAAAGCCAACAAATGTTTTTGTATGCTCCGAATGTGGGTATGAATCCGCCAAATGGAACGGAATTTGTCCGTCTTGCGGGCAAGGTAACACAATGGTTGAGGAGGTTCGAGAGCCTGTCACCAAAAAATCAAGTCCAAAGATTAGATTTTCGCCGTCTGATGTCAGTCAGATTTGCGTGAATAATATCGATATAAACGAAGAAGTTAGGTATCATACGGGGTTTAATGAGCTCGACCGTGTTTTTGGCGGCGGAATTGTCAAAGGTTCGCTTTCGCTTTTGGGAGGCACGCCCGGAATAGGGAAATCGACGCTACTTTTGCAGATTTGTAAATTTCTGGATAAAAGTTTGAAAATTTTATATGTTTCGGGAGAGGAATCAAAACGGCAGATCAAGATGCGTGCATCAAGACTTGGTGTGCAGAATGAGAATTTATACGTTATGACGGAGACTAATCTTAATAAAATTGCTGCCGAGATAGAATTTACGCATCCGGATATAGTGATCATAGATTCCGTCCAGACTATGAGCAATCCCGAATCATCGTCATTCCCAGGGAGCGTTTCTCAAGTTAAGGAATGTACGAACACTTTTTTGAAACTTTCAAAATCTCTTGACATAACAATTTTATTAATAGGCCACGTCAATAAAGACGGTGCGATAGCAGGCCCGAAAGTTCTTGAACACATGGTTGATGCAGTGCTGTATTTCGAGGGCGACGCACAGACCTCGTATAGAATTTTGCGTGCGGTAAAAAATAGGCACGGTTCGACCAATGAAATCGGAGTATTTCGCATGGATAACGTGGGACTTCAAGAAGTCGAAAACCCGTCGATGATGCTTCTTGCCGGTAAACCTCAAAACGCATCGGGGATATGCGTAGCGTGCGTAATGGAGGGTTCAAGACCGATTTTGACGGAAGTCCAAAGCCTCGTTACGGCAACGAGTTTCGGAAATCCCAGAAGAATGGCAACGGGTTTCGATTACAATAGAATGGCGCTTATTTTAGCGGTTCTTGAAAAACGTGCGGGATATTTCTTTTCGGCGATGGACGCATATATAAACGTTGTCGGGGGCATTAAACTCGAAGAGCCTGCTGCAGACCTTTCTGTTGCGATAGCGCTGGTTTCGGCGCTGAAAGACACAGCGATAGATGACAAAATTATAGCTTTCGGAGAAGTTGGGCTTGCGGGGGAAATACGTGCTGTTTCGAACTGCGAACTGCGAATAACCGAAGCGGAAAGACTTGGTTTTGAAAAGTGCATTATACCGCATTATAATTTTGTAACTCTTAAAAATCCCGAGAAAAAATATAAAATAGAAATAATCGGCGCAAAGACAATTCGCCAAGCGGTAACGGAGGCGCTTAATCAGTAGACTGCGAGAAGTATTTATTCAAGTGGAAAGAGTATATTCCGATTTCTTTGACTTTAATATTTTCAGTCTGCTCTAAGGCGTATTTATAAATTTGAAGTTGTTTTTCATATTTTTCGTAAAGCTCATGGATATCATGGGCTTTATCTGTTTTGTAGTCGATGATAACGTATTCGCCATCTTCTTCAAAAGCGCAGTCGAGTGCGCCCTGAACGACAACAAAAGCATCTTGTGATTTTATTTCAGGATTTATTTTGCGTGCGGGCACATTTACGGAAAATCTGTGTTCTTTAAGGATTTTGGCACTTTTGGAGATTCTTGCAAAAATTTCTGAATTAGTAAATTTTTTGATAGCTGCAACATCAAGCGATTCATATTCTTCTTCCGTTAAAAAGCCGTCACGAAATAATTTTTGACATTCATTTTGAGCGGTTTCTGCAGTTACAGACGAAAAATCCGCATAGCACACGAACTGATGCATAGCTGTTCCTCTGTGCATGGGTGTCAATTTTTTAGCTGACATAAATTCAGGTTTCGACGAAGCCACATAGTCTTCTGATGTTTCGCTGTGGACCATCTGAGAGGCCGAGATTTTCATCGGCAAATTCATTAAATCTGCGTGCGGATATTTGAAATCCAATCTTTTTTGGAAGAGGCCCAGTAATTTTTCGTCGGGCATGAAATTTGTTTTTTGTGTGTCGTCGGTTTCGCCGGGAGTTAATCTATCGCCTTCGTTTTCGGGAGTTATAATTTCAAAATCCCAGTGAAGTTCGGATATTTCGGGTTTATAAATACTTTCTGAAGCAATGCCCAGTTTGGAGCAGATATCTTCATATAAACCGCTTTGAGAGGCGGCCATTAAAATCCATTCTAAAAACGAATTTGATTTATAAACCATGCTTGGCAGAACAGCTTTAAAATATGGAGCAACAGACAAAGCGTTCTCAATGTACTTTTCGGGATTTTCGAGCGTGGAGGTTAAAATGAGTTTTTGCTTTGCACGGGTCAAGGCCACGTAGAGTATTCTCATTTCCTCGGAGATGTTTTCTTTTTTATTTTTTATCGATATCGCCTTTCTGATAATATTGTCGTAGCTTAGAGTGGCGGCACTGTTTTTGGTTTTTGTGCCAATCCCCAGCGTATGATTTATCAAAATCGAATCTTTATCAAGTCCGAATTTTGCGCCGCAGTTTGCCAGTATGCAAATCGGAAACTCCAGACCTTTGGATTTGTGTACGCTCATGATTTTTACCGCGCCTTCGCTGCCTTCCGAGATTTCTGCGGGTTTTAAATCTTCTCCTCTGTTTTTGATGCCTTTTATGAAGTTCAAGAATCCCGAAACGCCTGAATGATTGTCTTTTTCAAAGTCTCTGGCGTATTCCGAAAGCTTTATTAAATTTGCGCGTTTTCTGTATCCGTTCGAGGCCGATAGGCAAATAGACGGATATGCGGTTCGCTCATAGATGGCCTCAATGACCTCATCGCATGGATGTGATGCCGCAAAGTTTCGGTAATATTCCAGTTCGGTCAGTAGTTTTTGTATTTCTCTGTCGTCCGGATTTTCTTCATAAAATTTTTTAAGCGCAAAATATAACGGGGATTTGGTGTCTGCACTGCGAATTGCGGCGATTTTATCCATAGTAAAGCCAAAAAACGGAGTGAGTAAAGTCGCCGTGAGAGGAATATCGAGCGCAGGATTGTTAATTGTTTCAAGGAGAGAAATTATTGTAGATATTTCTTCTGTTTCGAGAAATTTGTCGTTTGTTTCCGCGTGTGTGGGTATGCCGCATGCCTGCAAAGTTTCGCAGTAAATGTGTGCGCAAGATTTATGACTGCGAAGTAGAATACAAAAGTCCGAAAAGTCTGCCGGACGCATACTTCCGCCCGTTTCTACCTGATACCCCGATGAAATTATTTCGAGTATCATTTTTGCAATTTCTGTGGCTTCGGTTTTGTATTTGTTTTCTTTTTCGGATTTTATAATTTTAATAGATATGTTGCTGCTCTTTTGCGGCGAATAGGTTGCCCCTGCGGTAAGCTCCTCTTCGGAATTATATTCTATTTCTCCCGCTCTTTTAGACATCAATTTTCCAAATATAAAATTAATTCCGTCGATAATTTTTGTGTCGCTTCGGAAGTTTTTTCCGAGAAGGATTTTTGTGGGGAACGAGGGCATCTCGGGGTTATAAGTAGGGAATAGAGATTTTTTATCTAGAAATATTTCGGGCCTTGATTGCCTGAACTTGTATATACTTTGTTTCACGTCGCCGACCATAAAAATATTTTCTTCATTTCGGCTTATCATTTTAAAAATAGTATCTTGAAGTTCGTTAACATCTTGATATTCGTCAACCATAATTTCTTCAAATTTCCCCGAAAGTTCTTCGGCAAATTCGCTTTTTGAAATTTCCCCGTTTTCGTCCGCACTCGTCAAAAGTTCGATCGTTTTACGTTCCAAATCGCTGAACTCCAGGACGTTTTTAAGAAGTTTTAAAGACTGTATTTCTTCATCAAAGGATTGAACCGCATCAAAAACCGCACTAAATACCTTGTACATATATTCGGTGGCGTTTTGGGTGTCCGCTGCGCCGAATTCAAATAATGGTTTTAGATTTTTTTGGAGGGTTTCCTTTATGTAAGCGTGGCAATTTTTTATTATAATCATACCGTAAGGCGCATTTTCTTTAATGCTGATAAAATTCTTAAAACTCATGCTTTCAAAAGCGTCGGAGATTTGTGAAAAATCCCTTGCCCCGAGAGCTTTAAAAATTAAATTTATGGTTTCACGGTCAACGTCAATGAGTGCGGCGTACTTTTTCACCAGAGCCTCGTCAGAGCGCATAGCTGTGTCCATACGCTCCAAAACTTGAAGTAAATCTTCGCATACTTCTTTGGCGTGATTAATAATAAACTCTTGCCAAACCGAATTTTGACCATTTGTGGGCTTATACATTTCCAGTGTTTTGGCCATCCAGAGTCTGGGAAACGGCAACGATTTTGTGAGTTCATATATAATTTTTATGATATTTGCAAGTGAGCGGTCGTCTTTTTCGGAGGTGAATAAATCTGCTGCAAGTTTTTTATCGGGCGTCATGCTTGAAAAAAATTTTTCGAGTGTTATTTCCATAGCTTCGTTTTCGAGTGTTTTTAGTTCGCTGTCTTTTGCGATTCTAAATTTTGGCGATACGCCTAGTTTAAAGAAATTCTCTTTTACCAGACTCGAACAAAAGCTATGTATAGTGCCGATATTAGCGGATTGTAACAGCATTTTTTGGCGCACTAGATTTACGTCTTGAGGATTTTCTGAAATGAGTTCTGAGAGCCTTGCGGAAATCCTGTTTTTCATCTCTCCGGCGGCTGCTTTGGTGAATGTTACTATTAAAAATTTGTCTATATCCACGGGATTTTTCGGGTCGGTTATTTTTTTAATAACACGTTCGGTAAGCACGGAAGTTTTCCCCGAACCGGCGGCTGCCGCCACGAGTACGCACCCCCCCGAGGCGTTTATTGCTTGATTTTGCTCTATTGTCCACGACCTACTCATCTAAAAATTCACCTCTTTTTTGATTGATTTGCGAGAATATATTTTCACGACTTTCGCCTGATTTGATACTTTTAAATTTTTCTTTGCTATAATTGCATATCTGAAGATATTTACAAAAATCACAGCTGTTTTTTCCGCCCGATTCAGTAATCGGGTCTATGCCAAAAATTCCGTTTTTGATGTTTGTGCCGACTTCTTTAATCATCATCTCTATGTAACCGAAAATATCGTTAAATTCATCAAGATTAGCGGTCGATTTTTCGCCTTTCGTTATTTTTCCGGACTTGATTTTAACAGGTATAAAATCGCCTTCAAGAGTGCTGTCCATAGCCCTCATAATTTTTTCATCGTTTAAAACAATTCCGCTCATGCACATTTCTTTTTTTAAGTGTTCTTCGCAGATTTCATGAGATTTAGCCTCAAATAGCGGTTTAAGAGCCTTAAAATATAGAGCGCCGGCAGGTATGGCGTTTTTGTATTTTCCGGTGCCGTTTTTGCTGATAGTCATAAGATATATCAGCATCTGCATATCCATTCCGCCGAGAATGTGTCCGAGCTCAAAAGTTTTTTTACCGGTTTTGTAGTCGATAATCCTGACGTAGTTTTTGCCGCCGTCTTGTAGGGTATCCACACGGTCGATTTTGCCCTCAATCTCGATGCTAAAGCCGTCTTTGAGTGAAATTCTGAGCGGTTTAATGGCGCCTTTTGGAGAAATTTCCAATTCGCAGTCTGAGATAACGAATTTACTTTGTCTGAATTCTTCGATGAGACGTTTAATCAGCAGCATAGCGGAGTCTTTGGACTTGCCGATTATATATTTGACTCTGGGATTTTGCGTAGTTCCCTCGCCGAGCACGGATTCGGCATAGTTTTCGATTATTTCAAAAATATCATTTTTTAAGTCTTTATCAGATATCTCCAAAATTTTGTTTTTTGGATACTTTTTAAAAAGTTTTTCAAATAAAATGTGCATAAGATTACCGTATTCTAGGGCGCTGAATTTTGCGGGTTCAAGCGGTTTTAGGTTAAGACCGTATTTGCAAAGATATCCAAACGGGCATTTGTAGTAGTTTTCTATTTGCGAGGCTGAAAGTTTAATATTTTCCCCAAAAAGTTCTCTGGCGCTTTCTTTACTGTTAAAATTAAATTTGTTGGTGTTCCCAAAGTTTTTTAAGGCATTAAATTTTTCCGAGAATTTATTTGATTTTTCAAAATATGTCCTAAGGGTTTCCGAAATTTTCTGATTTTTATTTTTGTATGCGCAGTAAGTGTTAAAAGCCGAGCTATCCGACCACACGTAATCGCTTATTTTGTATGTATTTCGTGCGTCGATTTTGATTTTTGGAAAGATTTCTTTAACTTCTTTTATTATTTCGGAAGGATTTTTCTGTTCACCGTCGTAGTTAGTCCCCGACCAGCTTATATATAGCCTTTCGGAAGCGCTGCAAAGAGCGGTATAAGCCAGAAATTCTTCTTTTAGCAGTAGATAATTTTTATCTTCGCAAATTTTAATCCCGAGATTTTCAATGTGAGCGGTTTCGGACTCGGTGAAAACGGCGGAGGGGCTGACGGGTGCGGGGAAATCGCCTTCAGATGCGCCCAAAACAAAAACTATTTTCGGACTCGAAAGTCTTGCGCCCGGGATTTTGGCGGCTATCACGGAATCGCTGCTTTGCGGGATAGATGAGCAGTCCACGGACTCAAGACCTGATATCAGAACTCGTAAATATTCTTTGGCGGAAATAATTTTGGTGCCCATAATCTGAGAGATCAAACTGAGAATCTCCATGAGAGTATCCCAAGCCTTAGCTTCTTTCTCGGCCGTGTGAATATTTCCTGTGTTTTTTAAGTTTACATAGAATTTTTTTAAATTTTCGTTTGCGTGAATTTCAATTAAAAAATTATAGATGGCTTCCGAAATTTTATTTGCGGAAGTTTTACCTTTGATTTGATTTTTAAGATTTATAAGCGGTGTGATGATGGCGTTTTTCGTGGTATTTATGTTTGCCAAAAGTTCTGTATCTTTTTCGCTCCATTTGTCGGTGTAGCCTTGAGGGTGAGCGCAGAATTCACTCTCCCATTTTTTTGATTTTATACTCCATAAAAGTGCATAATTTTCAAGATTGCAAATTTCTTCGGCCGAAAATCCCAAAAGTGCAGATTTCATATATCTTATGACATCTGTGGTTCTGAAATTTGAAATTACCGAGTCAAATGCCGAAAGTATCAGGTTGATGAGAGATTTATTCAGAACGGTTTCGGCAGAATCCAGAAATAGAGGTATGCCGTACCGTTTAAAAACGCTTTTGAGGGGTGCATGATAGCAATCGGTATCTCTTGTTAAAATGGCGATATCACGGTATTTGTATCCGCATTCTATTACTAATTTGCAAATGTTTTTGGCTGCGTTTTCGCATTCTTCGTAAATGCTAAGTGCAGAGTAGATATTTATGTTTTGAGGAGTTGCTTCGTACTTTTCTTTTTGAGTGCTGAAAAGACCTTTTTCGAGCATTTTAAGTTCGCGGTTTGAAAATCTCTTTGAAGTTTTTAAGTGTATCGGTTCTGAAATTTTAATTCCGTTTTTCACGGCCAAATTCTTTATGTTTTTGATAGTTCTGTGCGTGGGCGCAAATATATTTGCCTGAGAGTCCGTGGTGGGGTCAAAGTCGGAGCAAATAGCCATATATACGTTATCGGCCTGCTTTAAAATGAGTTCTATTATACTTAGCTGCTGGTCGGTAAAATTATTGAAACCATCGAAAATTACAGTGTATCCGCCAAACACGTCATGCCGATGCATTACGTATTCCGTAAGATTTATTTTATCGTTTGCGTCGATAAATTTTCCGGCGCAGAGATTACCGTATTCATTGAGGACAGCTGATATTTCTTTAATTTTTTGGTTTAATATTTTTTTATCCGAACTTTTTATTATAGTATGCAAATTTTCCTGAGTGATTTTCCGAGATTTCAGTTCTTGAACGGTATCCAGCATGATTTTTTCGATGTCGGTTTTAAAATTCGGCAGATATATTTCAAGACGGTCTTTAACGTTTTCAATTGCGGCACTCATGATAATATTTTTAGTTACGTCACTTATGGCGCCCGCAGTAGGATACATGAGTTTCCTCATAGCAAAATCGTGGAGTCTTGAAAAACTTAGAACTTGCGCTTTATTGCAATCGGAATTTCCCAGTATATCTATGATTTCTTTTTCGTTTTCGAATGAATTTTGTTCGGGGACGATTAAAATTATGTTTTTTCCACCGTTTTTGATTTTTTTGTGGATAATACTTTTTAAAAAGTAAGATTTACCGCTTCCCGCACGGCCGAAAATAAAATTTAACATAATTTTCCCCCTTAAATCGACATAAATAATAATATATCATTTCGAGGAGATAATCAAAGTTTGATTACTGTTAAAAAATGCCTTTTAATTACAAATTTTAAATAAAAAAGCTCCACCGATTTTTCGGCAGAGTTCTAATTTTTGAAGTGTATTTAAAATGTTTATTTGTTATGCCCAAACTGTTTGTTACGTTCGGCCAGCCAGTATAGCATGGCTTTGCCTAAGCCGTTGGGTTCACGGCTTCCCCAAGCGTGTTTACATACTTCTGCAATCCACTCGGCATCGTTTTTTTCTCCGTATGTGCTGATAAAAGTTTCATAACAATCGTATATTTCTCTGGCAATTTCTAATACTTCTATTCTTATTGCACGTTCTTTTAATTCTTGTGATTCCTGCATGTCAATGACATAACCCCGCTCCATTATACGGCGTAGAGAATCAGTGCATTTAAGGCCTAAAGCTTTGGATTTTTCTTCTATTTCACCTACACTAGATCGAAGAGTATAACCGCAGTTATAAGCGATCCAATGACCCATTTCATGGAGTAATATTGCTTCATAAATACGGCTTGTATCGACAGGTGACGAGAAACCACTTTCAATGTGTTTAGAAATTATAAATCGATGATGAAATGTGGCGGGTATGCCATCATGAAAACTATAGTCTTTGAGGTTTAACTTTATTTCTTGTTCATTGACCCCGTGGTATAAAAACTGTGCAAATGCACTTTTGTCCATGACTGCAATTCTAAAAAATGTTCCTTCGTCTTCGCTTTGTGCCTTTAAACAATTTACAAAGGATGCTGTTATATTCTCGTATCTGTCGAAAACCTCGTTTATGCAGGACAGAGTTCTTGCTAGCAAAAAATGATCTACCCTTTCAATGGTTTTTTTCGTTACTATGAATTTACCCGGGCATCGAGATTCGAATTTGTCCTTTTCACGTTTTAAGCCTATTTCTATTGGACTTTCGGTTGGTGTTTCGCTTGGCAGCGTGGGTTGAGGATTTAAATCTCTTGCTTGCTGTTTCGGCTCGGACGAGTCGGCATAAACGAAAGATATCCCTCCGAGTATACTGACAGAAAGTATAGTGGATAATAATCTTTTTAATTTCATTTTCATAATTCCTTTCAGAAATTATTTTGCCTTCTTAACTATTCTATAATATTTCTCAAATGTTGTCAAGCGCATATTTTAATTTTAAGCTGTTTCTGGAAAATCAAAAAAATAATGTATAAATCCTTGACAAATAGTACCAAACGGTGTTACAATATTACTCTGTGCGAAATTTACGTTTCGTACGGAGTATTTTATGTTTAGGAGGTGTAATATGCCTACAGTTAATCAGTTAGTTCGTAAGGGAAGAAAGATGCAGGAAAGAAAAGCCAAAGCTCCGGCGCTTTTGAAAGGTTGGAACTCCAAAAAGAGAGTAGCAATTGACCAGAACTCACCGCAAAAAAGAGGAGTATGTACAGCCGTTAAGACAGCAACGCCGAAGAAACCTAACTCAGCACTTCGTAAGATAGCAAGGGTAAGACTTTCAAATGGCTTTGAAGTAACTTCTTACATTCCCGGAATCGGACACAATCTACAAGAACACAGTGTAGTTCTGATTAGGGGCGGACGTGTTAAGGACTTGCCCGGTGTACGTTATCATATCGTACGTGGAACCCTTGATGCTCAAGGAGTCGCAAAACGTATGCAAGCTCGTTCGAAATACGGAGCAAAACGTCCAAAAGCAGGCGCAGCAAAAAAATAGGATTGAACGAAATTAATAGAGCTTTGCATTGATGCAATGCAGAAGTGTTTTTACATATAAAATGCCTCTGTGTTGGCAATCGGGAGCCGAATTACTTTCGAGTACCTATGATATCATTAATATGAAGGAGGGAAGACACGTGCCAAGAAGAGGTAACGTTCCTAAACGTGATGTTTTACAAGATCCGCTTTATAATTCCAAGCTGGTAACTCGTCTTATCAACAATATTATGATTGACGGTAAAAGAGGGGTTGCGCAGAGAATAGTTTATAAAGCATTTGAGATTATCCAAACAAAGACAGGTAGAGAGCCGCTTGAAGTTTTCGAACAAGCTATGGAAAATATCATGCCGAGTTTAGAGGTTAAAGCAAGGAGAGTCGGCGGTGCGACATATCAAGTACCGATCGAAGTCCGTGCAGACAGACGTCAAACATTAGGTCTAAGATGGCTCACAAGATATTCAAGATTGCGTTCGGAAAGAACAATGGTTGAAAGACTTGCAGGTGAAATCCTTGACGCGGTAAACGAAACAGGTGCGGCAGTCAAGAAACGTGAGGATACTCATAAAATGGCAGAAGCCAATAAGGCGTTTGCACACTATCGCTGGTAATATTTTAATAAGGTTAGCGATAATGCTGATTAGGAAAGTGCAAGTATACTGAAAATAAATAAAGAAAAGGAGGATATTATGCCAAGAAAAGTTTCACTTGAAATGACTCGTAACATAGGAATAATGGCGCATATCGATGCAGGTAAGACCACAACGACAGAGCGTATACTATTCTATACGGGTATAAATCATAAGATAGGCGAAACTCATGACGGTGCGGCAACAATGGACTGGATGGTTCAGGAGCAAGAGCGTGGAATTACAATAACTTCCGCTGCAACGACCTGTTTCTGGAAAGACCACCGTATCAATATAATCGATACACCAGGCCACGTTGACTTCACAGTTGAAGTTGAGCGTTCGCTTAGGGTTTTGGACGGTTCCGTAACAGTACTTTGTGCAAAAGGCGGAGTTGAACCACAATCCGAAACAGTGTGGCGTCAGGCCGATAAATACGGTGTTCCGAGAATGGCTTACGTCAATAAAATGGACATTATGGGAGCTGATTTCTATAATGTTGTAAAGATGATGAAAGAGCGTTTAAAATGTAACGCAGTGCCGATTCAGCTCCCTATAGGTTCTGAAGACACTTTTAAAGGAATCATCGATCTTCTTGAGATGAAAGCGTATGTATATTACGATGATCTCGGCAAAGACATCAGAGTTGAAGAGATCCCCGAAGATATGAAAGAGCTCGCTGAGCAATATCACGCAGAAATGCTTGAGCATATTGCCGAAGCCGATGACGAAGTAATGGAAAAATATCTGGAGGGCGAAGAAATCACAATAGCAGAGATGAAGAAGTGCATAAGAAAAGCTACCATTGATAATACAATGGTGCCTGTAACATGCGGTACTTCCTATAAGAATAAGGGTGTACAAAAACTTCTCGATGCGATTGTCGATTACATGCCTTCACCGAAAGATGTTCCTGCGATTAAGGGTACGAACCCCGAAACAGGCGAAGAAACCGAAAGACCTTCATCGGACGAAGAGCCTTTCTCAGCACTAGCCTTTAAGATTGCAACCGACCCGTTTGTAGGAAAGCTTTGTTTCTTCAGAGTTTATTCGGGAACAATCGAAGCAGGTTCGACGGTTTACAACTCGACAAAAGATAACAATGAGCGTATGGGAAGAATACTTCAAATGCACTCAAATCATAGGCAGGATATAGAAAAAGTTTACGCAGGTGATATAGCCGCAGCGGTAGGACTTAAGAATACTACAACAGGTGATACACTTTGCGATGAAAAACATCCTGTAATTTTGGAATCAATGGAATTTCCTGATCCTGTTATCCGCGTAGCGATTGAGCCTAAGACCAAAGCAGGACAAGAAAAAATGGGACTCGGCCTTGCAAAGCTCGCCGAAGAAGATCCGACATTTAAAGCGTATACAGATGAAGAAACCGGTCAAACAATTATCGCGGGAATGGGCGAACTTCACTTGGAAATCATCGTAGACAGACTTCTCCGTGAATTTAAAGTAGAGGCAAACGTCGGTAAACCGCAGGTTGCGTATAAAGAAACAATCCGTCAAAATGCAGATGTTGAAGAAAAATACGCAAGACAGTCGGGCGGACGTGGACAATACGGTCACGTTAAGATTAAAGTTGAGCCTAACCCCGGTAAAGGCTATGAGTTTGTCAATGAAATCGTCGGCGGTGCCATTCCTAAGGAATATATCCCCGCAGTTGATAACGGTATCCAGGGCGCAATGCTTTCAGGTGTTCTCGCGGGATACAACGTTGTTGACGTAAAAGTAACACTTTACGACGGTTCATATCACGAAGTCGACTCCTCAGAAATGGCGTTTAAGATTGCCGGTTCAATGGCATTCAAAACAGCTATGAGGAAGGCTGACCCCGTACTTCTCGAGCCGATCATGAAAGTTAGCGTAATCGTTCCCGAAGAGTATATGGGCGATGTCATCGGCGACATCAATTCACGTCGTGGCATGATTCAGGGTATGGAAGCAATTTCCGGCGCTCAAAGAATCAATGCACAAGTACCGCTTTCAGAGATGTTCGGATATGCAACAGATATGCGTTCCAGAACACAAGGAAGAGGCCAATATACAATGGAACCGAGCCACTATGCCGAAGTTCCGAAATCAGTTTCCGAGCAGATTATCGCAGCACGCAAAAAAGACTAGTTATTATTTTCAAGCTTGTTATTTAAGTAGTTAATTTCCTGGTTTTGAGTTTTGTAGTTTTATAAAAATAAGAAATAGGAGGATTTAATTATGGAAGATGCAAAAGAAAAGAATGTAGAGCTTAGCCCTGAGGATTTAGATAAAGTTTCCGGCGGATATGTTGAGCAACGTATTAGAGAGCATAAGTATCAGGGTACGAGAGATTATGATACCACTGAGCTTAAAGGCGTCTGTTGTGACGTTTGCAGTAAAAACCGTGGAGATGACAATAATCTTGTTGTTCCGTTTCAAGGGGGACATATTTGCCTCGATTGTTTAAAAAAAGTTGAGGAGAAGCTTGGCAGAAAAATTTTGTAGCTTAATTGAATTTTCCAATTTCAAGTTTTGAGATTTTATGAAATAAAAAATAGGAGGTTTTAATTATGGGAGATACCAAAGGAAAGATTTCTAATTCAGATGCAGAAAAAGTTTCAGGTGGAGCCATTTGGGATATTGAGCTTGAATGCGCAAAATGTAAAAAGAGCTTGGGAATGGCGTGTTTTGGTAATTTCGTTCGAGTAGACGATACCATATATGAACCCGAACGCTATTTTTGTAAAGAATGCGCCGAATCACTGACTGATGCGGAAAAAAATAAAAAGTCTTGATTTTCAAATTGATATGTGTTAGGATTTATTTCGAGCTTTCAAAATAATTTTATCAAAAATTTTAAGGGAGGAAATTAAAATGGCAAAAGAAAAATTTGAAAGAAACAAACCCCATGTAAATATTGGTACTATCGGTCACGTTGACCATGGTAAAACAACCTTGACGGCAGCCATCACGAAGGTTCTTAATCTCGAAGGCGACGCAGAATTCGTAGATTATGCAAACATCGATAAGGCTCCTGAAGAAAGAGAACGTGGAATTACAATCAATACTTCACACGTTGAGTATCAAACCGAAGCACGTCACTACGCACACGTTGACTGCCCAGGCCACGCTGACTATGTTAAAAACATGATCACAGGTGCGGCACAAATGGACGGCGCAATCCTCGTAGTTTCAGCAGCAGACGGTCCTATGCCCCAGACCCGTGAGCACATCTTGCTTGCACGTCAGGTAGGCGTTCCGAAGATCGTAGTATTCATGAACAAAGTTGACCAAGTAGACGACGAAGAACTTCTCGACCTCGTCGAAATGGAAATCCGTGAACTCTTGAATGAATATGAATTCCCGGGCGATGATACCCCGATTATCAAAGGTTCAGCACTTAAAGTTCTTGAATCAACCTCAAAAGATCCGAATGCACCTGAATATAAATGCATTCTCGACCTCATGAAGGCAGTTGACGAATTCATTCCTACACCTGAAAGAAAAGCTGATCAACCATTCTTGATGCCTGTTGAAGATGTCTTCACAATTACAGGACGTGGAACAGTTGCTACGGGTAGAGTAGAACGTGGACAACTCAAGATGAACGAAGAAGTTGAACTCGTCGGACTCACCGAAGAAAAGAGAAAAGTTGTTGTAACAGGTATCGAAATGTTCAGAAAACTCCTCGATTACGCTGAAGCAGGAGATAACGTAGGTGTACTTCTCCGTGGCGTACAGAGAGAAGAAATTCAACGTGGTCAAGTTCTCGCAAAACCGGGAACAATTCATCCACACACCAAATTCAGAGGTCAAGTATATGTGCTTACCAAAGATGAAGGTGGACGTCATACACCATTCTTCAACAACTATCGTCCACAGTTCTATTTCAGAACAACAGACGTTACAGGTGTAATTAAATTACCAGAAGGAACAGAAATGTGCATGCCTGGTGATAACGTTGTTATGGACGTTGAACTCATTACACCAATCGCAATCGAAGAAGGTCTCCGCTTCGCTATCCGTGAAGGCGGCAGAACAGTCGGTTCGGGCGTTGTAACAGAAATTTTTGAATAATAAAAATAGCAATATTTAAATTAAACCCAGCCTATCAGTTAGGTTGGGTTTTTGTATATTAAAATATCTTATTTTGTGATATGCCTAAAATATCCATGTAAACCAAAAAGTGATTTTTATAATATTATCTTGACTATAATTCTTGACATTTTTTGTAAAAATGGTACAATATTGGTATAAAGATTATGAAAAGGGGGATTTTATATGTCAGTTATTGATGTTGTCGAAAAGATTTCAGATGATGAAGATTTGGCGGAAGAATTCTGTAATCTTGAGAGTTTGGAGGACGTAAAAGAATTCATAAAAAAATTTGATGGTAACATCAAAGATGAGGAAATTGAACATTTTATTGATGATACCGTGAGTAATTTTTCCGAGCTTTCACCTCGTGAATTGCAAGATGTAGCAGGCGGGGTGTTTAATAAGAAATTTTTGCCATTTCCGATGGTGTTAATGGCAGCTTTCTTTGGTATAGGTTCAAACTACGTTGCTATGTCAACCATCGCATCTCATCGGAGTGCTGCTGCCAAACATGAAAAGGCAGAAAAAACTGCGTTAGGTAAGGAGGTGCTGGAGAAATTCAAAAGTGACCAAGAAATCAAGAAATCAGTTGACAAATATAAACTCGATGGCTTTTTGACGGAACCAAACAAAACTGATATGCCCAATAGTATGGCGTCTAGGCAATCTGTGTTTTTTGATACGCTGGATTATTGTATGAAACATAGTGAAGAGCTTGAGGTAAAAATAGATGGTGACGATTATACGAGTAATAAATCAGAAATTGTTCATTATGATCATAAAAAGTTTTTAAATGATACCAAAAACGATGAGGTTAAACGTGAAAATCCCGCACAAGTTTATCTTACAAATGGCAAATCACTGCAAAGTTTGAATGCCGTGTCTGCTGTTTTGAATAAGAAAATTGAAAATGTTTCACTTTTAAATTTTGCCAATTACTACGAACCAGGCGGCGGAGTTATACAAGGGTGTACGGCGCAAGAAGAAAGCCTTTGCAGAATGACGGATTTGTACCCTCATTTGGCAACCAAAGAAATGAAAGAAAATTTTTACCAAAAGCACACAATTTTTCCGGAAAATATGCAAGAGTGGGGAAAAAGCGGCATTTTTAATGAAGCTATTTATACCAAAGACATCAAACAGATTAAAGATGATTACGGAATTGGGCGAGTGGGAGAATACGTTGACGGGCCGAATTTTAATGTGATAACTGCAGCGGCTCCTGATTTCAGGGACTATTCATTAGCTCCTTCCGAAATCGAGGAATACAAAGAATGTATGAGAAATTCTTGGCGAATGATATTTGCGACAGCTTATATGCACGGCGATACTAATCTGGTTTTGGGCGCACTGGGTTGTGGTGCATTCCTTAACGACCCCGCATTAGTTTCGGAAGCGTTTTATGATGTGTTAACTGAAAAAGGACCTGGGGGCAAGCAGTGGATGTACTGTTTTGATAATATAATTTTGCCGATATATACTTCGAATAAACATGATAAAAACAATTATGATAAATTTAAAGCGGCTTACGATAAAAAATACTACCCACTTTCCGGGAAAAAGCAGATAGAAATGGAGCTCCCCTCAATCCTTTAAGATATTTGGAGCATTTAATTAACCCCGACCTGTAAAATCAGGCGGGGTAATTTTTTGATAAGAATTTCGTTTATAAGTTATTTTTTTCTTCTTTTATTGGTTTATTTTTCTTTTCGGGATTCAATTTTTCCAGCCATTCTCTATTTATTGGTGGTATTGCTTGCAATAGTGGTGGTGCACCATAACCTATCGCTACCATACTTGCTCTACTAATTATTCCAGGTATTTTTATTTTGTGTGCGTCTTTGCCGTCCGCAATTTTAATTTGGTCTTCCTCGCTGAGCTGACTCACTGCAATGCGCAGTTTTTGGCATTGTTCACTTGTTAGTGCTTCGTCTTCTTTTACTCCTCCTGCGATTTTTTGTTGTTCCTCTTCGCCGAGCACTTCAAATGCTCTTTTTTCGGTTTCGTTCATGATTATTACCCCATTTTGTTAAAGATTTGTACTTATCTAAATTTTTTTATCTTTATTCCTCGTGATTATCTTGTTCTTTCTGTTCTATTTCCTTTAGCAAGTGCTTTTCGGGATTCGGCATGCCGTATTTGGCGACGGGAAATAGATGGAGTTTTTGCAACTCTTTATTGACTACAGAGTCGTCTGACTCTTTTTCAGATTTGCCGCCCGCAATTTTGAGTTGGTCTTCCTTGCTGAGCTGACTTATCGCTTCATTGAGTTCGGCGCACTGCTCATTAGTGAGAGCCTCATCTTCCTTTACTCCTCCTGCAATTTGTTTTTTTGCTTCTTCGCCAAGAATTCCAAATGCTCTTTTTTCAGTTTCGTTCATAACTGATTCCTCCTTTAAAATTTTTTAGCTTATAAATCAAGCACATTTATATTATATGCATATAATTTTGGTTTGTCAATCGATTATTTATATATTTTTTAAAAAATAAATAAAACACCACACTAAAAATAAATGCGGTGTTCATAAAAGAATGTTATTTTAATCCTTTAAGCATTTTCGCCGAAGAATCTTTTGATTTCAATCTCGCCATTTTCGGGTGAATCCGAACCGTGCACAATATTTTCAGCGGTACTCATGGCGAAATCTCCACGAATTGTGCCTGCAGTTGCTTCTTCGAATTTCGTTGCTCCCATCAAAATTCGCATACCTTTAACTACGTTTTCTCCTTCAACAATCATTCCTACAACGGGACCTGATGTCATGTATTCGACTATCTCCGGGAAAAAAGGTCTGTCTGCGATGTGTGCGTAGTGTTCACGAAGAATTTTCTCGTCCAAATTCATCATTTTGATGTTTGAAATGGTGTATCCTTTTTCTTCGATTCTGTTTATAACTTTTCCCATTAATTTTCTTTTTACGCAGTCTGGTTTAAGCATTATGTAAGTTCTTTCTGTTGCCATTTTTCTAGCTCCTTAATATTAAAGTAAAATCCAATCATGTCTTATTTGATACCCTTGGTTGTGGTTGCAGATGGGGCAAAGTTCGGGCGCAATTTTGCCTTTGTAGAGATTACCGCAATTGAGGCAAAGCCAAGTTTCTTCTTTGTCCGATTCAAACAGTCTTCCCGATTCTATGAGTTCCAAGAATTTTCCGTACCTGTCGCCGTGGAGTTTCTCGGCAATGGCTACATCATGGAAGAGCTTTTCGATATCATAAAAACCTTCTGATCTGGCCTCGTCTGCAAATGCTTGGTAAACATCGTTGTATTCGGCATATTCATTTTCACGGGCGGCTTTTAAATTTCCGATTGAATCTTTATAGATATTTACGGGGAAATCGCCTGAAATTGAAATTTGAGTGTCTGCAACAGGGGTAAGTTTTTTGTAGAACTGTTCGGCGTGTTCTTTTTCTTGATTTGCTGTGAACTCAAATACACGTTGTACAATATGCAGACCTTCTTTTTTTGCTTGGGAAGCGGCCATAGTATATCTGTTTCTTGCTTGACTTTCTCCCGCAAATGCTTTCATGAGATTAACTCTGGTGTTGCTGGTTTCAAACGCTACTGCCATAGTAATAACTTCCTTTCATTTAAATTTTACACATAATATAATAACGCTTTTTAAAGTGATTATCAAGATTTTATGTTAATTGACGTGGTATTAAATAGGTGTTATAATGTGTATCAGATGACAAAACCTAAAGAGGAGAAGTTTAATGAAAGATGTTATTAAAATATCCATCGGAGTAGTACTTACAGTGGTATTGACGGTGTTTACGCTTGGGATAATCAATGGCTCTACGGGTAAAAATTATAGCGTTAAAGACATTCCGGGAGTAGGATGGGTAGTCAAGGCAACTGATTCTGCAGGGAGAACAATAGGCGAGAAGATGCGAAAAACACCTCCGCAGCAGACCCAGCCGCAGTCACAGACAAATCCTGTAAGTTAAAGCTTTTCGGCAATCATATTTGCGCATTTATAAACGTTACCGCCGCCCAGAGTTAGGATTAAATCTCCGCTTTGGGCGTTTTTAACTATATATTTACATATTTCTTCAAAGGTAGGGATATAGTGAGAGTTTTGAATTTTGTCGGTTAAATCGGTGGATTTAACGCCATAAGTGTTTGTTTCACGAACGGGCAATATGTCAGAAACTATAACTTCGTCAGCTATTGATAGAGCCTTGGCAAACTCTTTTTGGAACATCGCTGTTCTTGAAAATGTGTGCGGTTGGAATATTGCCACAACACGTTTAAATCCCATTTTTGAAGCGGCTTCGAGAGTGCTTTCAATTTCAGTTGGATGATGAGCAAAATCGTCTGCTACAGTTATGCCATTCTTTTCGAGTAAAATTTCGAATCTTCTGTGAGCGCCTTTGAACTCGGTTATTGATTTTTCGAAATCTTTATTACTTACGCCGAGGTTGGAGCACACAACATAGGCTGCCAGAGCGTTATAAATGTTATGTTTACCAGGCACGCTTAAATTTATGTGGGCGACTACTTTATCGCTGTGTATTATATCAAACTGAGCATTTTGCATTTTCCCAAAACTAATGTTTTTTGCGTAGTAGTCGTTTTGCTTATTAAGCCCGAAACTTATTGTTTTTGCGGGAATATTTTCGGTAGCTTTTTTGGCGTTTTCGCTGTCGCCGTTATAAATAACAAGCTCAGAAGTTTGAAGTGCGTATTTTCTGAACGATTTAATTACGTTTTCAAGGTTGCCGAAATAATCCAGATGGTCGGCGTCCACGTTTGTTATTACGGAAATCGCAGGGTTTAACTGTAAAAAGCTGTCAACGTATTCGCAGGCTTCGGCAACTATAATATCAGAATTACCGATGCAGCTGTTTCCGCCTAATTTTTTGAGTGTTGCGCCTATAACGCTTGTTGGTTTCTTGTCGGCATCGATGAGCACGGAAGTTATCATAGACGTAGTTGTGGTTTTACCGTGCGTGCCCGAAACACCAATACTGTTTTTATATTTATTAAAGATAAGCCCAAGCATAACGCTGCGTTCGATTATAGGAATGCCTGCTTTTTTTGCCGCAATTATTTCAGGATTTGTTTCTTTGATTGCAGCTGAAAATACTATTAAATCTTGGCCGTCTATATTGCTTTCTTTGTGCTCCGTATAGACTTTAATGCCCAAAGCTCTTACTTTTTGAAGCGTGTCGGATTCATATATATCAGCGCCCGAAACATTAAATCCTTTTTCTTTTAAAATGTGGGCGAGGGGGAACATTCCCGAGCCGCCAATACCGATAAAATATACGTTTTTTATGTTATTAAGATTTGTAATTTTACTGCTTTCCATGTTAAATCACCTTTTTTGAAAATTATATTTCATATTTCTTGGTTTTCTGCGAGGGGCATGCTTATTCGCAAAGTTTGGGTCGTAATCGAAAGGAATTCTAAAATTAGTGCAAATTATTTTTATGATAATTATGCACACGCAAATAATAGCAAGCCACGCCAAACAGCTTTCGAGGATATTTCTCCCATTATAATCCGTTAAATCATATTTTGAAAATTCATCGTTTTCATCCGCACTTTCAGGAGCTTCACGCATTTCTTTCATGTGCGAAAGTTTTTCTTTGAGTTCCGGATTCTCATATTTTTCATTGCTGCGTGCAATAAATTTTAAAAAATTAGGAGGCTTGCGATTTTCGTTCTTGGCAAGTGCGCATGGTGCGAATAATAATACCAAAATGGCAAAAAACGTAATAAATCTATTTGATTTTCGCATATTCTAACCTTCTTAGACTTAATTTTTCTCGTAATTAATATTATACCACCAATATTAAAAGTGTAGAATAAAATCTTTGCCCATAAAATGAAGTTTAACCATTTTGGGGATAATTCCCGAAAAACTGTACGATAAAAAAGGTGTTTTTTCGGGGTATATTACGTTATGTGCCGCTTTTTCCACGACCACAAAACCGATTATCAAACAAAGTATCATTATAGAGTATATCATAGACATTAAAAAATATTTTCGTCTATTAAACATATTCTCAACTTCCTTAATTTTTTAAATCACCCAGCATTTTTGCAAGCGATTCACCAAGCATAGAACCGGTATAAATTGCCTCTTCAAGTGTATTTGCGTCGCTTCCTATTTCTATCAGCAGTGAACCAGGTGTAAGATGTTCGTTATACTTAACTTTAGAAAAATTAAGCGGCCTGGTGATGCCCGGGAACATACTTTCGCAGTATTTTTGAAGGCGCAGAGCAAGTTTTAAATTTTTGCGCCAGTTCGGGAAGCCCAGACTTCTGTCGGGGTCGCACCCTGAGATAATCATAAGCTGGGCGGCTTTTTTGTCGCCATACTTGAATGTAGGTTTAATCTTTCCGCTTTCGTTCGTGCCAAGACTATCCCTGTGTATGTCAATTACAACCTGAATGGACGGATGATTATTAAGATTATTCTTTATAGTTTGCGCCGAACGTGAATATGAGCCGTTGTAGGTGGGATTATCATGATAAGTTTCATCGTGTATAACTCCGATTCCGTTTTCATTTAGCTTGTCTGCGATAGCTTGGCCTACCCTGGTAACATTTTTGGAATTATCAAGCGAACGTGGATAAAAGCTATCATAGAAAAATCCAACATCTTTGCTCATATACGATTCGGAAGTATGCGTGTGAAATATGAGTACTTGGGGTTCAGAGGTATTTTTGATATTTATTTCAGGGGGGCTTTTAAGCTCCGCACCAAAATTGATATCTTCACCCGTGGAATTTTTAACGTAGAAGTTTTCACATTTTGTTCCTCCCGAACCAATTTGACTTTCGATGATTTTATGAGTTTCGCCTTCTTCTTTTTCGTAGTTTTCGCCGTTGTTACCATCAAATTCGGGTAGATTCATATCGCTTTTTTGTGGTTCGGTTCGCTCCGGTATTTGATTTTCAGGTTGCGTAGTACAATTATTATTTTCAGAACTATTCAAAAAATTTAAACGAGTTTTTAGAAGACTATTTTTATTTTGGCGTGGAAAAATTGATTTTGCTGCAATAATGCTTAAATCACTTTGCGGAGATTTTATTTTTTTAAACCTCAAAAAGATGCACCACAGAGCCGTGGCGGCGGCGCAAACCGAAAGCATATCAAGTGATAGGTTAATTATCTTTTTCTTTAGTACGACATTCATTTTTATCCTCCCAAAAAAGTAGCTGAGCATAGGTATATCAGTAATTTTTATGAGAGAGAAAAATATTTTATTACCAAAATAAAAGTTCTTGACATGCGTAATTTAGTCTGGTAGAATGTAAACTGTAAATGTTGCGGAATGGTGTAACGGTAGCACAGCAGACTCTGACTCTGTATGTGAGGGTTCGAATCCTTCTTCCGCAGCCATTTTTATTTTCAAAAATAGACGACGGCCTATAATTAGTATGGCTGTTTTTCTATTATTTTCATTTTTAAAAGTGTTGACAAATATTTTTTATTCATATACTATACAATTGTGAGATCGAGAAAAAAGGGCGATTGTAACTGGCTGGTTGAAGTCGTTTAGATAATTGCAACTTTTTATGGCAGATCGGCACAAGAAAAACACAGTCTGAGCAAACCTATTTTCGGTTTGCATAGCGAAGCGTAAATGATAATTTAATTTATAAAATGGAGGTAATAATTATGGATGAAAAACAAATTGAAGCACTAAATAAAGCGGTAAGTAAGCTCAGCGAAGAAGACCAGGCTCAAATAGCCGGCGGTAATGCAATTACGGATGAGCAGTGCGATAAAATAAAAGAGCACCTTCCGTGGGATCGCCGCACCGTGGTTGCTTATGGTGGACCCGGTTGGTGGGATAATAAATACGATTTGAACGACATAATTGTAAACAAGCCTAAACCGTTTGAAGAAACAGCGGATGATTCAAACTCGGCTAAGGAATAAAATAGTTTATAAATTGGTCTGCCATAAAAAGTGACAATTATTTTAGTCGCAAGATAATTATAACAGTGAACATATAACTGCCTACAATTTATGGCAGTTATTTTTAAATTGT
>JAUNIE010000088.1 GCA_030523605.1 Clostridia bacterium | reverse complement strand
CGAACATACAACATCCGACACAACAAATGTGGAGATTCTGCGTTATACTTATGACGATATGGAACGCTTGCTCACTACATCGGTTGAACGTGACGGTGCGGAGCCGGTTTTGCTCTGCAGCAACACGTATGACGCGCTGGGGCGCCTGGCAACGCAGTGCCTCGGCGGCACAGCCGAGGGCAACCATGCCATCATTAGAACCCTTTGATGGTTCAATTTATAACCCCAAAAATAAAAGAAGAAAAGGAGAGAAAAAGAAATGAAAGGTAAAATAATCACATATCTGATAATTATTTGGTTTGGTATTCAAGCCATATTTATGTTGCTTTGGCCTATATACTTATATTTTAAAATAAGATATTAAGATAAAATACAATTCATCATCAACGAAATAATTATGTTAAAACTTATAAGATTAATTGGAAAAATCACATTCTCTTTAATAACATTGTTAGTACTCATATACTCCGTATTAATGATGTTGATAGATGTTATATTCTCGCTATTATCTTTGACTCCAAAAGCAGATGTCTGTCTGTTCATTACAGAACATGCAATTCCAAATTTCTGTGGTGTCATTTCAATTGCATATTGTATTTTAACAATGGTAAGAAAATTTATCGTAAGACATTATTAGGGACCATTAAAACAATATTATTGGAAGATTTATAGGATCATCTTTTTCAAAATCAACTGATATGAAAACGATAGCATTAAAAGTGTTGGAGCATTTCCATGCAAAAGGTCTCTACACCTTTAAAACAGACAAATCTGGCAATATCAACATATGTTTAACAAAACTGTCAGATAAAAAATATAGACAGCTACTACAGTATTTCTCTGAATTAAACTTTAATGGATATAATCCAGAGGGTCAAAAAAAACGTGATCAAGAAGTGAGAGAAGAACAGGAAAGGTTTCAACAAACATGGGGGACAATGAAATGAAAAAGATAGTTATTTTACTTAATATTATGTTTCTGTTTTGTTGCGTAGGGTGTAAAAACAAAATAGAAGATGTGGTAAGAGAACAATACCGTTTGCAAAAGGATTCAACACAAAAAGTTGTAGATCTTTCTAAAGAACTGAACTTTGAGTGGGACACTTTATATGTGTTCGGAATGGGTCAGTCGGCAGAAACTATGGAAAAGGTTGTAAATGCTCCCATACCATATGCATTTGACTTGACAGATGTTGTTATTTTCAAAAAAGATGGTAGAATAACACATTATGAGGCAACACCGATTGAAGATCGTGGAGAAGATGATGTATGGTTTCATTATGAAGGAGATTATTTAGTTGTTCCTAAAGAATCAGCCCGATTTTTTATTAGAAAAAACGAATTAGGATACTATATGCTCTATCATAATTCTTATTAAGAAACTATATTCAAAAGAACTAATGATGTAATATATATCGACAAAATGGTCGAATTGTAAAATACAAATTTATGAAAACACTGCGAATATGGAACGACTGCTCACTACATCGGTTGAACGTGACGGCGCGGAGCCGGTTTTGCTCTGCAGCAACACGTATGACGCGCTGGGGCTAAAACACCGATTTTATCCAGCTTGATATTCAGCGCGTGTTGGGGCACGAGCGACCCTCTCCGAGGCTCAGATAAGAGGGAGACGGATATCACCAAGCTGCGCTTCGTATCGCTTCGCTCACTCGCTTGCATGGTGTTTAGCATAAT
>JAUNIE010000087.1 GCA_030523605.1 Clostridia bacterium | reverse complement strand
GCGGTACACAGTCTACATTCACTGTTCATGGCGACAGCCTGGAGTGGCGTTCACAGCATCACCTACAATATGCTGAATCTACCACAGACCATTCTTTTCAACGATGGGCACGAGACGCGCTACACCTATGCCGCCGACGGGCGCAAGCTGCGTGTGCAGTACCTGCTCAACAATTTTGCGATTTTTGATGGCGAAGAAGCAGAAGATGGTGGTGAAGACGGAGTGGAGATGATGCCGTTCTCATTGGCTTCTACCAATGATTTCGTTGTGGGCGGTGGCAGCCATAATGACTTGGAAGAAGCTGTCACCACACTGATGGTGCGCGACTATTGCGGAAACAAGGAGTATCGTAACGGGGTTCTGGATAGAATTCATAATGACTACGGCTATTGGCACGATGGTGGGTACTTCTTCTACGTGAAGGACAACCGCGGTGATGTGCGCGTGGTGCTTGACCAAAACAATCAACCGGTAGAGCTAAACAGTTACTACCCTTACGGTAGCCTTATGGCAGCCACCACTGCAGAAGGCGTCCAATCCCGCAAATACGGCACCAAGGAACTCGACCGCGAAAACGGCCTCGACTGGTACGACAGCCAAGCTCGAATGTACGACCCAATGATAGGCCGAACAACGTCACTTGACCCGAAAGCTGAGAAATACTATTCTATTAGTCCGTATGCATGGTGTGCTAATAATCCAATAAATAATATTGATTTAAACGGTGACACAATAATTTTTAAAGAAAATCAAACTATTTTTTATTACATGAAAGTTGGAGACAGTTATGGTTTTTATGATGCTAACGGAAAAAAATATGATGGAAAAAATTCTTTTGTATCGGAATTGACAAATGCGCTGCAATCAATCAAAGATAAGGAAGTTGGGAATTCTCTTATAGAAGCCGTAAATGGATCCAGCTTTAATGTTCAAATTGCAACAGGAGGACATAATAGTACACTTCCCGATGGTTCCGCTGTATTGTGGAATCCTAAAAACGAATCAGGTGGAATTGACGTATTAGGCAAGGTTAAGAGGCCTGCTTATATTGGTTTGGCTCATGAATTAGCTCACGTTTGGGATAAGATTAACCAATTAACAGATGGAGTTTGGACAATAATAAAAGGTGATAACGATTCAAAAGTTATTTACAATTCAGATAAATATGCTACAGCCATTGAAAATTTGATAAGAGAAGAACACAAAATACCATTAAGGAAATTTTATTCTCATGATTCTGATGGGAATCCAATTAGGAGTACAGTTCTTCTTGGTAAAAAAAATATAAATAAATTTTATACAATACAACAATTGTTACAAACTCTAAAACAAAAACGATGAAAAGAAAAACTATTATATTATTATTTGTTGTTTTTATCAGTTTGCAGGGCTTGGCTCAGATTCAGTATGATTGGAGGGCTATAAATCAAAAAATTCTGTCACTGGAAAAAACACAATGTTCAAATGAAAAAATTCTCTCAAAACTATTTTGGGTTAGAGATAAGGTTATTTTGCCAGGAGATAGATGTTATGAGCAAAATGATACACTATTTATTGTCGAAAAAAATTGTGAATACAGTTTAGACATTGATTTTTGGAAAAACAACAACTACATTAAAGAATATAGGAATGCTTTAATTAGTCGGAACCCATCCGAATCTGTAATTGTAGTTGAAAATTTCAAGGATGAATACCTATGGGGCGTAAAACGAAGTGGTAGAGTAGGGGAGAGCCACAAACAAGCCGAAAA
>JAUNIE010000086.1 GCA_030523605.1 Clostridia bacterium | reverse complement strand
ATTGTACCTGATAAACTGAAATTGGCATACAGCACGGCACCTGATAAAATTCCTAAAAACAATGATGAATAAACCTCTTTTGTAATAAGCGCAAGCGCTATAGCAATAATTGGCGGAAGCAACGAAATCCATGTTGCAAAAGCCGGAATCTCGCTTCTTTTTGCAGCCAAAGCCTTGTTAAGATTTTCTGTGAATTCCTGTTCCTCGCTTACGTTTGAAGAATAGTTACCTATAAAAGTATCAGCCGCCTCCAGATATTCGGCAGCCTCGTCCTCAGACAAAGCTTCTGCGTCAAATCCTTCACTATCGGACAGAAGTTTTATTGCCGCAAGATTAGCAGCCTCATCTTCGTCCACTTCTCCTGCTTCCTCCTGTGCAGCAACCGTTTCGTCAGCAACCGTTTCATTGATTGCTGTTTGGTCTTCCGTATCAGCTATGGCTGTAAACGGAAGCATTATGCATATAATCACAAATGTCAATACTGCGAGTGCAAATGCACGCTTTTTCTTTAAGTGAATCATCGTTCACCCTCCCCTAAAAAATAAAGATCGTGATGCATAACGCAAAACGATCTAAGATAATTATTATACTTAAATTAGCAAAGATTGATAGCGCTCCACATCAACGTGACAGTTCGATACATATTATATAACGAACCGATAAAAACACACTTCGGGCAGCATAATCTTCATCTCGGCGTCAGCCCCTTTTGCCATGCAACAATTCCCGATAATTAACATGGCTACTCTTGACTAACGCACCTCTATCTATGCCTTTACGGCAAAATACTTTTAATATAATATCATACTTTTTCTTTTCATTAAATAAGCATTTTGTACAAATTTTTATTATTTTTTGACATACTTTGCACAAATATTACGCATATACCGCATTAAATATAACGTGCATTACATAATTTAGCACCTATAACTCGATTTTCTGTGAAATGGAGTTTTTATTAAGATCTCGCAGAGAAATTGAATTGTAGATGTCTTTTTATATGCATAATTGGTGGTGTGGCAAAGCTCCGCATATTATAAACAATAAAAGAGATTTTATAAAATCTCTCAGACTGTCGAAAAAGTCAATTTTCAGCACAATATTGCTTCTAAATTAATTGCCCAAAGCCCATAAATCCGCCGCCAAGCCCGTGCGGCAATGTCGCAACATTATGCTGAAAATGCTGTAAATTAAAGAAAAATTTCATTTCTATACCGCCGCGGTAGGCATGGCGGAATCAGGGGACGGCGTTTATTCAAAATGAAATTTTTCTTTTATCATAGTAGTTTATCGACACGCTCAATCCCAAGAAATTAATCTTGGGATTGTTTTTTAAAACGTAATGTTATTGTTGTTCCTTTATCGACAATACTGTCAATTGAAATCTCCGCATCATGGTATATTGCACCATGTTTTACGATAGACAATCCCAGACCGGTTCCTCCCTCGGCTTTTGATCTGCTTTTATCAACACGGTAAAATCTTTCAAAAACTCTTTCAATCGAGCTTTCAGGAATACCTATTCCCGTATCGCTTATTTTAAAGACTATACTATCCTGCAAGTTATTTATATCTATATCAACACTACCGCCTGTTTTATTATATTTGATAGCGTTATCGCATAAATTATATATCATCTCGTATATAATTTGCCTAACACCGTTTACAACCGCTTTTTCTCCCGAAATTGTGAAGGCAATATTTTTCTTTTCTGCAGTTATCTTCAATTTCTCAACTATTTCAGTTGTTAGC
>JAUNIE010000039.1 GCA_030523605.1 Clostridia bacterium | reverse complement strand
GGGTGAGAAAATGAACATAGAAAAAATAGAGATGTCAAAACTTAATCCGGCAAAATATAATCCGAGAAAAGATTTAAAGCCCGGAGATGTTGAGTACGAAAAACTCAAGCGAAGTATGAGTGAGTTTGGCTATGTAGAACCTATTATTTGGAATAAAAGAACTGGCAATATTGTAGGAGGACATCAGAGGTATAAAATTCTTAAAGAAATGAACTACAAAGATGCCGAATGCGTAGTTGTAGATTTGGATGACAACCGAGAAAAAGCACTGAATGTGGCATTAAACAAGATTAATGGCGAGTTTGATATTCCACTACTCACAGATTTACTCAGGGATTTAAGTGTAAATGATTTTGATGTGTCGATCACAGGTTTTGATGAAGACGAGATTTCAGATTTATTTTCTAATGCAGATGTAAAAGAAGGTAAAGATGATGACTATGATGTAAATAAAGCATTGGAAGAAGCAACGTTTGTAAATCAAGGTGATTTATGGCAGATCGGAAAACATCGAATGCTTTGCGGTGATGCGACCAATTCCGAAGATTTAAATCGGCTTATGGGTGATGAAAAAGCGAACCTTATAGTCACAGACCCACCGTATAACGTCAACTTCGAGAGTGCAAGCGGTCTTAAAATCAAAAATGATAAGCAGGATAACGAGAAGTTTTATCAGTTCTTGTTATCCTCTTTTAAAAATATGGCATCCCATTTAGCTGACGGCGGTTCGGCATACATTTTCCACGCAGATACAGAGGGCTTAAATTTCCGTAAGGCTTTTATAGATTCGGGATTTCACCTTTCGGGTGTGTGTATATGGGCAAAAAACTCATTCGTTATGGGGCGTTCTCCGTATCAATGGGGCCATGAACCGATACTTTACGGATGGCTTAAAACGGGCAAACACAAATGGTACGCAGGCAGAGCAGAATCGACAATTTGGCACTATGATAAACCTAAGAAAAACGGTGAACATCCGACCATGAAACCTATTCCCCTGCTTTGTTACCCGATAAAAAACTCATCTGCGGTTAACAGTATCATTCTCGACACTTTTGCCGGTTCGGGAAGTACACTTATGGCTTGTCAGCAGATGGATAGAATCTGTTACTGCATGGAGCTTGACCCAAAATACGCATCCGTGATAATTCGAAGATATGTAGAATCGTACGGCGATGAGAATGTGTTTTTGGTTCGAGGAAATGAAAAAATCCCATACTCAAAGGTGACTGAAAATGTCAAAAAGTAAACTTACATTAGGGTCGCTATTTGACGGGTCGGGAGGATTTCCGCTTGGCGGTTTAATGTGCGGTATAAAGCCGATATGGGCAAGTGAAATCGAGCCGTTTGCAATAAGGGTAACGACAAAAAGACTACCATTTATGAAACATTTAGGTGATATTAATGCGGTAAATGGTTCACAAATAGACCCCGTCGATATCATAACTTTCGGGTCGCCGTGTCAAGATGTCAGCATCGCCGGAAAACGAGAAGGTTTGAGCGGAAGTCGTTCGGGTCTTTTTTATGAGGCAATCAGAGTTATCAAAGAAATGAGGCGAAAAACAAATGAAAAATATCCAAGGTACTGCTTGTGGGAAAACGTACCGGGAGCACTATCTTCAAACAAAGGAGAAGATTTTAAAAACGTACTCGAAAGCATCTGCCAAATCAAAGAAGATGTTTCTGTTCCTAAACCTGAAAAGTGGTCAAATGCCGGAAAAATCGTGGGAGATAACTTTTCACTCGCTTGGCGAGTGCTTGATGCTAGGTATTTCGGAGTGCCCCAAAGAAGAAAACGAATCTACCTTGTCGCAGATTTTGATGGCGATAGTGCCGGAAAAATATTATTTGAGTCCGAAGGCTTGTCGAGGTATTCTGCGGAGAGCTTCAGAGCGTGGCAAAGAACTGCCGAAAGTTCTGGAAACAGCACTGAGGAGGCAGTCACAGTCTGTTTGAATGACCAAGGCGGTCAAAGAATGGATGTCACAGAGAATGAAACAAGTACACTTCGTGCGGAAGGACATCATCCCCCGCTTGTGTTTGAAAATCATTCTCAAGACACGAGGTACAAGGGTCCGATAGATGTTGCTCAAACAGTACTTTCTACGTTTGGTAATGGTGGTAACAATCAACCTTTCGTTTTAGAAACACCAAAAACTCTTAAAATACGGGCGGGATGTGAGGGTGGTGGAAAGGGTGCGCTTATTCAAAATAACAAATCAGCTACACTTGGCACAAACAATGACCAAGTTCTCTTTGTCCCTACTGTTTATGCGTTATGTTCAAAAAACAGTAACTCAATGAAATCAAAGAACCCTCACAGCGGAATATACAAGGCGGATACTTCCCGAACACTTGACGAGAATGGCGGTAATCCTGCGTGTAATCAAGGTGGTATGGTGGTTTTGGAAGGTAACGGAACACGGCCTTCGCACCATGGAAATGGTTACAAAGAAGCTGATGAAATGTACACTTTAAACACTACGGAAATGCATGGTGTGGCTTATGGGATTGACCGAGCGACTTTTAACATGGGACAAAATGCTCAGTTCGGTATCACAGTCAAAGAAGAATCTGCACCGACCGTTGTTGCCAAAGGTCCCGGTGCGGTTTCGCACCCGATATACACTACAAGCAAATCATCGTATCATGTAAGAGTTGGCAAAAATATGGTTGATACGCTTATGGCATCAGACTATAAAGACCCACCCACGATTTCAGAAAATCCCTCCTACATCGTTCGAAGGTTAATGCCGACCGAGTGCGCCAAATTACAAGGGTTTCCATCTTGGTGGTGTAAAAACCTTGAAACCGAAAATCCAAGCGAAGATGAGATTACGTTTTGGAAACAGGTTTTTGATACGCACAATAAAATAATGGGTAAATCAAAATCAAAGAACGAAAACCAAATTATAAAATGGCTTAAAAATCCGCACTCGGATACCGCAGAATATAAGCTTTGGGGCAACGGAGTGGCACTTCCATGTGTATATTTTGTGCTTTCGGGGATAGCGTATTTCGGCAACAGAAGGTGATAATACAAAGGCATAATTTGAACAATAAATGTAGGTTTAGTTGTATCAAAGATCGTGTATTAATCGTATTGATATATCCTCCTAAAAGAGCGAATATATAGATGTTCCAGAGAAACAAAAAACAAACTTTAATGGAGGGTACTAGTATGAAAGCAACTGTAGGAATGAAAGTGACAGGTTATAGTGGAAGCTGCATTGGTGTAATAATTGATTCAAGTTACTATATTGGTACAATCACAAAAGTTAACAAGAAAAGCATAAAGGTAAACATTACTGAGATTATTAATACCCATGGCGATAAAGAAGTCAGCAGATACAAACCAAACCGTACAGTTACCTATACTTTATGGAAAGTAACTGAAGAAGGCGAAGAAATCTATAGGAGTGAAGCGTGTTTGTATGGCTTTATCACAATAAAATAATTGTGTATCAATGGTTATAAATTCAAAATTTTAAGTGCTTTATTCTACCTTTGAAAGCACCGAAATTACTGGATATATAGCGTTTTTAGAGGTAATATATGTATAACCTTGAAAGAGGAAATAAAAACTTTGAGTGAGGTAACAATTATGGAAATGAACAAATTTGAAAAACTTTATGCCAGAGTTCAAGAATTAAAAAAGCTCTACAATGAAGGCGAAAAAGAAAAAGCACAGCAATCTTATAGCGAGCTCAAAGAAACAATAAAAAACGAAGAAAATGGTTTCAGAAAAATCTGGATGATGTACGAGAAAGCTAAAGAAAACCAAAATATGTACATCGATTTTAATGATGTTATTTGGGACAACGAAGTCCAGTCGATAATAAAGACTTTAAGAGACAACGGAATTGAGAAATTTACATTTTCATCCACTTGGTCTGGTGCAGTTAAAACAGCATGGCTTTTCACTCAAAACGGATGTACCCTTGAAGGTTTGACCGAAATAAATGAAGGTTATGAGGATTTTATAACAGGAAAAATGAAAAAGACCCCCGCATATCTTTTCAAATTAAACTAAACAAAATACAAGAGAGCCTTCGGGCTCTTTTTTTGTTGTTATTGTTTTGTGTATTAATAGTTATAAATGCGATAAATTAAAGGCTTTATTCTACCCTTGAAAGTGCCGAAATTACTGGATATATGACGTTTTTAGAGGTAATATGTGTATAACCTCGAAAGGGGAAATAAAAATGTGGAGGGCTAAATATGTTAAAGAGTAAGTTTGGCATTGAGATTGAGTTTACAGGTATTACACGCAGTAAAGCAGCAAATGTCCTCAGAGAATATTTTGGCGGTAAATTAAATAAAGTCGGCGGATACTACGATAAATACGAACTTAAAACAAATGATGGTAGAACCTGGTCAGTAATGAAAGACGGAAGTATTTTGTGTGAGAAAAAGACAAACGGATATCCGCAATATGCCAACGGAACATATAGTGTGGAACTTGTAAGCCCGATACTAACCTATGAAAATGATATCGCAGATTTACAGGAGATAATCAGGAAACTAAGAAAAGCCGGGGCTTTTACAAATGATACTTGCGGAATACACATTCACTTAGATGGGAAAAACCATACGCTAAAAAGTGTTAAAAACTTTATAAACATAATCGCTTCAAAAAACGACTTGTTTTATAACGCTTTAGAGATTAAACCTGATAGAATGCGGTTTTGCAAGAAAATGGATAGCAGATTACTGGAGAGCATCAAAAGAAAAAGGCCAAAGAGTTTATCCGATTTAGAAAACATATGGTACGAGGGTTACTTTCAAAACAGAACAACTCACTACCACGATAGCAGATACCATTTTCTGAATCTTCACAGCTTTTTTACAGGCAATCATACTATTGAGCTTAGGGGGTTTAATAGCGAACTCCACGCAGGCAAGGTCAGAAGTTATATAGTTTTATCCCTCGCTCTTAACAATCAAGCTTTAACTCAAAACTTTGCGAGTTCGAAAAAGCCACAAATAGAAAATCCAAAGTTTGCGATGAGAACATACCTTAATCGAATTGGATTTATAGGTGATGAATTTAAAAATTGCCGAGATCACTTAACGGCTAATTTAGAAGGTTCATCAGCTTGGAGATTCGGAAAAGCATCATAAAAGATCAAAAATATAAAAGGAGAATGAAAAATGAATACTAAATACTACATAGCTTATGGTTCGAACTTAAACAAAGCACAAATGAAGCACAGATGTCCCACGGCGATGCCTTTTGCTACGGCCACACTTGAAAATTATGAGCTTTTATTTCGAGGAAAGAGAGATTGTGCGGTAGCCACCATAGAACCAAAAAGCGGAGGGAAAGTTCCCGTTGCAATTTGGGAAATAACGGATATGGATGAAAAATCGCTTGACAGATATGAAGGATATCCCTACCTTTACAGAAAAGAAGAACTAGAAGTTAAAATCGACAACGAAAAAATAAAAGCGATGGTATATATAATGAACGAAGGCAGACCAATCGGGACTCCGAGTTGCTACTATTACAGTACGATACGGCAAGGGTATAAAGACTTTTTCCTCGATTATAATTTTTTAAAAGATGCTGTGAATAAGGAGTGCAAATATGACAGATAAGATAAAAAGTTCTATTTTGGAGGTCAGGGAAACAGGAAAAACAAATATGTTTGACATTAACACGGTTCAGAAAATTGCTTATGAAATGGAGCTTTACGAACTTGTAAATTATCTCGAGAAAAACAAAGAAGAGTATATTAACTTCATTTTGAAAGGCAAAACTTAGTTTTTAAATATTAAAATAATCGTGCCCAAAACGCTGATGCAAAACTGCATCGGTGTTTTTTATATATATAAATTTATACGATTTAGAGGTGAGCCTTTTGGTAGCTATAAGAAAACTAAAAAAATATGGACCTACCAAATTTATGGACACAAAAAGTAAATATAGTCGCTTACACGCAGATAGTGCGGTTTGCTTTGTAAACTGCCTAAAACACACTAAAGGAGAGTGGTACGGTCAACCATTTAAACTTATTGATTGGCAAGAACAAATAATGCGTGATGTTTTCGGGGTTTTGAAACCAAATGGTTATAGGCAATTCAATACCGCATATATCGAAATAGCTAAAAAGCAAGGGAAGCAACTGTCGCTCGACACCCTAATCCCCACACCAAATGGCTTTACAACAATGGGTAAAATTCGTGTAGGAGATACTATTTTTGATGAAAAAGGTAACTTCTGTCATGTGATTGCTAAAAGTCCTATTGATTATAGTGAACAAGCATATCGTATTACTTTTAAAGATGGTGAGATTGTTGAAGCTGG
This sequence comes from Clostridia bacterium, assembly GCA_030523605.1. GTDB lineage: Bacteria > Bacillota > Clostridia > Oscillospirales > Acutalibacteraceae > UMGS1491. Next base: position 4,216 of record JAUNIE010000039.1, on the reverse strand, counting down.
AGAAAGACATCAGTGGTGCGGAGAATACACTTATGGAAAAACGAAATCAAAAATAATGACTACGGGAGAGCTCTTTAAAATGAAAAAAGATGGGAATTCGTATCATTTTCGTATTCCTGTAGCTGATTATTTGAAATTAGATGAATCCAAATTGCCTATAGAACCTTACCTCATGGGATATTGGCTCGGAAATGGTAATGCTGTAAAACCAGAAATTACCATAAAAACTGAAGACGTAGCAGGAGTATTAAAAAATATTATTCCATATTATGAAATTTCAAGCACATGGCGTAATGTCGGAGATAGTTTGGTGTTTCGTATTCCGGCGCTTAGGGGTATTCTTCTTAAAACATTTCATGATAAAAAAATTTCACCTAGTTATTTAAGAGCTTCTAAAAGACAACGTTTGCGTTTGCTGCAAGGGCTTATGGATTCTGACGGTTCCATCAATGGTCTAAAAGGCCAGGCTATTTACTGTTCAACCGAAAGAGCACTTGCTGAAGGTGTTAGTGAACTTTTATGGAGTCTTGGAATTAAAAATGCCATTACTCAAGATATATCAACCCAGAGGAAAGATTGGAGTAAACGAAGTAAGGAATGTGGAAGAATTGCAACAGGAGAAATCCTTTATTATGTTAAATTCACAGCATTTAAAGATATTAAAATCAGTGGTCTTTATAGAAAATATACTAACAGCGTTGAACGTAATCCAAGGACAAGAAGTCATTTCAGATATATAGATAAAATTGAAAAAATCCCAAATCGAGGAATGCAATGTATACAAGTTGATAGCCCATCACACCAGTACTTAATAGGAAGATCATGTTTGCCAACGCATAATAGTGAGCTTGCTGCTGCGGTAGCATTGTATTTAACTTGCGGAGATTTTGAACATGGCGGAGAGATTTATGGGTGTGCATCTGACAGACAACAAGCCTCAATAGTATTTGACGTTGCTGTGGATATGGTAGAACAGTGCCCCTCTTTAAAATCAAGAATTAAGCCTGTTTTATCTCAAAAACGTTTGATATACAAACCACTTAATAGCTTCTATCAAGTTCTTTCAGCCGAGGCTTATACAAAGCATGGACTGAATGTTCACGGAGTAGTTTTTGATGAACTTCACGCACAGCCTAACCGAAACCTTTATGATGTAATGCTTCATGGTTCGGGAGACGCAAGAAAACAGCCACTCTTTTTCCTCATAACTACTGCCGGGACAGACAGAAATTCCGTATGCTTTGAGGTACATCAAAAAGCTGAAGATATTTTAAAAGGGCGAAAGCGCGACCCGACATTTTATCCTGTGATCTATGGAGCACCTCCCGATGCCGACTGGACAGACGAAAACGTGTGGAAGGAGGCAAATCCCTCAATAGGAATAACGGTAGATATAGAAAAAATAAGGAATGCTTGTGAATCGGCAAAACAAAATCCAGCGGAGGAAAACTTGTTTCGTCAGTTAAGACTTAACCAATGGGTAAAACAATCAGTAAGGTGGATGCCGATGGAGAAGTGGAATGCTTGCGATTTTAAAATAGATGAAAAATCTCTTGAAGGCAGAGTATGTTATGGAGGACTCGATTTGTCATCAACGACTGATATTACAGCATTCGTGCTTGTCTTCCCTCCCGAAGATGAAAACGATAAATATTACATTCTTCCATATTTTTGGATACCTGAGGATAATATAAAAAATAGAGTAAATCGAGATCACGTTCCGTATGATATCTGGCAAAAACAAGGTTTTCTCCAAACTACTGAAGGTAATGTCGTTCACTACGGCTTTATTGAGAAATTTATAGAAGAGCTAGGTCAGAAATACAATATCCGAGAGATAGCTTTTGATAGATGGGGTGCTGTTCAAATGGTGCAAAATCTCGAGGGGATGGGATTTACAGTAGTCCCATTCGGGCAGGGCTTTAAAGATATGTCTCCTCCGACCAAGGAACTTATGAAGTTAACCCTTGAAAGAAAACTTGCTCATGGAGGAAATCCTGTGCTTAATTGGATGATGGATAATATTTATGTGCGTACCGACCCGGCGGGAAATATTAAAGCAGACAAAGAAAAATCCACCGAGAAAATTGATGGTGCAATTGCTACCATAATGGCACTTGATAGAGCGATAAGACATCAAAATATGAATACAGAATCAGTTTATAATGAAAGAGGTCTGATTATCCTTTAGAAAATAGCATTGAGTACCCAAACAATTGTAATTCAATTTAAGTGTCAGCAGAGATGTTGGCGTTTTTTATTTATAAAAAATTTAGTGGAGGTTTTTTAATGACTAACTTAGAAGTGTTTAAAAATGAGGAATTTGGAGAAGTAAGGACAGTTTTAATTAATAATGAACCGTATTTTGTTGGTAAAGATGTGGCGGAAATTTTAGGTTATAGTAGACCGGATCACGCCATAAATCAGCATGTGGATATCGAGGATAAGCTGACGTACCAAATTGGTACATCAGGTCAAAAACGACAAATGTTTATCATAAATGAGAGTGGACTATATAGTTTAATCTTATCAAGCAAACTTCCAAATGCGAAAAAGTTTAAACATTGGGTAACAAGCGAGGTGCTTCCTGCAATTCGTAAACACGGAATGTACGCAATTGATGATTTAATAGCTAACCCTGACTTAGGAATTGCGGCACTGAACGCATTAAAAGAAGAGCGAGAAAAAAATAAAAAGTTAGAAGAAAAAACGATGATACAATCACAGCAAATCTCCGAAATGATACCAAAAGCAAGCTATTATGACGTGGTTTTGAATTGCAAAGATCTAGTATCCATTGGCTCTATTGCGAAAGACTACGGATGGAGTGCCAAAAAAATGAATAAAATCTTGCATGAAAAAGGGATTCAGTTTAAGCAAGGAGAAATATGGCTTTTGTATCAAAAGTATGCGGAAAAAGGATATACCAGCACCAAAACGCACACTTATCTCGATAGTGATGGTCAGCATATGAAAGTTCATACCTATTGGACTCCCAAAGGAAGACTCTTTATATACGATTTGCTAAAAAAGGATGATATATATCCAAACATTGAAAGGGATGCTTAAAATATGAACATTTTTAAAAAACTTTTCCACTCAAGAGATAAACCAAAGAATTATCTTTCAAGTGGAGCATATAACGTGCTGTTTGGCGGTACTTCGAGTGGTAAAAATGTAAACGAAAGAACAGCGATGAGAGTGACGGCAGTGTATTCTTGCGTGAGGATACTTTCCGAAGCAATCGCAGGATTACCACTACATTTATACAAACAAATAGATAAAGGTGGAAAAGAAAAAGCTATCAATCATCCGCTGTATAAACTTTTGCATGATGAACCTAATCCCGAGATGACATCATTTGTGTTTCGTGAAACGCTTATGAGTCATCTTCTTTTATGGGGTAATGCGTATGCACAAATAATCAGGAACGGAAAAGGTCAAGTGGTCGCTCTCTACCCTCTTATGCCAAATCGGATGACTGTAGACAGAGACCCAAACGGCAGAATCTATTACACATATTCCGTAAACGAAAGCGATAATCCAAAACTTAGGAAACTAGGTCAAATACGCATGACCAAAGATGAGATTTTTCATATTCCTGCTTTGGGTTTTGATGGGCTTGTCGGGTATTCCCCGATAGCGATGGCAAAAAATGCGATAGGAATGGCACTTGCTACCGAAGAATATGGAGCTAAGTTTTTCGCAAACGGTGCAAGCCCCAGCGGAGTGCTTGAACATCCCGGAAATATAAAGGATCCTGATAGGCTAAGAGAAAGCTGGAATACACTCTTTCAAGGAAGCGGGAACTCGCATAAAATCGCAGTTTTAGAGGAAGGTTTAAAATATCAGCCCATAGGAATAAGCCCGAACGAAGCACAATTTTTGGAAACAAGGAAATTCCAAATTGATGAAATTGCAAGGATATTCAGAGTACCTCCACATATGGTCGGAGACCTTGATAAATCCTCGTTTTCAAATATCGAACAGCAGTCGCTTGAGTTTGTGAAATACACGCTTGACCCGTGGGTTACAAGGTGGGAACAAGCAATTCATAGGTCGTTGCTTCTTGAAAGTGAAAAGACGGATTATTTCGCTAAATTCAATGTTGACGGACTCTTGCGTGGAGACTATCAAAGCCGTATGAATGGTTATGCCACGGGAATTCAAAATGGATTCTTATCTCCAAACGATATACGAAGTTTAGAAAACATGG
>JAUNIE010000085.1 GCA_030523605.1 Clostridia bacterium | reverse complement strand
TCTTCCTTCTTTTTAGCTTCCTCTTCATCACGCTTGACGGCACGCAAAATCCTTGCCGCCTCTCTCCTTTTGGCACGTAACTCATCTTCTTCTTGCTGCGTTTGTTTAAGTAATGCCCTCCTTTGTTTTTCGGCATCTTGGAGCGCTACCTCTCTTCTCTTAGCCACCGCAATTTTTTCCAATCTATCCAAATACTCTTCGGTACATATCATATCACGGCTTCTTTGCGTTTCATATATTTCTTCCAATCTATCAAAACACTCTTCGGTGCATATCATACCACAACTTCTCTGTGCTTCATCAAAATCTTTGTCACAAGCACGCAAAAGCCTCTTGCACGAACTAAAACAGCACTGATCGCACGTCAATTCATGTATCCAAACATCAACGTCATTTACCCCGTATTCTTTGGGGTCAAGCGCAAGCGGGATACCCGGAGACAAATAATTCTTCATCCCTGAGAACAAAGACCATAAACATTTGGCCAAATAACAGCATCCTCCTTTATGAAAACAAGCAACCAAATTGAAACATCCAAAAACGCAATCCATATTGCTTGCCGCAACCATCCCTTTCTCCACGCTACGTTTTACAGGCCTAGAGCCAACAACATCCAGATATCTAAGTCTAAATAAAGTATGGTCAAAATATCTTTCCGCACTTTCAATTTTAAGCGGTTCCTCACTACCTAAAATATCTAAGAAAAATTTCACATGGCGATTATGAATGTAAAAACCGTCCGGCGTACCGAGCGAATTACTGTTCCAAAAAAATCTTATCAATCTGCAAACGGCATTCATTTCCCAGTACAGCAGCGGCGTTCTATGTTCCTCGGGCATATGCTCCCACTCGATACAAACACAAAAACCTATCCCAAGCAAATCTTTGTGTACAGAAGAATTTTCCGCTTTCATTATGATTTGATCTCTATCTGTAGGTGACAAAAATATTTTGTCAATCAGTTTAACGGATTCTGCGGAATGTAAATCTAATAATAATCTTTCTACCAATATTTCTGAGGGGCTCAGAAACAGACATGAAGGACGTGAACCGACTTTCTCCCGTACATCTGAATTTTCAGACGAAGCGTTTGCGGACATAAGTCCAAAACCCTGCCCGACGATGCATACAGATAAAAATGCGCATACAACTTTATTTAAAATATTAATATTCGGTTTTTTCATTTTCAAAATCTCCTATTCATACTAGTTTATTTAAAAAATTCAAATTTTTGTTATTTACAGGGGAATAAGCTTATATCAAAACTCGTCATCGCACAAAATATCGGCAGTCAGCACCAAATTGGTAACTTTATCCTGATACGGAAGTATGTGTTTCAAAACAAACCGCCACATTTGACTATCGCCCTTAATCAACTTATCAATCATTGGGGAACGCTCCCTGAAACGGCTTAAAATATACAGCATATGCTTCACCAAATCGGGATAACGTGTTGAATATGCTATACATAGAATCGACGATATGGAAATAATACGCAAAATATTTATAAATTTGGTTTCATCAAAATTATCCTTTGCCAGCGCCTCCAACAACTTAGGAAAATAAATTGTGCATTCTTCCGCATATTCAGATCTGTCCTCATTTTTTACTTGAATATCTGCACTTGCCACAAAACGCTCCAAATAAGGGAAAAATATCAAACCAAGTTTATAATCCAAGGGCCTTTTGCACCCCAAAAAGCAATTCACATCGCAGTATAAATCAAACAATAAACTCTCCTGAAACCCATCATCACTTTCGTCACTTGAATAACCTTCGCTGTCTTGGCAGCTTTCA
>JAUNIE010000038.1 GCA_030523605.1 Clostridia bacterium | reverse complement strand
CGGGCCATTAGCTCAGTTGGTTAGAGCAACCGGCTCATAACCGGTCGGTCCTAGGTTCGAGTCCTAGATGGCCCACCAAATCAGTACACAGATATTGATACATTTGAAAGCCCAGTAATACTGGGTTTTTCGTGTTTTTTGGATTATTTTAAGGGCTAATTTTAGCCCGTTTTTTTATTTTTTTGATTTTCCCCAATTTTAAAAATGCGACCGGTCGCACTTTTTTGAAACTTTTTATTGACGGTCGCATTTCTGTTTTGCATATATTTTTTATTAATTTTCTATTCATTGATATTCGTAAAAGATCACATGAAATTTACCTAGCTTAAAAAAATATCAAGAAAAAGAATCCCACCAGTCAAAATTACGACTGGGAGTAAAAATATTACTCTAAAAATTAATCGGTTATATTATTTAAAAAACTATCTGCTAAATTTGAAATCGCACCTACTCGGGTATAGTGGATATAGTGTCTGCCTGGCAAAATTTCTATTTTTTGGATTGACGGATTAGAAAATACATCTTCATGTAATTGTACCCAGCCCAATCCCTCTTTTTCTGCATTTTTGGAGCAAACTATAGATAGTACAGGCAAGTTTTCAGGATATTTAATGTCAAAAAGCTCACTTGCGTTTTGATATGACATATTTTCTTCATTTATATTCGGGGTTGTATTGTAGTGCCAAACAAAATCTTTATGCATCAAATTTAATAAATCTTCACTGTATATGCTCTTATCAATACCCTTGCAGAACATATCTTCCATGTAGTTTTTATTAAAGTAATCAATAATTCTGTAAACACCTAAAAAGCTTTTAATTTTATCATATCCGTGCTTATTTACGGAACTGTTATTTTTCATCTGATTAGGTTTTGAGTCGTCAAGCCCAATTATTGCGGAAACCTCATCGGGATATTTATTTGCGTAATACATTGAGTATATACCCGAAAAAGAGTGTGGCATCAAAATATATGGTGGCTTTATTTTTAATTCTTTTAAAGCGCTTCTTATCTCTTCTACAAAGTTTTCGTTGGAACGTACATCATTTGTTGAATCACTAAAACCATATCCAAAGTATTCTAAAACAACAACCTTATACTTTTTGCTCAGTTCATCGGTCAGCGGCATGAAATTGGCAACCGGTGAAGGTGTGCCAAAACCACTCAACAAAACGATAGTTTTATCGCCGGTTCCCTTCACGTAGCAAGACATCTTTTTATTGTTTACGGTTACAAATTTTAAATTTTCGCCCAAAGACTTAGTGTATTTGCTTTTTTCGATACTTGTTTTTATATTATGATAACCGATCAAACCAACAAGTAACGCAACAATCAAGATAAACAAGCCCACAAGAATTTTCTTCAATTTTTTTAACATATTTGTACCTGTCTTTCTGTTTTTAACGACATTTTACCAAAAGGCCAAAAAATGTCAATATAAATACTATTAAAAAGCTAAAAATACAATATATTAATAGATTAGCAAATCAGTACACATATATTGATACATTTGAAAGCCCTGTAATACTGGGCTTTTCGTGTTTTTTAGAAATTTTTCAAGGCTAATTTTAGCCTGTTTTTTTATTTTTTTTGATTTTCCTCAATTTAAAAAATGCAACCGGTCGCACTTTTTTGAAGCTTTTTATAAGCGTCGCATTTCTGTTTTGCATATATTTTTTTATTAATTTTTTATCATTTGCATAGATTATATTTTGACAACATTATTTGATAAATTTTTTAGATTTCTCTGGGTCTTGGCAACAATTGACTTTTTTTGCACATATGGCATAATTACATTTATAGTAGCTATTGTTACTGATAAAATTATACCATTTAAAGAAAGGGCTGGTAGCATGTTTATAAGTGTGTCCCATGGAACACGCAGTGCAAAGAAAGAGCTTATAGAAATTGGTGGTGAATCGGAATTAAATAAATTTATTAATGCTGATTATGGGAAACTATCTGGTAATGTAAGCAATGTCAGCACTTTTTTCACATACGCAAATGTTAAAGGCCAAAGAGCTGTTGATCATTTTGTAGATGCACTGAATAATCCCGACAATGATAATATGAAAAAATTTCTAAATGCAATAGAAAAACAAGCTAAATCTCTGGGTACTAAAAAGAGTGGGCTTTTCTACAAACTGATTTATAATAACATACATCGGAAAATTAAAAGCAACAGCAACTGGAATACAGAAGTTGAAGTATTAAAACAATTCGAAAAAGAACTTCGAAAGTTTTTGCTTGCAAAAAAGCGACAAGATATTGAGGAAGACGAAGCCCCCGAAGGTTTGGAGAAACTATCCGATGAAGAAAAAAAGGATCCCAATAAAAAAGACAAAAAGTACAATAACTATCAAAGGAAAAATAATTCTAATATTATCGAAAAGCTAAAAAGCGGTAGGCTTTCAAACCGTTTGAAAGTTTTTATGGCTCTCGTGTTGTGGGAATATGTTATTAATAAAATTAAAACACTAACACCTGAACCTAAAAAACAGACATATAAAGGAGGTCTTCCAAATGGCGTAACAAGAATATTCAACGTGGCAGTAGTAAGTGACGAGCCTGAAACAGAAAAACGAGTTATAGATAACTTTTGTAATGTTGGCAAAAAATTGGAAAGCTATTTTGAGGTTTCGGGTAGTGAAATAGATATCGATGGAAAAAGACTACCAAAATCGAGCACACTAATATATGATAGTAGCATAATCTTTTCTTTTTATGACGTGAATGTGTATGGTATGGACATAATAAAAGAGTGTGCTTATGCGCTTTATATATACACGCTTGATACGACTGTAAGTTATGATTGGACAAAACGTATGTCCAAAATCCGTGATAAGATAAAGAGTAAAAACCAAATGTGTGATCTTCGGTTTATCGATTTTATTGAAGGAGACTACGTTGACGAAAAAATTGGTGACTACTGCAGGGATTTACAACAAATTGCCTCTCATGCGCTTGACATTTACAGTTACCAGCAAACCGTGAATACCTATTGGATAGATACCGGCAGTACTCACGAATGTTGCAAATTTCTTATTGAGTCGCTTATAAAATGGGACAGAGAAAAACTATTTAAACAGGTGCAGGGGAAAGGATTTCCTACACTAAATAATTATGATGGTAAACTTGAAATTTACCCAAAAACAAACAATGGTCTTAAATGATGTTCATTTAAAGTCTCCTCTTAAATCAGTTTTTAATTATCGAAATTCTCGTGTTATATAAAAACTCTGATGTTTCGGTAAATCAAGTAAATAGTTTTATAAAAACAAAAAACGGATTATACCACAGTTTCTGCCTGCGATATAATCCGTCATCTGTGTAATATTGCCCAATCAGATTATAATTTATTGGTTCTCTTCTTCGTTAAATGTTAGAAATTTAAAAAGGCATACGCTTTATAACTTGCGTATGCCAATGTCTTAGTGCCCTTTGTGTTTTTCTTTTCTTTTTTGTTGTTTCAAATCAAATTTTCGTTGTCTTTCGATTTCTCTTTGATACTTGCTGACTTGTTTGTGTATAGCTTTAAACTTTTCATGTTGTAACTTTAAAGCTTGCTGAGATTTGGTGCCTATACCGATATTGCTTACTTGCATTTTGGCTTCACGTTGTCTGCGCTTCGGATTATCTGAAGTCTTTTTGATCTCAGTATCGATAGCATCGCTGAAATTTAAATTTTCATAATTTTTTAGAATGAACTCCAAAACTTCATAATCTTTCGGTTCTGCTCCAAATGTAACCTTACAAACAAACAGTTTACCATTAGATATTCGCTCAAAAATTCCTACCCAAAATGGGTTTTCAAAAAACACCGTCAATTTTTCAATTGTTTTGTCCACAACAATCCCTCCTTAAAAAACAACTATGAACAAGGAATGGACAACCCAGGAGGGGCAGGTTACTTACCTTATTGTAGAAATAAGACGGCCGGGCTACCTACCGGCTCTAACACGTCTATATATGTGCATTGCGTTTTTATCCTTGTTTTGCAGTAATCACAAAAACCGCATTCTTATTGTATAATATTTAACGCTAATAATCAAGACGTAAAATAGCAATTTTATGTCTACAAGTATCATATTCAGTTTTTAAATATAAATTCTTTCGTGTCGTCCTCGTGAATAACTAATTTTTCAACCATCGTATTCCAAAGTCGCTCATCAAACTCCGTTATCACCTTATCAAAGTCTCTCAAATTATCGATAAATACCTTTATTTTGTCTCTTCGAACCTTGAGATCTTGCTTTTTCTCCTCAAGCCTAAACAATGCGTTTTTAAGCTCGTCATACTTCTCGGCGTATGCATCATATTTCCTGTTGTATTCATCTTGGTTCATAGCCTTCCTTGAATTTTCACGCACCAAACTTCGCATTAAGCCCACTATAATGTCCATTTCTTTCTTAAGACTTGATATTTGGTCATCTATATCCTTTGTGTCCGTAAGGCTCAAAATGGTGCCTTCAGCGTCCTTTATGACCTCTTCTTTATTTTTGATTAAATTATTAAACGCTTTCACAAATTCCATCTTTATCAGTTCCTCGGTCAAATGGCAAGTTCTGCATTTTCGTTTATTTTTAAATTTGTCATTACACTGCCATACAACTTTTCTGTACTTGTCGTTTGAATGCCATACCTTTGAGCCATAGTAACTGCCACATTCTCCGCATACAATTTTGCTTGAAAAACAGCTCACAGAACTGTGATTTGACCTTTCGTTTTTTCTCTTTTGGATTTCCTCTTGAACCATGTCATAAACTTCGGGAGATACAATAGCCTCATGGCTGTTTCTGACATAGTATTGAGGAACTTCGCCTTCGTTTTTCTTTCTTTTCTTTGTAAGAAAATCAACCGTATAACCTTTTTGAAGCAAGGCATCGCCTTTGTATTTTTCGTTTCTCAAAATACTTCTGACAGTACTTAAACACCATTCCGATTTCCCACCGGGAGTCGGTATTTACTCTTTTGTCAGATAATGTGCGATTAAAATGTTTTATTTTTACTTCAAATAAGATCAAAGATTTTTAATCTAAAAATCGTAAACCACGGTTTCCCCTGACATTTCTTGTTCTACTAAGCCACGAAACTTATCCATAGTCAATCCGTGAAGCGGCCACCAATGCAGTACATCTGCATGATTTGAAGCTATTCCTGATTGATATCCTTCTTTATGACATATTATATCTTTCGGGTCTATTTCAAATTGTTCACATAAGTGCGCACATAACTCAACCATATTTTTTAAAGCCGCATTAAAGTATTTTCTGTTTTCAGGATCTTTCGGATTATAACGACTTAAGTCTATAGTACTCGGATCACTGTACTTCACACTTTCGGGTTCGCACATTTCTATACTTATATGTGTATTATTACCTGAACCCTTTTCGCCTCGTCCACAATGCCATGCCCTTAAACACCAGGGTAGATACTGCATAATAGACTTGTCATCCACAAACGCATGTACAGCCACTTCTCTCCCACCAGCCCAAAGTGGTTTGTTCCATAACTTATGCCAAGCAGGTGCCATAACACCCGGAGATGCAGTGGAATGCACCATAATTGACTTTGGTTTAATTGTCCTATGCTCAGAAGTCCAGCAAGGATTTTTTTCCATCCATTTTACTGTAATTTTTGGATGCTCCGCAAAGCAGGTTACAAAAGAACAAAAGATACCTAAAAAACAACTCAAAATTTTTTTACTCACACTAATCACCATTATAATAGAATAACCACTTGCATTATATCATAAAATATTTAAATTGTAAAGTATTTTAAAAATATATTTAATCAAGCAGTGATCTACCACACATATAATTAATGTAAAAACTATTTCTAGCTTATACTAATTGAACACTTTTCCATACGCTGCCCCGGTACCGTTTAAGAACTTTTTTAGTCCCAACGACCGCCTTCGATTGCGGTAGGCCTTGAGTGACAACTCTTACAAAGACCCATCAAGTTTTCCTAGTTAAGCGTACCGCACATTCACACAGGTTTCTCATATTTGGTTTTGATTTTTGCGATTTTTCTCCGATAGTTTTTCCCACAAATTTCACACTTTATTTTCTTTGAAAACGGATAAGTCACTTGATTACTGCTTACCCTGTTATGTTTGGTTCTCCTACTGATTTCGTCCTGTACTTTCTGAAATGTGTCTGCATCAATAATCGGTTCGTGATTGTTTTCCACATAGTACATCGGCAGTTCTCCCCTATTTTTACATCTTTTTTTACTTATGTGGTCGGCAACAAAACTTTTCTGCAAGAGTAAATTTCCGGCATACTTTTCGTTCCTGAGAATTCTCTTAACTGTGCTTTCCTGCCACATACAGCCGTCTTTGGTAGGTATGTTATCTTCCCTGAGTTTACGAGCAATGGCGTTAACTCCAAAGCCACTTAGATAATAGTCAAATATTTTCTTTATCGTTTCTGCCTCTTCAGGAATGATTTTTATTTGATTGTTTTCAAAGCTATATCCATTGAAGTAAGAATGCGTAAAACACCCTTTCTTAAACCGATTTCTGATTCGCCATTTGCAGTTCTCACTCACCGATCGGCTTTCTTCTTGTGCAAAAGAAGAGAGGAGAGTAAGCATCAGCTCACCATCCTCCGACAAACTATGAATATTCTCTTTTTCGAAATACACATCTATTCCTTGTTCTTTTAGCTTTCTCACGTTTTCAAGTATGATAAGCGTGTTTCGTGCAAATCTAGAAACGGATTTAGTTATCACCATATCGATTTTGCCTTGTTTACAGTCCTCCAAAAGCCTTTGAAATTCAGGTCTTTCGCCTTTGGTTCCTGTTTTTGCCTCGTCTGCATAAACTCCGACATATCGCCAACTAGGATTATTTTGAATTAGCTCACTATAGTAGCTTATTTGAGCCGACAGAGAATGAAGCATAGATTCTTTTTCGCTTGATACTCTTGCATATGCAGCCACTTTTTTTCTGATGGGAAGTACATTCTGATACGAACGCACTTTTAAAATTTCTCGTTGCATTTTCTGCTCTCCTTATGATAAATTTTGCAGTTACATATTCCCTCTCATCTCGCATTGTATCAAGTTATTTTAACGATACAGGCTACCAAATATGGTCTTGTACTTACTAAAAAATTTTGTATCAATTTTGTCGTACTCGCTTTGTGTTATCAGGCCTTGTCTCAGCAGTGCCCTAATTATGCTCATTCGAGCTTCATATTGCTTTTGCGATTCAAATTGCTCATTGGTCATAATTCTGATTTCCTTTCCGATTTCTAAATCTATCTTCTGTGTAGCACGCATGGCTACAATATTTTCTATTTTTGTTGTCGTAGCATTTTAACTCTTTGCCACATTTCTTACAAATACTAATTTTTACACATTTTCGATTATCAATTGTATTATTTCTCCACCACTCATATCTGCATAAATCCGAACAAAATTTTTTATTTCCGAGCCTTTTGGTCAGAGGTACTCCGCAGTTTTTGCAAACCGTATATATTTCTTCAGCTTTTAGCTTTTTACGGCTAAAAAACGACTTTACCGCACTCTCGGGAACAGAAATGGCATAAGCTATTTCTTTATAGCTCCTGCCTTCATTTTTAAGATTTATCAACTCTTCTTTTTGAACTTCATTCAATGATTACTACTATCACTAAATACTTAGAAGATTTAATAGAAAAAACAAAGTAGCAACACAGTTCTGTAAGATTATAACATAATACGTTCCATGTCGCGAATCGCAACTCCTACCCCCGATAATCCTAAAATGGAATCAATAAATTGCTAATGCAAGGATGAAATATATTCGGAAAATGGCATTATCGTTATGACACAGCTCAGCAAATGATTAATGCCTTTGTAGAATACTATAACAATCAAAAACATGCATATTCCCTTAATTATAGCACCCCCCCACGCCAGTATAAATTCTGGTATGGGATTTTTATAGTATTTTATTCTGCCCGCTTTTTATTGACAAGTTCATTTAATTGTGCCTTCATTCTCTTCATATTCCCTCATATCAATTACAACATATAAGTAAACCTCTATCATCGTATACCGACTTCACGTTACCGAAATTTCGAACTACTCTACCAAAAGTCATGATTGTAGCCATCACAGCGTTAATCTTATGAGTTGATTTTGCTTTATCCGCTTTAATATTTTCTGCCATTATTATAAAAATAGTAGGTTATTTTATTGAGTTCTCAGCACTTTTGAAATAAAAATATTCTATTGATGAGAAACCAATTAATCCGCATAGATTGTTCTTTAAAGCACCACTTAATCGCTCCATATTCCGACAAATACTACGTATCCAAAGGGGGCAATGAGTTGGATTATAATTTCTAAACATTAACTTTTAGATATTGAATCTTTTCTGATTGCGAAATTCTACGAAGTTTTTATGTGCTAAATATACCAATTATATCGCCCTCATCTCAATAAATTTAATGTAATAATACCATATATTTGTGTGAAAATCAAACATATTATATAATAATTTTTAATGTTCTTCAATTACATAGTTTACGTTAAATTTATTTTATATTATAACTTATATATTGTAAAATGTCAAACGTAGATAGTTATAAAGATATCACAACCACGTTTCTTTAAAAACTTCGTTCGCACGAGGATAAACTGCTGCATTAATACAAAAACGCTTGAGATTTAACCTCAAACGTTTTATTCAAGAATTAATTTCTATTCTCTACCTATTGAAGTATTATCTTTTGACCTGTCTTGAAGTTCTTTAAGCGGATTAGGTTTCGTTTCAAATCTATAATCATCTCCGTTTTTATTTATATAGGTTTCAATAATCGTATGCGAAGGGACATCACTTATATTTTTATTTATCTTACTCTGAAATTTAAAGAAATCAGAATTCTTATCCGACGATGAAACTTTAATATAATTTTCCCTGTAGGAAGTATTATCGGCTGTATTGGTAAGAATATCCCTGACGTAATCAACATTGGGTTCGAGTTTTAAAAGCTTTGGAAAGTCTCCGCCGGGAATAACTTCTTCCCAATCTTTATTTTCATATTTACGCAGTAGCTCTACCGCCTTATGAAGATGTGCAACCTCCTGTATAAAATATTGCTCCCAAATTCTTTTGATCTTCGGGTCGGTCTCGTACTCAAAACACGAATAGTACAAATAGCATTCTGTATACTCGTGACAAAGTAAATTTTCGAGCCAAGTCATTGTAGGATCAAGCAGCGATCCATACTGAGTTACATGTTCTTCTTCAACCAGACCGATCTCCTGGTAAAGCTTTCTACCTATATCCGATGTATAAAACCCCGCAATATTCATGTAGTAATTCATGGTTTGCTGTTCCGCTGCTGTTATTATTGCCACGTTCAGTTTAGTTATCGGATTTGCAGACACAGAGTCTATATGTGATTTTATATTATCATATGGGTGTCTGTGGTGTGAAATGGTAGGACGTCCGGGCATAATTTCGGTATATTTTCCCACCAAGTTTTCAGCCAAAATTCCATGCTCCATTTCAAGCAAGTCAGCATATCTATAAAGGTGGTCAAAATCCTCGAGTAACGCAAAATCAAGCGCTGATTTTACATTAACGTCAGGTTCATTTTTAGCAAGCCCGGCTGTAAGGTCAACGGCTAACTGTTCATAGCTTATACTAGTTTCAAGTACAGTTTCGTTTATCGGTTTTAACGTTGCAATTCTCTTTTGCTGCTGTTTTTCGATATATCTAGAGAGTGCCAACTCCCTCCGAAGTTCATTATCATTACAGTTTCTCGAAAACTGATGCGAAAACCAATTTGCTTCATACTCTGTTCCGTTCATAAGTATAATACGCGTTTTGGTATAAGGGTCAACTTCATCTTTGTTGTAAGAATAATCATAAAGCTCTTTCCAATTTCTTACACTGTCAAAAATTTTTATTGGCTTTTCTTTAAATGGATTCAAAATAATTCCTCCTAAATAAATTTATTGTTATACTTATTGTGAGCGTTTTTTTGATAAATATACAAATATATGCTTACATATGCTTAAACCAAATGTTAGCCCTCAGCGGTAACGCTTTTTCTTAAACAATCGGTTCGGCAACAAAAAAACATTCAAAATCGAAACCATAGCCTCTACAAATGAGTTTCACGAAATAAAAAACATACTGAAAATTATAAAAAGTATTCAAGTTTCGAAGAATCTATGGGCGAGATATTAGGAGAGATGCTTGAGGTAGGGTAAGCAGACATCGCATTGTCGCCCGAAACCGTGTTTAATTTAATCGTCACATCTTATGTGAATGTTATATCCTAAAAACTGTGCATATTGATTGCTGTCTGTAGTAAGCGTCTTTTGTTCATTGAGTTCCATTTTCAGTTTTTGCCGATAAACTCGGTAAGTTTACAGTTTATCTCCGTATAAGTCGTAATTTACTTTTGTTTTTCAAAATTTAACCCACCATTCATATTTCAAAAACAAATACGCAAACATTGTACATTTAGAATTTAAACATTACAATACTGCGCTATCGAAATTCATCAACAGGGACAAAACCTCGCGATTAGCAAAAATATAAAACACAGCAAAAACACCTCACGGTTAGGTGAAGTGCAATAAAGTTAATTATTTATACTCAAGTATCGAAAGATATCTATCAATTTGCTCATTGATGTACCTTGCAAAAAGATTTTCCATAGCTGACAGTTTATGCTTTTTGTAGTATTCGTCAAATGCGTTATAATAAGCATTCCTATCCGAAAACTTTATGTCAATTGGTGGAAATCCGGCTTTCATAAGCTCCAGATTGACAAGCAATCTTCCTGTACGAC
>JAUNIE010000084.1 GCA_030523605.1 Clostridia bacterium | reverse complement strand
TGCACCAAAACTTTCAAATTCGGTTATATGGTTCATCACAGATAATTCAATAAAAGCAACAATCCATACTGTTATAAAGCCAATATTTCTTTTCCAATCATCATATTTACATCCAAGATACCTTGTGACAAATTCTATCGCTATGAATGTTTCCAATAAATTTATTCCTAATTCAAAGGCAAGCTCCACCATAATTATCTACTCCTTATAAACTTCTGAAACTCATCTCTGACGCTTTCAAGTCTTTCTCTATTTACATGCAAACTCTCACCATCAGTAAGAATGACATCCCTGCTCGTAATCTTTGCAATAAATCTGCTATTTACAAGAGCGCTTGTTTGTATCCTGATAAAGTAAAGCTGTTGCAACTGTTGTTCTGCATCGGATATTTTACACCTAACCTTTATTTGTTCTCCGTTTATGTATTTTATAAGTACATAATGTTTTAATGCCTGTATGTATTTTACAGAATTTATATCTAATTCTACAACCTTTGTTTCAGCTACCAGATTAAATATATGTTTTTCCTTTTCGTTTTCAGAGTCGATTTTCAACAAAAGCCGAGGAAACACCTTGTCCAAATCGTTAAGGTGACTCTTTCTGACGAACCAAAACGGTTGAAATTCCCAAGACTGATATACCTTATCTTCGTGACTTGTTATAAATATAATTATTGCATCACGCTTTGATTTTTGCAACTCTTCCGCAACTTCAAAGCCAGTAATAGAAGGCATATCAATATCTAAAAATACTACATCAGCAAATTTCTCATTCCATTGTGCAATAAGTTCTCTACCATCATTGAAAGTTTTCATAATCAGGGTTCTGTTCTTACCAACCAATGCTTGAGTCCTTTGCGAAATTTCTTCAATGAAATTTTGATTATCATCACAAATGTATATTTCTATTTTATCCTTCATATTTGTATCCTTTCCTTGTTGCCAAACCTACATCTGCCATCACTACCGACCTTGTTCCAAATTGGAATAAGGTTATTTTGATATTTAAAATTTAAAGCTCCAGACTGTTATCTGTGAGCAGAAATTCCTTCACGCCCATAGTAACATAGCCCTTATCATCCCTGCGTGGTTTCATACTGCGTTCCACAATAACGATTTTTTTAAATGAATCGTTTGTCTTATCAAAGGAACGGGTTTCCTGCTCCCACTTTGCATTATCGGGAATATCATAGGCCGACTGAATATAATATCCTTTACAGCCCTGATTTGCAACAAAAACTATCTCTAACTGATTTCTGATTTCTTTACCATCTTTGTCCTTTTCACGGGATTCCACCACACCTACATCTACACGGTAGCCTCTGTAACGAAGCTCATTATATATAATGTTCTCCATAATGTGTGTAGGCTCAATCTGTCTGAAATTCAGTCTTGCATTACGCAATCCCAAATCTTCAAAATAAATTTTATATGGCGTTTCTATATACTTTTTACCCTTTACATTATATCTCTTGGCAATGCTCACAAGAAAAGAATCAATATAATATGAAATATACTTTGCAACAGTTACATCACTAATTGTTGACTGTTTTTTCTTTTCGCTTCTGAATGTTGCTGCCAGCTTTTTAGGATTGCACAAAGAAGATATACCTGATGCAATAATATCAAGAAGTTCGCTGATATTTTCATCGCTGTTAAGGTTATATCTTTTTACTATATCTTTTAAATAAACATTTTCAATCTGCGTTATAAGATAATTTGCTTTCTGTTCATCGGTCTGCATCAACGCAACAGCCGGAAGTCCACCATATACCATATAATCATCAAATGCTTCTTCTTTAGTTCCGTCATAGGCACTATAAAATTCCGAAAAAGACAGAGGTAAAACATGAAC
>JAUNIE010000004.1 GCA_030523605.1 Clostridia bacterium | reverse complement strand
TATGCTAGGGTCGCATGATGCATTGAGCGACAAAATCACTGTAAATTCTAAAAACGATTATCATACAAACGTGCCGGATCTTTGTGGTCTGGAAGATTTAAATTTAGTTAAGAAAGTTTCCGTAAATTACGCTAAAGCGCAAGCAGATTCGCTGATTATTCAGTTAGAATCGGGAGTGCGTTATGTTGATGCACGTATTACTTGTATGGACGGTACGTTTTATACGATGCATAGTTTGCTTAGCGGTAAATTGGAAGATTATCTGAAAGAACTAATTATATTCTTAATTGATAATCCCGGAGAATTTGTTATTTTTGATATTGCGAGCTACAACGACCATGAAAAAACCGCAAACGAGCTTGCGGAATATATGAAAACCGTGAAAGTTAAGCATAGTGGCAGAGAGTACAATATATATGATTTTATAAATTATGATACTTCAAAAGATTTTTCTGAAGTTACGTACAATGATGTTACAAATAACGGAACTTCGGCTGGTATTATAATGGTTTCAAATACAAATCCGGTGACTACCCCCGAACTTAGTGATTTCTTTAAACGTAAAGAAAAATATGCCCATTGGTACAACGATTCTTCATCTTCGAGCCTAATTTCAAAAATCGATGATTTGGCTCTTTCATATGAAAAGAATAATTATGTGGGTCTTAAATGTAACCAAGTTCAAACATCGCCGAATGCTAAATCAATAGCGCTATCTTTAAATGGCTCTTTGCTTGAGAATGCCAAAAAGCACAATGTTGCGGTTTTGGAAAGCTCCCACTTTGATTATTGGCTTTCAATTATGCCGATTATGTGGTTTGACAATGTTACAAGTAATTATAATAATTTCAACTCACGTATAAACGAAAAAATGCTTGATTATAATTTGAATTTGAATAATGTGAAAAATACAAGATTTGAGGTTAAAAAAATAACAGATAATTCTCAGCTTTCAGATAATATGAAGGCCATATTTAGAATTCCGTTTACAGGTAACGGGTTTATTGAGAGTAGCCTTGACTGTAAAAATGTAGGTAGCTACAAATCAAACAAATTTATTTTAAATGATAACGTAAAAGATTTTTGGACTTTGAAAAAAACCGGCGATGGTTGGAAAGTAATGCTTTCGAACGGTGACTATTTAAAGCGTATTTCATCTGATTTGAAAACTACAGACACAAGATTGCATGCCACTACATTTATGACGGATATCTCGGATACGGGAATCGCAAAAATATATGAGCCCGCAAGCACAAAAAGGACTATGTATCTTTTAAATGGTAAAACGCTGGACGTGTCAAAATACAAAAGTAATAAATTTGAAATCTGTAAAGTTCTATGATTTAGAAAAAATTTAAACTAGGTATTGATAATTTGAATTTTTTGTGGTATAATTTAAATCTATGCAGTTATGCTATGAATTTTACTAGACTTCAAGAGGTGAAAACAGTGAAAAAAGGTATACATCCCGAATACACGGAAACAAAATTTAAATGTTCATGCGGTAACGTTATAGAAACAAAATCAACTTCCGATGAAGCAGAGGTTTCGGTTGAAGTATGTTCAAAATGTCATCCGTTCTTTACAGGTCAACAAAGATTTGTCGATACAGGCGGCATGATCGGAAAATTCAAAAAGCGTTGGGGTCAAGATTAATAATGGCTTTACATCCTGCGTTTTGGTTAATTTAGCTTTATCATTTAGGCGACACACAAAGGTGTGTTGCCTGTTGTCGGTATGGTGAGTTTATGAATGATTTTTTTACTATCTCGGAAGAATCGGTATTTGAGGAAACAGAAAAGCGTTCCAAATTCATTTCATATAGTTTTAAAGTCAACACGCAGGAGGATGTAAAAGAAAAGCTGAATTCCATCAAATCAAAGCATTGGGACGCTAAACATCATGTATATGCTTATGTTTTACATGAAAATTCGTGTGTAAAATTTTCTGATGACGGTGAGCCGGGCGGCACGGCAGGATTACCCGTTTTAAATGCAATTCAGAGCGAAAACTTAAAAAACACTCTTGTAGTAGTTGTCAGATATTTTGGCGGAATACTCCTCGGCACGTCGGGACTGCGTGCGATGTATCATTCCGGAGCAAAGAATGTTCTAGAGCTTTCGGGAAAATCCCATTTTACGCTTTGCGAAAAAGTCGGTTTAGAAGTATCATATAGTAAATATGGCGCAGCTTTAAACATTATAGAGTGTTTTAGTTCAAAAGCTTTGAAAACAGATTTTGAAGATAACGTAAAAATCTTAGTTGCAATTCCAAAAGTAAATTTTGAAAGTTTCGAAGAAAAGATTCTCCAAACTTCCGAATGCAGTATTAATGATAATTTAGGCGATGAATACATAGATATTTAGTGGTTTTAAAATTTGTTAATGCGCAGGTGAGAAAAATGCTAAGCATAAGAGAGCAAACCGAAAAACTTGAATCTGAAGTTTTATCCCCATTTGCGGCGCTTTCAAAAAACTCCAAAGGTAGAGAGATTTATGAAAAGCCGTGCGATATAAGGACGGAATTTCAGAGAGATCGTGATAGGATTGTACATTGTAAATCCTTCAGGAGGCTTAAGCACAAAACGCAAGTTTTCATATCTCCCAAGGGTGACCATTATCGCACAAGGCTTACACACACTTTGGAGGTTTCGCAGATTTCAAGGACAGTTGCGAGAGCGCTCAGACTTAATGAGGATCTTACGGAAGCAATTGCGCTGGGCCATGATCTCGGGCATACTCCTTTTGGTCATGCGGGCGAAAGCGCACTAAACAGCCTTTGCCCTGATGGTTTTAAACACTATTTGCAAAGTGTCAGATTGGTTTCGCATCTCGAGAAAGACGGAGAAGGCTTGAACCTTACTCAAGAAGTCATAAATGGTATACAGTGCCATACGAGAGGCGATGAAGCATTCACCGCAGAGGGCAGAATTGTCAGGCTTTGCGACAAAGTTGCGTACATAAACCACGATATTGAAGATGCGCTCAGAGCAGGCGTTATAGAGTATTCCGATATTCCTGAAGAGTTCATAAAAAATTTTGGTGAGCGTTTTTCTCAGAGAGTCAATTCTATGGTAACTTCGATAGTGGAAAATAGCCGAAACGGTAATATCAGTATGTCGGATGAAATGCAAAAGACTTTTGTCGAAATGCATGATTTTATGTATAATTCGGTATACCTAAATAAGCAAGCCTTTTCAGAAGATCACAAGGTACCGTTTATAATTTCTTCGCTTTATGAGCACTTTAAAAATAATTATAAAGAAATGCCCATGTACCTCCAAAAAATAGCGAATGAGGAATCGCTTGAGCGTGCGGTATGCGATTATATAGCGGGCATGACCGATCAATTTGCCACAGCAATTTTCAAAAAAATTTTTATTCCAAAATCACTCACGGCATTTTAAAATAAAGGATATGGGCGGTGAATATTATGGTGTTTTCCGAAGATTTTATTTCAGAGCTTAAGGAAAGAAATAATATCGAAGAAATAATATCCGAATACGTAAATATAAACCGCAAGGGTAAAAATTTGCTCGGCCTTTGTCCTTTTCATGCCGAGCGAACGCCTTCGTTTTGCGTGTATCCGAATAATGGATCATTTTATTGTTTTGGCTGCGGAGTCGGGGGAGATGTAATCACTTTCCTGCGCCTTGCCGAGCATTACGATTACGTTGAAGCGGTTAAATACCTTGCCGAACGTGTTGGAATGAATGTTATGGTAAGTGATGAGGAAAATGAGATACATAAACAAAAAGCCTTGGTATATAAAGTAAACAGGGATGCTGCAAGATTTTTTCATGATTCTTTAATGAGCGATAAAGGTGCGGAAGCGATAAATTACTTGAAGAGCCGTCATATACTTCCCAAAACGGTTAAACATTTTGGACTCGGTTATGCTCCTTCATCCGGTTACGCTCTCACGGATTATTTAAAATCGATAGGTTATTCCGAAGATGTTATAATACTTGCAAATTTGGCAATGAAAACGAGATATTCTAAGTGCAGAGACCGATTTAAAGATAGATTGATGTTTCCGATTATAGATGTTCGAGGAAATGTTATAGCGTTTGGTGGGCGAACTCTAAAAAATGAAATGCCGAAATATGTAAATACGTCTGATACGCCTGTTTTTAAGAAAAGCTCGAATTTGTTTGCGTTAAATTTTGCGAAAAGCTCAGGCCAAAATAAATTGATACTGACCGAGGGATATATGGATGCTGTTTCGCTCCATCAGTCGGGATTTTCAAATACCGTTGCGGGGCTCGGTACTGCTCTTACGCTTGGACAAGTCAAACTTCTCGGTAGATATTCGGATGAAGTAGTGCTATCATATGATGCTGATGAAGCAGGACAAAAAGCCGCAAAAAAAGCGATGGACATGCTCAGAGAAAACGGTATAAATGTTAAGGTTCTTTCGATACCGAAAGCCAAAGACCCCGATGAGTACATACGTTCAAACGGTAAAGACGGTGCTATCAAATTTAGAAATTTGGTTGATGCATCAAAAAGTGATACAGAGTTCAAACTTGAAAATTTAAAATCTAAGTTTGACTTATCGTCATCGGAAGGAAAAATAAAATATCTCACAGAGGCGGCAAAAGTGCTCTCAAATTGCGAAAATCCCATAGAACGAGATATATTTTCGTCAAAGCTTTGCGAAGAAACGGGTATAAATAAGTCGGCGGTATCGTTACAGATAGAAAAATATAGGAAAATGAATTTAAATAGATATAAGAAAAATGAGTTTAAAAACATTTCCAAAGCAACGTCTGCAGTAAACGATAAAATAAATAAAGAAAAGCGAGAAAATTTAAGAGCGGCCTGTGCCGAAGAATCAATACTTTCGTGTATAATAAACAATCCCGATATTGCAAATAATATATTTTCACGGCTCGACGAAAATGTTTTTGTGACAGATCTCAATAAAAGAATTTATAAAGCGGCCAAGAGTTTTGTAAAGCAAAATAAGAGTTTTGATGTAAGTTTGTTGTCGCAAGATGAGTTTTCACTCGATGAAATCGGGAGAATAACAAAGATTATGTGTTCATATAAGCAAAATATGGGCACTAGCGAATCGATAAATGAATATGTAAATACTCTTTTGGAAGAAAAACGTAAAAAAAACTTGAATAAAGATGAAATTTCTGAATCGGAAATCAAAGAATATATAGAAACGCTTAAAGAAACGAAAAAATGATTTTATAAAGTCAAGGAATTATAAAAGGAGGCAAAAAATATGAGTGAAATTATGCCCGGAGCGAAAACGGTGGATTCTGTAATCAAGGATTTGGTAAATCACGGGAAATCCTCAGGCCATATAAGCACTAATGAAATACTTGAGGCTATGGGTGAGATGGATTTTGATCCGGACCAAATAGAATCTCTGTATGATTCGATGGAATCAATGGGTGTGGAAATTGTTGATGGTATGGATGAACATTCATCTGATGGAGATGGTGGTTCAAAATCTCATGAATCGACCACTCCGCTGGTTGGCGAAGCTTCAACAACTGATGACCCCGTTAAAGTTTATCTTAAAGAGATAGGTTCAGTACCGCTTCTTAGTGCTGAAGAAGAAATGGAACTGGCAAAACGCACGGCGGAGGGCGATGAAAAAGCCAAAAAAAGGCTTTCCGAGGCTAACCTTAGACTTGTGGTAAGTATTGCAAAGAGATACCTTGGTCGAGGAATGCATTTCTTGGACCTTATTCAAGAGGGAAATTTGGGACTTATAAAAGCGGTTGAAAAATTCGATTATTCAAAAGGATTTAAGTTTTCGACATATGCGACATGGTGGATACGTCAAGCGATTACGAGAGCTATCGCTGACCAAGCAAGAACGATAAGGATACCTGTTCATATGGTTGAGACAATGAACAAAGTAAAGCGTGTTTCCGGGCAGCTTCTTCACAGTAACGGTCAAGAACCTACACCCGAAGAAATAGCACAAGAGCTTAAAATTACGCCCGAAAAAGTTCGTGAAATCATGAAAGCTTCTCAAGATCCCGTTTCGCTAGAAACCCCGATAGGCGAGGAGGATGACAGCCATTTGGGAGATTTCATACCTGACGGAGATGCTCCGGCGCCTGTTGAAGAGGCTTCGAATACTCTGCTAAAAGAACAGCTTTTGGAGGTTCTGGATACACTTACTCCTCGTGAAAAAAGAGTTCTTCAGATGCGTTTTGGTATTGGAAATGGCAAACCCAAAACACTCGAAGAGGTTGGAAGAGAATTTGATGTTACAAGAGAAAGAATTAGGCAGATTGAGGCCAAAGCGCTAAGAAAACTAAGACATCCGAGCCGCAGTAAAAAGCTTAAGGATTATCTAGATTAAAAAAACTGTTGATATATTAACTGATTTGCTGTATAATCAAGCTTAGACGTATTAATTTACGCAAAATAAAATAAAATTGGAGAGAAAAATTAGATGCAAGAATTTTTTCAAGGGCAATTGGGGCAGTCAATCGTTCAACTGCTACCGCTAATCGCAATTTTCGGGCTTATGTATTTGGTGATGATTAAACCTCAGCAAAAGCGCAAAAAGCAAGAAGAAGAACTCAGAAAATCAATAACTATAGGTGACGAGGTAGTTACAATCGGCGGAATAATGGGACGTGTTGTGAGCATGAAAGATGATACCGATTCACTGGTTATAGAAACAGGTTCCGATAAGGTGAAAATCAAAAAATGGGCGGTTGCAAGTTGCAATAAATCCGAAAACAAATAATTAAATGGCCACGCATTTGGTGCGTGGCCTCTTTTCGTTGTTGTGTTCAAGTTTATAATCATTTTTTCTTATCAAACGATGGGTTAAATGCGTAGAAGTTTTTACTGTTAAGCTTGTCGGTGCAAATTCTTAATCCCTCACCGAATCTTTGATAGTGTACTACTTCTCTTGCTCTTAAAAATCTTATGGCGTCTTTGACGTCCGGGTCATCACAAAATCTAAGAATGTTGTCGTAAGTTGTGCGAGCTTTTTGCTCTGCTGCTAAGTCTTCGTGCAAATCTGTGATCGGGTCGCCTTTTACCGCCATACTCGATGCCGTATAGGGTTGGCCGCTCGCCGAAGTTGGATATATTCCGGTTGTATGATCTACAAAATAATCGTCGAAACCAGCTTTCTTTATTTCTTCAGGCGTAAGATTTTTTGTCAGTTGATATACTATAGCACCAATCATTTCCAAGTGCCCAAGTTCTTCCGTGCCTATATCTGTCAAAATAGCTTTCAGCTCGGGGTAGGGCATAGAAAATCTTTGGCTTAAGTATCTGAGCGATGCACCCAGTTCGCCATCAGGACCTCCTGATTCCAAAAAGATATACTTATAGTCAGATGTAATAACATATTTCAATAGCGTCGCTATCTCTGTGAAAAACAATTTTGTGTATAAATGATCGTAGTATTTCATTTTTCATGTTTTCGCTCATATTGGGTAGTTCAAACATTTCTAAAATTTTACTAAATTGTATTTTAAATCTACATTTTGCGTGTATTTTATCGGCCATGTGATTTAACGGCTCTTTTTGTAATTGCTTGATTGTATCGATTATTTTATTTTTATTCACTCTGTACTCCTCAAGGGAATCTATCCCGTTTTCGTACGCTAATTTTACCTTTTGCAGTTTTTGGTATTCTTTTTGTATTAATATTTTGATAATATCTTTTGGAATATCATTTTTTATTTTTTTGAGACGAATATTAAGTTCGCCGCTACTTATATCAGCTCGTATTTTTTTAAGGACCGCTTTATTTATTTTGTCAATGGATATGCTGTGGCTTTTGCTGCATTGACCCCGTGCGTATTTATTGCACTGTAGTGATTTACCATGAGCTGACCGTGTTAGTGTGGCACCGCAGTTGCTGCATCGTATAAGACCTCGAAGCATAAAATCGGTATAAGTGGTTCTTGCGTTTTTAGTGTGAAATTTTTTTGTATCTTCTAAAATTTGTTTGGCTGTTTCAAACGTTTGAATATCTATTATAGGTGTATGTTTGCCGTTAACTAGCGTAATATTTTTTCCTATACGGTAGCGGTCACGCTTATCAAATCCATTGGTATTACGTCTTAGCTTTCCAATATAAACAGGATTTGAAAGGATATACTCAATAGTTCTGTTTTCAAATTTATTGCCATGCTTTGAACGTATACCCATTTTGTTTATATTTATGGCGATCTTCCTGATACTTGTTCCATTTATAAAACTATTAAAAATCATTTTTACAACCTGAGCATTTTCTTCGTCTACTTCAAAACAGTTTTTACCTATTTTGTATCCGAATGGGGGAGCGCTGACGACTCCGCCCCTTGAAAATTTTTCGTTCATGCCTCTTTTTACCTCTTGCGCCAAATTAATGGAATAATATTCATCCATCGCCTCCAAAAGAGCCTCGACCAGAATAGACGTAGGGTCGTTGGAAAGTTGTTCGGTTATGGATACAACATCAATGCCAAAGTCTTTTCTTAGCATGGATTTATAGAATATACTGTCCTGTCTGTTGCGGGCAAACCTTGAAAATTTCCATACCAGTATCAAATCAAAGGGTTTTGGCTTTATTTTTGACGTTGCTATCATCTGCATAAATTCAGGTCTATTTTTCGCTGATTTTCCGCTTATTCCTTCATCTATAAATATAAATTCTTCGGGCAATGCAATTTTGTTATGTTTTGCATATTCCCTAATTTTTTTAAGTTGGCTGTCGGGCGAAAACTCTGTCTGTTCTTCTGTTGATACTCTTATATATGCAGCGCCTGTTTTCACTGAATTATCTTCCTAAATGAGTAAAGATTTTGAACCTAAAAGTTCATATTTATTTTTATTTCAGCTGATCCGGTTTAATAACATTAAATTTTAAAATAAAAAAGCCACTACATGATATTTTGATCGAATATCTGTAATGGCAGTGGTGTTTATCCGGTTGACTGAAATACTTCTTACGTAAGCCCCAATATATGTGTTAAGTTTTTGGTAATATAAATTTTATCGGGAACGTTAATGCCATAGCTGTCCATTAAATGGGTGGCTGAAACTCCGGTATGCTCAGCCATGTATTTAACAAGTTTTTGGAACATATCTTCATAGTACGGGTTTAAGGAACTGACTGTGACGTTTGATTTGCTGTCAACGAAAAAATCAATGTAAAACCCCCGAAAAAGTGTCTGATATTTTGTAATACCATCAGGCGTTATGGTTTTATCCCACATTTTGCGGCATGCTTTATAATTCACCGTATTATTTGTATTGCTATCTGAAACAATACATTTTGATTTGGCTGTGAATCCTATCTGAAAAAATATTATCGATGCGAGTAGCGGACATAAAATTCTGAGTGATTTTTTAGCTTTTAAATTTAGCATATATGCTATTCCTCCCTAAATTAAACGTTTTAGCAGGGTGCTTGTGTTGGGAATAATTTTTCAGCTTTTTGCAAACCACTCTCCTCGCAATTTAATACTCAAAGATATTATAACAAACGAGAGTGAATATAGCAATACCGTTACAATTGCACAAATATTATTCTCATATTTGTGCATTATTTTTATTGACATTTTTTGAATATTAGTATAAAATCTGGAGCAAGGCACAAACTTTATAAAAAACTTATGTTTAGCTTTTGGTTAATATCAAAAAGCTACAAAAAAGAAAAAGGATGTGATGTACACTATGAAAAACTCAAGCAAACTCCCTATAGGGGTGGCGATTATGCTTACAATGATGGCTGTCGGAATGCAGAAAGGAAGCATTCTTAACGCCACGGCTTCAGCAGCAGAAACGACGCTGGAAGAGTCTGCAAGCCAGGAGTCAACTCAGGTGGAGGCAATTCAAGAAGAATCTGAAAGTCAGGCAGAAGCAGAAACCGCTAAGCCTGCCAATCAGGAATTAACCTCTGCGGATACTGAAAAGAAAGTATCTCCAAAGCAAAAAACTGATAAATCAGTTACGGAAAAGGGAAAATCTGAATTGAAGGATGCAAATCAGTCAGAAACAACTTCTGAAAAGCCTAAAACTGATGAAAAATCCGATGAAATTCTCGTTGATGCCTCAAAAGAAGCGCAAATCAAACCAGAGGGTGAGGATAAGATCGAGCCCGAAAATCAAGTTCCTAAGACAAAGACTGTGGCAAAAGGAAATGGAAAATCAGTTGAGGAAAATACGGGAGAACTTGTCAAAAAAGAAGATTATAATGTTGAATTTACGTATGATAATTTGCAGTACGTTCTCAGAGGAGGAACCAGCGTAGAACTCAGAGAAATACTAAATAAAGTCGGCCTTAGCGGAACGCCCACAAATGCAGTTTCCAGCAATGATGACTTGTTCACTACCGATAAGGTATTTGGTGAGTGGGTAGTTAAATCAAAAAAATCATTCAAAAGCAAAGAAACTCTCAGTGTGACCATAGATGAAACGGTTTATAATATCACTGTTACAGATTCATCAACTGGCCAATGCGGCGAAAACGTGAATTATACGCTTGATGATAACGGAACGCTGACGATAAGTGGAACGGGTCCTATGACGGATTATCATGAGTCACATCGTGAGGAAATACCATGGTATGAAAATAGGAACGATATAACACAGGTTATCGTTGGGGATGGAGTAACAACATTAGGCAACGAAGCTTTGTACGGTTTTACGAATCTAACGGATATAACGCTGCCAAACTCTTTGCAAAGAATTGGTAGGCATGAGTTTGAAAACTGCACTAGTTTAGAAAATATTGACATCCCAGACAGCGTGACAGATATTGAGAGTGATGCTTTTAGGGGATGTACCAGTTTAAAAAGTATAGTTATTCCAGAGGGTGTAACAGAAATTCGGGCTATGACATTTTATAATTGTAATAGTTTAGAAAGCATTGATATCCCAAAAAGTGTGGAAAGAATTGGTATGGATGCTTTTAATGGATGTACCAGTTTAGAAAGTATAATTATACCGGACGGTGTAACAGAAATTGGGAGTAGTGCATTTGCGAACTGTAATAGTTTGGCAACTGTCACACTGGGACGTAGGCTCATCATTATCAGCAGTTATGCTTTTGCTGGGACACCGGATGGCATGGAAGTTACTTACCACGGTACAGAAACAAAATTTATTGATATTTGTGCCGATGAGGATATCGCAAAGCCATTTCCAAATTATGAAAACCAAATTTTTCACTTTGAATCCCCTAATCAGTGCGGAGAGGACGTTTATTGGGATCTGAGTGGCGATGGAACCTTGACGATAAGTGGCACGGGCGATATGTTTGATTACGGAGAAGGAAATACACCATGGTATAATGATAAAGAATCTATTAAAAAGGTTGTTATTGAAGAGGGGGTTACAAGCACAGGGGATGGTGCATTTTATTGGAGTTCAAACTTGACTGATGTTACACTACCAAGTACTCTTCAAAGAATTGGGAATGGAGCCTTCGAGGATTGTCGCAATTTAAACGATGTTGAGTTGCCTGAAGGTGTTACCGAAATCGGTAAGCGCGCATTTTTTAATTGTGAAAGCTTCACTAGTATTAAGATACCAGCGGGTGTAACCAGAATTGAAGACCAGATACTGACTGATTGTGATAATCTGGAAAGTGTTGAATTACCTGATGGTATCATATCTATAGGGTGGGCAGCATTTGCGCATAATCCTAACCTTGCCAATATTGAATTGCCTGAGAGCCTCGAAACGATTGGTGACGATGCATTTCAGAGTTGTTCGAGTTTGGAAAATATTGATATTCCAGAAAGTGTGACAGAAATTGGGGGAAGAGCTTTTTCTGAATGTACCAGTTTAAGTAGTGTTACAATGTCTGATTCTGTAGATACAATTTCTGATTACGCTTTTGATTCTCTTGCTTCACTAGTGGATGTTTATTACGATGGTGCACCTGACTCTCTTAGGGCAGTAGATGATAAATATGATCAAGATGATAGTTCCAAATTTAAAAGGGGTGGTCCTAACAATACAAAATACGCCTTCCATTTTAAGTATGGCATAGCATATGAAAATGCGACTATGCCAGATGATGCTCCAACATCGTTTTATAGTGACACCGAAGATGTGGAGCTTGTTGATCCAATTCCGCAAGGAGATACATTTTTTGGCTGGTATGATAATGACCAGTTTTTAGGAGACCCCATTACCTCTTTTTCTACCGATGGTGCAGATAGTGACAAAACGTTTTATGCTAAATGGAGCACAACTCAAAATGTCCATTTTGGGGGTGGCGTTGAGGATGGTAAGTTGACAAAAACATATGGTGATGATCCATTCATTACAAAACTTGAGGATGTGATTGAAGGAACTCCATCATATTCGAGCAGTGATCCCACAGTTGCGAATATCAATAGTTCGACGGGTAAAGTTACAATACATAAAGT
The DNA here is from genome assembly GCA_030523605.1 of Clostridia bacterium. Classification (GTDB taxonomy): domain Bacteria; phylum Bacillota; class Clostridia; order Oscillospirales; family Acutalibacteraceae; genus UMGS1491. The sequence continues at coordinate 39,070 of JAUNIE010000004.1, read as the reverse complement.
GGGTGAAACGACCATTACCGGCGCCATTCCGGCAACCGAACATTACGAAGCTACAACAGTAACTTATGATTTAACGGTAAATAAAGCCGATAATCCTGCCACATTGGTTGCAAATACATTGAATGCTAGTGTGGGGGGGGAATACGTTAGACTTATCACGGAATATATCAGATGTTCCAAGTGGTTCATCCGTTACTTATTCCATAACCAGTGCCAGCCAGGGCTGCAATATCGATTCCCAAACAGGCGAGTTTACCTCCGGCAATCAGTTGACGGGGGAAAATCCTGTAATTGTTAAAGCTACTGTTGGCGCAACGACAAACTATAATTCTACAGACTTACTAATGTCGATTAATGTAATTGAAAAAGCGCAGGTTCCGTTAAGTGTTTCGCAAGAAGGGATGACGTACGGAGAAGGTACTTTAAAACCTCCGAGTTACACAAAGCCCTCACAATCCGGAACCGAAACATTAACGTATACGGGTACTTTGCGTGACGGAACAACGTATGGGCCAACTACAGAGGCGCCTACAGAGTCCGGTACCTACAACGTAAAAGTTGATTATGAAACGAGCGACAAAATATATAGCGGGAATGCAGATTTTGAGATATCTCCCAAAAATATTTCCGATGCTAAGGTTACACTTCTTGGTCATCTAACTTATAATGGCCAAGAGCAAACACAATCTGTACAGAGTATAATCTTAAATGGAACAAATATTACGGAGCTTTGTGATATTGAAGGAAACACAGTATTAAATGCAGGTGATTATTCACTTACTGCCACTATAACAGATGATACCGGAAATTATACCGGATCTGTAACGAAGCGATTTACTGTTGATAGGGCTAAATCCGAAGTAGGGAAAGTTACTGCGGATGATTTAAAAGATACTCTTGATCCGGCTGATGTTGTATTTCACCGTGAAGATGAAACTTTACCCGGAACATTTTCGCTTGTGGAAGGTGAGCTATTATATGGTACTCATACATATCACTGGATATTTACACCCGATGATATAACTAACTATGAACCTGCTACCGGTACCGTCGTTATAACGGTAACAAATACTGAGCCAAAGCCGGAGCCGGGGCCAAAACCGGAACCCAAGCCTGAGCCTAAACCGGAAGTTAAACCCAGTGAACCTGAAAAACATTATGAAGTTAAAAATGGGGTACAAACCGGTGATAGTTCAAATCTTTCACTTTGGGCAGCTCTGTTAGCCGCATCACCGGTAGGATATTTCTTGAACAAGAAACGCAAAAATAAATAGAATATGACTTAAAATCAAAGGTAGGCATGTGTGGCGGCATGCCTACTTTTTATGTATAAAGCTTTCATATTAACAGTTGAAAATTAATATATCTGAAGCAAAATTAAAATTAAATGAGAGTGCTATGCCATGAAAAAAAATATTGATTTAAAAGCGCTGCCGTCAAAAGTGATTTTACCCGATGGAAATTCAGTTCTGTTTGATGCACTCAGCGAAGATGAAAGGATGAAAATACATTCATGTATAATCAAAAATATCGGCAGACAAATTTCAAACCACTACCCATCCAAAAATGAAGATTGGAATAATCTTTTGTCGGTTATTAAGTGACCATTTTAGTATATCTTTTTGAAATTTGGACCACCATACTGAGTGATTATCATTTTTGCCAGTTTTGGATTGGTGTTTTTTATTTTTATGGGGTATTGTAGTTTTTTTTCATAGACCCACATTATCTTTCATCTCCTTCACAGTTGTTCCAAGGCCACGGGTCTGAAATCCAGCCCCATTGGTTTTTCTCATTATTATCGAGCGTTATTGGGCCGTAAAATGATTCGTATTCTCTCCGTAAATTTGAACTTTTTTCACGATACATATTCAGTTTTTCATTTATTTCGTCATCATCGGGATGGGTATCCATGTAAAGGTTTAGTTCGACTATTGCAAAATCTATCGCAGCTATGCGTTTTAAAAGCAGTTCACGCTTTGACATTATCCTTCATCTCCTTTTGGCATGAAAGGTTTATGTAAATCAGGGAACATAGTCCCTGCACACATTCCTTTTTCCGGGTTATATATATTTTCTGCACCATCTATTTGATATGGAACATAGGCCATTGTTACTTGCGGGTCGTCGGGGAGAGGCGATATACCGTATTCCGCAGCTTTCATGGCGAAAATTTTACTGTTCATGGTTTTATTTCTCCTTTTTGATTTAATTTTGCTCCGATAACATAATATGATTTTGGAGATGGATTGTTAATTTAAGAAATAAAAAAACTCACCTTTTTAGGTGAGCTGTGAGCTTAAATATTAATAATTCTCATGTTTTTTTAATAGTGCAGCGCCTGCAGCCACTGCTCCCGCAGAGCCTGCGGCTCCTGCCGCCAACCCTGATCCTGCAGCTATATTACCCTTTGAGAACTGTTTTCCGCTTGCTACCGCGCAAGCTATGGTACCGATTGCTCCGCCGCCGATTAATAAACCTGCCGCTGTTAGACGTATTGCCCCTTGGACTAATCCTGTGATGCCTCCTATAATTATAAAATATCCAACATCTCCTATCATTCCTCCGGAAATATTTTCCAGGGAGTCGTCAGATAATTTTTGTACGGTGACCATTTTTGTATTTTTCATAAATTTTTCTCCTTTTTTACACTTTTATTACAGCCTCATTATACCATAACATAAACTTAATGTCAAGTTTAGGCAATTTTGGATGTTAAAAGTGATTAACAGCCCTTCTTATAGAGTGCAATGCCTGCCGCCGTTATTCCTGCACATCCCGTGTGGCGGCTGCAGCTAAACCTACACCTGCAGAAGTGTTAGATTTTGAGAACGATACTCCACTGGCGATTGCGCACAACCTATGGTTCCAATAGTTCCTCCAACCACTAATCCGCTACATACGAGAAAATGGACGATTATTTCGCCTACAAAACCTCCTACACTAATCATTCCTTCGGAAATATTTTCTAGGAAATCATCAGATAATTTTTGTACTTTGACTAATATCTACATTAACAGCGTTGTATATGACAGTGCTGCATAATTACGATTTGGCGATGTTATTGTGGATTACCAGTAAGAAATCTCTTCGCACGTCAGGTTCATTTTTATTGAATAATTCAACCAGAATTCCCAAATCACCCGGATTTAGTGTGCCACCTGAACAAAACGGAATTTCTGAACCTGCGGCGATGAGCAGGGTTTTTAAATTGGTAATAACTAAGTTTTCATCTTTAAAATATCTCACTATTCTATCTGTAGTTTCTGCATCAAATATGCGCCCTTTTAGACGATTTATGATTTCTATGAATAGCGTTAGTTTGTCTTTTGGGGTTAAGGTGCCGATACACTGCTCCGGGATGGTTGGCGTTACGGCCCTTGAGGTTGTTAGAGAGCCATTGCTTTTTGTTCTGAGTAAAGGTGAGTGCCTTCTGGACGTTTGATGGGGTGAGGTTTTGTCGGTGATTTGTGTGAGATTTGGAACGTCCGAATTCATAAATTTATAAATAACAATTTGCAGATAATTAAAATTAGTGTTCATGTGTACGGATGTACGAGACATGTCAATCATTTTTTTGGCAAAATAATGTTTCATAAAGCGTTTAAAATATTTTGTTGTTGGCTCTGTGTTTGGATCCGATTCTATAGGCGTACTATAAGTGGAATACCTATCTGAACTAAGCACGGAGTTGATTTCAGCAATGTGCCTAGAAATAATTGATTCCAGTAAAGGTGAGGATGGAGATTTTAAACTGCTGGGATCTATTGAAAACTTTTTCATATCACGAGTCCCTAGGATAACCAAATCACACACGAGTGGCGCTCGCAAACTTTCACTTGATGCTGTTAATGGTTTGCTAAAGTCTGTTGAAATTGTTGGCTTTTCGCTGCTTGCCGAAGTTTGATATGGTGCTATGGACATTGCCAAAGCGATTGTTAAAATAAAGAATTTTTTTATTATTTTCATTTCTTCCTCCAACTTGATTTTTTAAAACCCAAATATTATATCATGAATAAAATCAAATTACAAGTATTGATAGTAAAAGTTTGATTTTCAAAAAGATTTTTTTAAAATTTCAAGTGCTTTTTTCTCAATTCTCGAAACGTAAGATCGTGATATTCCGAGCTTTTCTGCCACTTGACGCTGCCTAAGTGGTTTAAATCCACATATGCCGTAACGCATACATATGATAATTCTTTCTCTGGGTGATAAATTTTTTACAAGAAATTCACTTAGTTTTTGAACATTAATTTTTGTGTTTATGGTGTCTAAAATCGTGTCGCCGGTTGAAATTGTATCCATAAGTGTGAGGGTGTTGCCGTTTTTGTCGGTTTCAATGGGTTCGTTTATGGAAATATCCATAGAGGATTTGCGTGAGGAGCGGAAGTACATTAAAATTTCATTTTCGATACACCGTGAAGCGTAACTTGAGAGCTTAATATTTTTTGAAGGTTTAAAAGTGTTTACGGCTTTTATGAGTCCTATTGTGCCGACCGAAATTAGGTCGTCAAATTCAGTTTTTTCGGAATAATACTTTTTTGCAATGTGGGCAACGAGTCTTAAGTTGTGTTTAATTAATTTATTTTTTGCTGATCGGTCATTACTTTTGAGCCCCTCAATACATTTGTTTTCTTCTTTTTTAGATAAAGGTTTTGGAAATGAGTTGGCACCGGTTAAATGAAGAGCGAGAAACGGTATGCCGGCAAGAATGCTAAGTAGGCTCAAAAACAATAAAATCACCTTCGCCTATAAAATTTTTTGGTCAGTAATATTTTATGAATGAAGCGTAATTTTTGTGCAGGTACAGAAAAATAAAAAAATTCTTGCAAATGGTAAAAAAATATGTTATAGTGGATAAGTTGAATACACACACCGATGAGAAATACAAATACACAGGTGCCCCAAAGAGGGTTATCCGTCGGTGGAGGAAAAAACCAAGGAGGAAATATTATGTCAGTAGTATCAATGAAACAACTTTTGGAGGCGGGTGTTCATTTTGGACACCAAACACGTAGGTGGAACCCGAAAATGGCGGAGTATATTTTTACTCAGCGCAATGGGATTTACATTATCGATCTTCAAAAGACATCCAAAAAATTGGATGAAGCTTACAAATTTGTCAAAGAGTTGACAGAGGAAGGAAAATCAGTACTTTTTGTAGGAACTAAAAAACAAGCTCAAGAATCCGTTAAAGCTGAAGCTTTAAAATCAGGTTCTTACTTTGTTAATGCAAGATGGCTTGGCGGAATGCTTACAAATTTCTCCACAATTCGTAAAAGAGTGAGCAGACTTAAACAGCTCAGAGCTATGGAAGAAGACGGCACATTTGAACTTTTACCAAAGAAAGAAGTTGTAAAACTTCGTTTAGAAATTGAAAAATTAGAGAAATTCTTGGGTGGAGTAAAGGATATGAAAGAGCTCCCGGGTGCACTTTTTGTAGTAGACCCCAAGAAAGAAAGAATAGCAGTTGCGGAGGCAAGAAAGCTTGATATTCCGGTAATTTCCATAGTTGACACCAACTGTGATCCTGATGTTGTCGATTATGTAATTCCTGCAAACGATGACGCCATCAGAGCAGTCAAATTGATTTGTGAAACCATTTCACAGGCAATAATAGAAGGAAAAGAAGGCACAGTCCCAGAAGTAGAATCCTTGGAGGCTGAAGAAATTATCGAGGAAGAAACCGAAGAAATTTCTGAGTAGTTTGTTTTATATAAAATTATTGAAATTGGGAGGATATTTATAAATGAGTTTTACAGCTAAAGATGTTAAAGATTTGCGTGAAAAAACCGGTTGCGGAATGATGGATTGCAAAAAAGCATTGGCCGCATCTGATGGAAATATGGAAGCCGCCATTGATTTCTTGCGTGAAAAAGGTTTGGCGGCCGCAACAAAAAAATCTTCCAGAGTAGCTGCCGAAGGGTTGGCAATGGCCTACACAAATGATGATGCCACTGTAGGCGTTGCGATTGAAGTTAATTCCGAGACTGATTTCGTTGCGAAAAATGCAGAATTTCAATCTTTTGTTAAGCTTTGTGCAGATTTGGTTATGGAGAAAAATCCTGAAACCGTTGAAGATTTACTTAAAATTACACTTGACGATGGTAAAACGGTCGAGTCTTTGTTGCAGGAAAAAATTCTGACGATAGGTGAGAATATTAAAATCCGTCGCTTTAAACGTTTTGAAGGTGCTGTTGCATCTTACGTTCATGCGGCCGGAAAAATTGGTGTTCTTGTCAAATTTGACGTTGAAAATAAAGACGTGATTTCCACGGACGCTTTCAAAAATTGTGCAAAGGACGTGGCTATGCAGATTGCTGCGGTAAATCCTCTTTATGTCAATCCTGAAGAAGTGCCTGCAGAAGTTATCGATCATGAAAGAAAGATTTTGAAAGAGCAGATCGTAAATGATGGTAAACCTGACAATATTGCCGAGAAGATTGTTGAAGGAAGAATTGGTAAGTACTACAAAGAGGTTTGCCTTAATAATCAGATTTTTGTCAAAGATAGCAATATGAGCGTTTCGCAGTATGTGGATAGCGTCGCAAAAGAGCTTTCGAGCAAAATAAAGATTAATTCTTTTGTAAGGTTTGAAAAAGGCGAAGGCATTGAGAAGAAGAGCGATGACTTTGCGAGTGAAGTCGCAGGTATGATTAAATAATTTTGCGTAGTGTGTCATGCTATGGCCATTGGCTTTAGCATGATATTATTATGAATTATTCACAAAGGTGATTTTATGCTTTCGGTTGATTTTAGTTTTGCTGAGAGATTTGTAAGTGGCGAGCAAATAAAAAGCATATATGATGAAGTTTTTCAGGCGCACAAAAAAATTCATGAAGACAAAGTTTTTGAGCCTATAGGTTGGCTTGATTTGCCCAAAAAATATGATAAAAAAGTTGTGGATGAAATCATAATCGAGGCGCAAAACATAAGGAAAAATTGTGATGTTTTTATAGTTATAGGTATCGGCGGTTCCTATTTAGGCGCTCGTGCGGCGATAGAGTTTTTACATTCCAATAATTATAATCTTTTAGAAAATACCCCCAAGATTTTCTTTGTAGGTAATAGTATAAGTAGCGATGAACTCTATGAAATTATGCAAATTTGCAAAAATAAAAGTGTTTGTATAAATGTAATTTCCAAGTCAGGCACTACTACCGAACCGGCTATTGCGTTTAGATTTTTTAGGGATTTTTTGGAGAGTGTATATGGAAAAAGTGGCGCAAAGGAAAGAATTTATTGCACTACTGACTCAGGGAGTAATTTGAAAAAATTAGCCGATGAAATGGGATATAAAACATTTATTATTCCTCAAAATATTGGTGGACGATATTCTGTTTTGTCGCCGGTAGGTTTGTTCCCGATGGCCGTTACGGGTATTGACGTTAAAAAAGTTCTAGGCGGTGCTTTGAACGCTTTAACTGACTATAGTATTTATGGCGAGAATTTGAACGATTGTTACAAATATGCTGCTATAAGAAATTTGTTTTATAGGCAGGGGAAAGTCACCGAAATTATGGTTGGGTATCACCCAAAAATGCACTACTTTACCGAGTGGTGGAAACAGCTTTTTGGCGAGAGCGAAGGGAAAAATGGACGAGGTATTTTTCCTGCATCTGCTATATTTTCAACAGATTTACATTCGCTTGGGCAATATATACAGCAAGGCCTTAGAAATTTATTTGAAACAGTTATAAATGTAAAAAAAACAAATAACGATTTAATTATAAGTGAGAGCCAAAACAATGCTGATGGTTTAAATTATCTTAGTGGTAAGAGCGTGAATTTTGTTAATCAAAAGGCTTTAGAGGCTACACTTTTGGCGCATACTAATGGGGGAGTCCCTAATATAGTTTTGAATTTAGATTCGTTTTCTGAAGAAAATTTTGGATATCTGGTATATTTTTTTGAAAAGGCGTGCGCCGTTTCGGCTTGTTTGCTAGGCGTGAACCCGTTTAACCAGCCCGGTGTGGAAAACTATAAAAAAGAAATGTTCAAACTGTTAGGAAAGCCAAATTTTTAGTAATAGGGGTATTAAAGTATGGGATTTAGAAATTCGGAAGATTGTAAACGTGAAGTAGACGGCGTTGTTTATTATGTTCGAAAAAACGCTTGTGTTCAGGGCTGTGAATTTGAGCGTTTCGCTATTCAAACACATTTTATTGAGCAAGGCGAGTCGTATCTGGATGTAATTGGAAAATATGTTGCTCCTCTTTATGAGGAGGGTGACGTGTTGTCGATTAGCGAAAAAATAATTTCAATGTGCCAAAATAATACTGTTAATAAAAGCGATGTCAAACTTGGATTCTGGGCAAAGTTTCTTTCTAAATTTGCTTCTTCCAACAGCCACGGCATAGCTATGGACGAGCCGTATAAGCTCCAGCTGGCGATAAATTTGGCGGGATTACCGAGAATATTGTTTGCCTGTTTTTGTTCTGCCGTGACAAAACTTTTTGGAATCAAAGGTGTGTTTTACAAAATTGCAGGGCATGAAATAGACGGAATCGATGGATTTTATATGAATTCTTCGTTCGATTTATACCATAACCTGGCGCTACTCAATCCAAAAAATCCTTCAAAGGTTTGCAATGAGATAAGCGATGCTTTCAAGATTAACTCCATGATAGTTGATGCAAATGATTTCGAAGTTAATATTTTGGGAAAGAACGACAACTTAAAAGAGCTTTCTGATGAATTTTTAAAAATGCTCATAAAAGACAACCCTGCAGGTCAATCTGATGAATTGACTCCGCTCATACTCATAAAAAATGTCGCTAAAATTTCCGAAAAACAAAATTAATGTATTGACAAACGTTTTTTTAAGCGTTATAATGAAGATACCGGTATGGTACGGATTATTTGTTTTTATATAAGAGGAGGTGCCGAGTAATGGCAATTGTACCAAAGAGAAAACATTCAAAAGCGAGAAGAGACAAAAGACGTTCCAATGTGTGGAAGTTGAAAGCGCCGGCTCTTAGCAGATGTGAAAAATGCGGAGCGTTCAAACTTATTCATAGAGTTTGTGGTTCTTGCGGTTACTATAAAGGCAGAGAAGTTGTTAAGAAAGAAGCTTAATGATATTTGACTTTATATATTAAACTGACTAGAGGAGGAGCAATCCTTCTCTATTTTCAAGTTTTTTATTTGTTAAGGAAGTGAGAAAATGAAATCTGTAGTAGCGCTTGTCGGACGTCCAAATGTTGGAAAATCCACACTTTTTAACAAGCTGATAGGTAAGCGAGTTTCTATAGTTGACGATACGCCGGGTGTCACCAGGGATAGAATTTACGGCGAATGTGAATGGCTTAATCGCAAAATTTCTATTATCGATACAGGCGGAATTGAATTTGGAAAAAACGGCGATTCGATGGCAGGTGAGATAAGGAAACAAGCTGAGATTGCCATAGATTTGGCAGATGCTATTGTTTTTGTTGTCGATTTGAAATCGGGCTTGGTTGCGTCTGATACGGAAATTGCGCATATGCTTAAAAAATCGGGTAAGCCTGTTGTTTTGTGTGTGAACAAAGCCGATAATATCGGAAACGATGATTTTAGTTTTTATGAGTTTTATAATTTGGGTTTGGGTGAACCTATAAAAGTTTCATCTGTCCATGGCCATGGCACTGGCGATTTGCTCGATGCTATTTTTAAGAATTTGCCTGATGGTGATTTTGAAGATGAAGAAGATGTTACTTCGGTTGCTATTATTGGTAAGCCTAATGTCGGCAAATCTTCACTTATAAATTATATTTCGGGATTCGAGAGAAGTATAGTTTCAAACGTTGCAGGTACGACTAGAGATACTGTTGATACTAGGATTTCAAACGATTTTGGGAATTACAATTTTATTGATACTGCAGGAATACGTAGGCGGAGTAAGATTACTGAAAACATTGAAAAGTATAGTGTAATTCGGGCAAAGCTTGCGGTTGAAAGAGCAGATGTGTGTATAATTATGATAGATGCACAGCAAGGGGCGACGGAGCAGGATACAAAAATAGCGAGCCTCGCTCATGAAGCCGGGAAAGCAAGTATAATAGTTGTGAACAAGTGGGATACAATCGAAAAAGATACGCACACCATGGACGAATTCAAAAAGAAGATAAAAGAAACGTTCTTATTTATGTCATATGCGCCAATACTCTTTATTTCGGCCAAAACAGGGCAAAGGGTAAATGAAATTTATGAATGTATAAATAACGTTAAAAACTCGAATTCTATGAGGATTTCCACAGGAATTTTAAATGACGTCTTGGCGGAAGCGATAACGAGGACGCCTACTCCGACACATAAGGGCAAAAAACTTAAGATATACTATATGACTCAGGCCAGTGTTTGCCCACCGACATTTGTGTTTTTCGTTAATAAAGCGGAGTTATTTCATTTTTCATATCAGCATTATATTGAAAATAATATCAGAAAAGTGTTTGGCTTCTCGGGTACACCGGTCAGGTTTGTGATAAGAGAGAAAACAGAGAAAAACTTTGAAGCGAAATTTTAGTGTTGATTTAGAGGTAAACTTATATGTTTAATATTTTTGTGATGCTTTTAATTGCAGCTGTTTCATATTTGATAGGTTGTGTAAACGCTTCGATAATTGTAACAAAGTTGTTTGATGCGGGCAATGATATAAGAGAAGTAGGTAGCGGAAATGCCGGGTTTACTAACGTTTTGCGCACGAAAGGTAAGAAACTTGCGATTTATACTTTCTTAATTGATTTTGCCAAAGGGGTTGCGGCTGTATATTTTGCACATGTGATGATGACTTTTTGTTTGGGTTTTGATGCCGACTCATTTGCATTTTGTTTTGGTGAGTATTTAGCGTGTTTTTCGTGTATTTTAGGGCACGTGTACCCATGCTTTTTCGGATTCAAAGGCGGTAAAGCTATACTCACAACGTGGGCAGCAACGCTTCTTATAGATTGGAGAATTTTTCTCGTATTGATAAGTGTTTTTGCAGTTATCCTAGTTTTTACGAAGATAGTTTCGTTGGCATCGGTTTGCGCAGCTGTTGCGTTTCCTATATCGGTAGGTATTATCTACTTGGTGTCAGATGTTGATAGCGATTTGTTTGCTACGGCACTGGTATTTTCGTTTTTGATTTCCGCTTTAGTGATTTACAAACATAGAAAAAATATACAGAGATTACTAAGTGGCACGGAAGGCAAAATAACTGTCCATAAATAAAAATCGGGAGTGATAATTATGCAGTCTTATGTAATTCATTTTGTCAGGCACGGCATGACGGATGCCAATATTAACGGTAAATTTGCGGGTTCAGGGGACTTGCCACTATGTAGTGAGGGCGTAGAAAAGCTCAAGAAACTGGCGCAAGATTTTGAATATCCGCGTACTATGGAGTATTATTCAAGCCCGATGAAAAGGTGCACGGAAACCTGTAAAATTTTGTATTCGGACGTAGAACCCGAGATTGTGGACGGTTTTAGAGAATGTGTTTTCAGCGGCACAGAGGATTTGCGTGATGACCCTAAAAGAAAAGCCAAGGTTGAAACTTGGGACGAAATACAAAAAAGAGTTACAACGACGTTTGATGCGGTTGTGGAATCAATGATGAGACGTGGTGTAACATCGGCCACGATTTTCACTCACGGCGGAGTTATAATGACGCTTCTTTATTGTTATGGACTACCCAAAGCCGAGTTTCTGGACTGGATGGTTGATAATGGTTGTGGATATTCCGTAAGGATTACGCCGAGCCTTTGGATGAGAGATAAAGTTTTCGAAGTGTACGATAAAATCCCAAGAGGCGCGGACGTAAGTTTAAGCCGTCAGATTAGGAATCTGATAGATAATATAAATAATGATATCGGAAAGGAAGAGAAAAATGAGTGATTATAGTGAACTTAGGAATATAGCGATAATAGCGCACGTTGACCACGGAAAAACGACTTTGGTCGACCAAATGCTGAAACAAAGCGGTATTTTCAGATCGAACGAGGCCGTAGCGGATAGGGTAATGGATTCGGGTGATTTGGAACGCGAACGAGGAATAACAATTTTATCAAAAAATACGGCGGTTATGTATGGGGACACAAAGATTAATATAGTAGATACCCCCGGACACGCTGATTTTGGTGGGGAAGTTGAACGTATTCTCTTGATGGTCGATGGAGTTTTACTTCTTGTCGACGCTTTTGAAGGTTGTATGCCTCAAACTAGATTTGTTCTAAAAAAGGCGCTTAAGCTGGGCAAAAAGCCTGTTGTAGTGGTGAATAAAATAGATCGACCCGGTGCAAGACCCGAAGAAGTCATTGACGAAGTTTTAGACTTATTTATCGAGCTTGGGGCGGACGATGAGCAAATAGAATTTCCGGTTGTATATGCATCTGCGAAAAATGGTTATGCCTATACGGGCGAGGCAAAAGATAGTGATAATTTAAAGCCTCTTTTTGAAACGATAATAAAAGAAATCCCTGCCCCTAAAGGCGATAAAAACGGGCCTTTGCAACTTCTTATTTCTAATATAGATTATGATGACTACATTGGAAGAATTGGTGTCGGGCGTATTGAAAGGGGAACTGCTACTTACGGCCAGAATGTGGTTTTATGCTCGCCGGAGGGCACGCCGAAAAATGTTAAAATCGGTAAGCTTTATAAATATGAAGGTTTAAAAAGAGTGGAAACAGAAAGTGCTGGACTCGGAGAGATAGTGTCGGTTTCGGGTATTGCGGATCTTAATATAGGTGAAACACTCTGTGCGCCTGAAAATGTAGAACCTCTTCCATTTGTTAAGATAGATGAGCCGACTGTCTCGATGAATTTTATGGTAAATAATAGTCCTTTTGCCGGCCGAGAGGGTAAATTTGTTACATCAAGAAATATTCGTGATCGCCTTTTCAAAGAGGTTGAAACAAATGTTTCCATGCGTGTCGAAGAAACGGATTCTGCCGATACATTTAAAGTTTCAGGTAGGGGAGAATTGCATCTTTCAATTCTCATAGAGACTATGCGCCGTGAGGGATATGAATTTCAGGTTTCACGTCCTCAAGTTATTATGAAAGAGATTGATGGGCAACTTTGCGAACCGATTGAACTACTTAGCGTGGAAGTTCCTGAAGAATACGTAGGAGCGGTTATCGAAAAAGTAAGTTCAAGAAAAGCCGACATGATAAATATGTGCCCAAAAGATGGCGGAATGACTTCGCTCGAATTCAGGGTTCCTTCCAGGGGGATAATAGGGTATAGATCGGAATTTTTGACAGATACAAATGGTAAAGGGATACTCAACCAGATGTTTGACTGCTATGAACCGTATAAAGGGGAGATAGTTCAAAGGCATCATGGCTCTCTTGTTGCGCACGAAACCGGTGTTTCCACGGGGTATGGTTTGTTTGCAGCGCAAGATAGAGGTCGGCTTTTCATAGGGCCGGGCGTGGAAGTATATGAGGGCATGGTTGTAGGCTCAACACCTAAAGCTGAAGACATAACCGTCAACGTCTGCAAAAAGAAACACGTTACAAATATGCGTGCATCGGGTTCAGATGAAGCTCTAAAGCTTACACCACATAGCGTTTTGAGTTTGGAGCAGTCAATAGAGTTTATCGATGATGACGAGCTTTTGGAAGTGACGCCGAAAAGCCTCAGAATACGCAAAAAAATTCTTGATAAAACAATGCGGCTTCGCAGTAAAGTTCAGAAATAGACATAAATTTAACCCCAAGAAAAATCTTGGGGGATTTTTTATTGTTTTGGTGTAAATGGGGTCCACAATCCAATTTTATATAGTTCATTGCCGAACCCTACCGCATTATTCCAATCGCCACAACCTGTTCCGCCGGGATCCAAACTAGAAAAGTCTCCGATAATTGACTTCAGACCTTTCTCTATTTTTTCCCTGGTTTTGGCGTCATTTGGATCTTCGCTTAAATCTTCCGCAAATTTCAAAATTCTCGCTAAATTAGATATGTTTTTGTCCGCTTTGTCGTCCGTATTACCATTTTCTAATTTTTGTATTGAATCATTGTAGTTTTGCATATGAGGTTTGATTTTGTTTTTAAATGATTGTGTGACACTGTCATCGCTCATTTGTTGTGGCTTATCGTTGTCAAGTATACTTTGACAATCAGATGTAAGATTTTTTAGCAGCCCTGTAGCTCTGCTGTCAAGCCATGTATGAGCATTACAGACATTAATTATAGTCCTAAGTATTCCCATGTAAACCTTACCCGAACTGTTTGCATCGGTTTTTTGGCTTCCGCTGAGACGGTGCCTCCAATCACTTGAACTTTCGCTAAACAAGTATACCTGTTTTCCTCTCGAATTGGTCACCTTCAAGCTTTTAAGGTATTGTGTTCCGAATTTTCTAAACGATTCTGCGTGCAGGTCGCTAATCATTTTCCCGACGTCATCATTATAAGGTTCGCCTAACTGCGAATTGGCTTTGAATAGGGATGTATCCAAATCGTTGAGGAGTGCGGATAACTCAATAATATGCGTAAGACTACCTTTGTTACCCCTTGCTTCTTCGCCGGCAATTGAGGGACCGTGAAAATTAAAGTGACCTCCTATTTCTGATATGAGATTATCCATTACCCCGAGTCGGTATTTTCTGTCTTTTCGGGTAATTGTTGGGTCTGGGTCTTTATCAATGGCTTCCCGAATGGCATTGCTGCGTGCGGTTATAACTTTTTTCATGTCGTTAAGCGACCGTATTGCTTTCATTCCTGCTTCAAATTTTTTTCTGATTCTGGCGCATCTTGCCTCAGTTTCTTGCACTTTCTTTTGTTCTTCTTCGTCATCATCATAATCGTCATCGTTGAGTCGGGCCAATTCCGGCTCAAGAGCCTTGCCGTCGGTTCCATCGCCCCAGCCTATTTTCTTTAAGAACAGACTGACAGCGTCGTCATATTCTACATTTATTTCGTCGCCATTAGTATTTCCGGTTGTTGATGTGGACCCTGTATTTGTTCCTGGTTGCTGGTTTACTTGTCCTTCTTTTTTCTGGGCTTCTTCTTCAAGTTTCTTCTTGGCTTTTTCACGAGCATCACTGATTTCTTTGTCTTTTTTTGCTTTTTCTTCTTCAAGTTGGCGCCTTTGTTTGTCGAGTTTGGCTTTTAATTCTTGCTGCCCTTTTTCATAGCGTTCTCTGTTGTCTGATGCAACATCTTTTTTGGTTTGAAGTGTTATTTCTGCCATTTCGGAATCAATTTTTTTCATCTGCTCATCGTAATATGCAGCCATCCCGGGCGTTACGCCTTCTGCATTTTTTGCAGCTTCAATTTCTTTACGTTTAGATCTTTTCTCGGCAAGAGCTTTGTCGATGCGAGCCTTTTCGTCATATTTCTCTGCTTCGGCCTTTAATTGCTCGGCTTTGCGCTTTTTTTCTTCTTCCTTACGTATTTTTTCACTTGCTTCAGCTTTTTGCTTGTCTTCGGAATGTTTTTGCTTTGCCTTTTCAATTATAGCTAGCACTCTCAGTTTTTGGTTTAGTTTGGTAAAAGCAGCTTTTTTTGCTGCGTTAGTCAGCGCTATTTCAACGTAGTCCTTGCCTTTATTTTCCTCTTCATTGGCGGGGTCATCTTGGGCTCTTAAATATTCGGCTTCCTTTTCTGCTCTTTCAAGAGCCACTGCCACTGCTCTTTCATCAGCTACTTTATCACTATAATTTTTGTCAAACTCACTTTGTAATATTTCTTTGTCTTTTCCCTCGGCAGCAGCAACAATTTTTTTCTCTTCGCCACGTGTTTTTTCAAAATTACTAAGTGCCTGCGTTATGCCTGTAACAACGCCTCGCTCCTTATCTTGTTGAGCTTGGCGATTTTCCCGGTACTGCTCGAGTATTTTTTTACTTTCGGCGTCTTTCGCCTCTTTCAGCTCTTCGTCCAATACTTTTTTTTCGTAATCATAGCCTTCGTATCTTTCTTTTAGGCCAAGTTTTTTTCTTTCTTCCGTGTCTTCTGCCCTGCGCTGTGCCGCCCTGCGTTTTATCGCATTGGCGATGTTACCTTCGCTGTCTTTAGCCAAACTGCTTGCCATGGCATCCGGTGTATATTTTTCAAGCGCTTTATTTTTTTCGGCTCTTTCTTTTTGCTTTTCTGCCAGTTGTTCTTTTTTTTCGTCTTCGTCTATCTCCGTATCCTCATTTATAGCTTTTTCTTGCTCATCAATTTCCTTGAGCTCTTCTTCCAGTCGCTTTCTTTCATGCTTAAGCTTATCTAGATTTTCTAGCACAGCGCCCACTACGTAGCCGCTTTGTTTTGCTTTTTCGGTTTCTTTTTCTTCCTTTTGCTTTTCTAATCGCTGTTCTGCTACGAGAGCTTTGAGTTGCATGCTATTAAACAGGATATCCTTATTCTTAAGTTCTTCATTGATTTCAAATTTGTTATCATCATCGCCGACTGAACGGCTATTTTCGAGAACTTCTGTTTCTTCTTCGTCGCTACCAAATAATTTTTCTTTTATGCTATCACGGAATTCTGCTTTTTTTATGTGAGCTTTATTTACTAATCCGTTTATAGCCCCTTTAACAAACGATACCCCTTCACCGATTTTACTCTCTTCTATTTTCTTGCGTATTTTCTTGAAAAAATTCCCGAGGTGCCCTAAGTTTTGGTCATATTCTTGCTCGCTTTCGCTTTTACTTTTGCTTTCGTCTTCCATATCGTCGAACACGTCTTCTTCTTCTTCGGCTTTTTCCACGTGTACTAGCTCATCGCCTTCGTCTTCATCATCATCTTCATCCCAATCTATACCTATACCTATATCTGACATTATTATTCCTCCTTTTTATCTGAATATATTTTTTATTCCATTTAAAAATTGTTTGCCTTTGTTGCTTACATTAGACATTTTTTCTTTAAGACCATTCATTCCCAAAGCTTCTGCATTCAAAGCATCAATTCCACCCTTAACAGGTTCTTCGGTTATGTGTACACTTACTCTCGCTTTAAGCGGTTGCCCCCAAGGGGAAAAGGCAGTGTACTCTGTGTCCACACCTGTTAGAACTCCGAATTTTTTAATGTCTCCCCACTTGAACAGCGCATATTTATTGCCGCTTTTCGCATATTCTATTAAATCCGGCAAGGAGGTAAATCCTTTTTTCATTAAAGACATCGAGCTGTCCAGACCGCTGTTCATTGACCTTGCGTTGTATTCGTCATATATGTCAAATATAAGAGGAATAGTGGTCGTCCCCCTTTCAAAATCGCCGAACGTCACCGGAACAAAATTTACTCCGGGGTCTTTTGCTGCAGTAAGATTTCTTGTCATATTTTTTGGCTCTACACGATATTCGTAGCTGAACGATGCGGGATTAATTTGGACAGGCAATTCTTTTACAAACTTAAGTTCGTGGTTACTGTTTGGTTCGCACGACCCTATAACGTATTTATCTGAGCTTTCAATTATTATAATGCGTGCTTTTTCAACTACACTGAAGTCATTCCATACGTATTTTCTGTAGTCACCGGTAAGCCCCATACACAATTCTCCTTTATATTTAATTGTTTTGTCCAAAAGATAGAAACTAAATTTAATTATTATATTTACTTTAGTTGATTATATCCGTATGTGATGTGCTTGTCAAACATTTTATTTAATATATTTATTTGTTTCGTTTGCCTATTTAAAAAAATTCACATTTGTGGTATAATTTACAAAAAGATGTGGTATAAGAGAGGGCTCTGAAATTTGAAAAGAAATTTAGGAATTATATTATTTTTGGCATCGATTTCATTCATGCTGACAGGTTGCTCGGCAAACGATTTTTTTGACGTGCATAGTGCTATGTCTCCGCCCGTGGTTTCAGTGGAGCAGGCGGAAATAGAAAGTTTAGTGGGGGATTACCTTCAAAAAGATTTTAAACTTTCGTATTTAATGATTGACAATAAGTATTCTTCATCTTTAAAATGTAGTGTCGGTGGGGAAGAATATACGGTAGTTTTCTGCGAAACAGAGGACGATTTTGTGAAATCGCACTGTATGTTTTTTGAAAAGAAATCAGGCAAATGGGCGCTTAAAGATGATGTGGTCGAAGGAAATTTTAAATTTCAGAGTGCGTGCGTCCGTGACGTAAACGGTGACGGATTAGATGAAATAGTTATTGATGGTATGAACGTAAATAATTCGAGTGTTAAAACACATATGTATCAAATTCAAAAAAATGGGATAATTCCCGTGCAATAATTGAAACCGGTGGAGGAAAATTATGAAAAGAATATTAGTAGTGGAAGATGAAGCGGCAATAAGAGAATTTGAGGTAATAAATTTGCGACGTTCGGGGTATGATGTCGTTGAAACTGACAGCGGTGAGAAAGCTCTTGAACTCTTTGAAAATTATAACGGTGACTTTGATTTGGCTGTTTTGGACGTCATGCTTCCGGGAATTGACGGTGTGCAAGTCTGCAAAGAGCTCAGAAAGCGTAGTGATACGATCGGAATAATTTTGCTTACCGCAAAAACTCAAGAAATTGATAAAGTTAGTGGACTTATGCTCGGTGCGGACGACTATATTACGAAGCCATTCAGCCCGTCAGAACTTGTTGCACGTGTTGATGCGCTTTATCGTAGGGTTGCGCTTAATATGATGCGTAGTGAAAATAAATTCCAAGAAGAAATCAAACTTGGTGAATTTGTGCTTAATCTGCGCAACAGGGCGCTTAAAAAACGTGGTCATACGATTGAACTTACGCAGGTTGAATTTCAAATTATGGAATACTTTTTTTCAAATCCGTGTACCGTTTTCAGCCGTACACAAATTTTGAAACATGTTTGGGGCGAGACATATAGCGGAGAGGAAAAAATTGTTGATGTAAATATTAGGAGATTGCGTATGAAAATCGAAGATGATCCATCTACGCCCAGACATATAATCACAGTTTGGGGAATGGGCTATAAGTGGGAAAACTAGTTTTTTGGAGTGCTGAAAATTCATGGTATTAAAGGGTATAAAAAGACGTTGGATTTATAATAGCTTGGGGTTTACTGTTGCTGTATTTGGCATACTTGTTATAGCGTTTTTTGTTGTTGTGCGTGGCTATTTTTATAGTGGTATCGAGCAAAACATAAAAAGTAGGGCCGAAGAGCTTTGTGATATTATTGAAAGCTGCTCCGTGGATAGCGATGAAGATTTTGTTAATATATCCAGAGTTTACATAGAAAATTTTAAAAATAAAGATGCCATGCAAATCACAGTTTTTAATAAAAATGATGAAGCAATTATGTCATCGAGTGGCTTTTTGCCCGAAAAATCAGAAAAACGTCCGGATTATGACGAAGCAAAATTCTCGGATACGAAAATGGGTATCTGGGAAGGTAAATCTCTAACAAAAGAAAAAATTATGGCGGTTACTCGCTCAGTTTACGACCATGAAGGAAATTATTTGGGCGCTATAAGATATGCTGTTTCTATGGAAAAAGCTAACGCCCGAATAAACTTTGTGTTTGTCGCACTGGTAGTGATTTCATTTTTGGTCATTGCCGTGATTGTAATTTCAGGGCTCTATTTTGTACGTTCGATTGTAAACCCGGTTAGTGATATATGTTCAAAGGCCAAGCAGATTGCAAGAGGAGATTTTCACGTAAAAATTGGCAAAAAATACGATGATGAAATAGGGGAGCTTAGCGATACCATAAATTATATGGCGGAAGAGCTCGATGTGACCGAAAAGTTGAAAAACGAGTTTATTTCTTCGGTATCGCACGAACTGCGCACCCCCCTCACTGCCATAAAAGGCTGGGCAGAGACAATGCAGCTTTGCGAAGACTCACCGGAAACCAGAAGAAAAGGACTTACTGTAATAGTAAAAGAGGCCGAAAGACTTTCTTGGATTGTGGAAGGGCTTTTAGATTTCTCCAGTATAAAAGAAAAAAGGATAAAACTAATAAAAGAAAAAATAGACATTTTGGCAGAAATTGGCGAGGCTGTCTATATGTTTAAAGATCGTGCCGAAAATGAGAAGAAAGCTCTAATATATAACGAACCCAAAATGTTACCGCCGGTTATGGGCGATAAAAATAGGCTTCGTCAGGTTTTTATAAATATTTTAGATAATGCGCTTAAGTATACGTCTGAAGGTGGCGCTGTGAGCGTTGATGTGAAGGTGAAGGACGATAAGATTTCTATATCCTTTACAGATAATGGATGCGGTATTCCGCCCGAACACCTGTCGAATGTGACAAAGAAGTTTTATAAAGCGAATTATCTACAACAGGGTTCGGGTATAGGGCTTGCAATTGTTGATGAGATTGTATCGCTTCATGGTGGCACGCTCAATATACTGAGCGAAGAGGGTTTTGGCACAACAGTTACGGTAGTGTTGCCTGTTTTTTTAGAGTCTGAAGATGAGAATGAATCGGATAGTGATAAAAATGCAGACATATAAAAAAATATATGACCAGGCTAAAAAAAGTTTAGAAAATGCCGGAATAGATAGTGTTAATTCCGAACTTCTAAATATTTTTTGGTACGGTTTTGGTGTTAGTAGGACCGATTTAATACTGCGTGGTATGGATACTCCTAATGCCAAACAGTATAAGGAATTTTGCAGAATAATTGAAAAAAGATGCAGCGGAATGCCGCTTCAGTATGCGCTGGGCGAATGTGAGTTTATGGGTATGGATTTGAAAGTTGGTGAAGGGGTTTTAATTCCTCGGGAGGATACATCTGTTTTAGTGAGCGCTTCACTAGAAGCTATAAAAGATGTTAAAAATCCCAAGATTGTTGACCTTTGCAGCGGCAGTGGTTGTATCGCACTTGCTATTGAACGTGGATTCCATGAAACGTGTGATATTTATGCTGTGGAAATTTCAGAAAAAGCATTTAAATATCTGTATGAAAATCATAAAAGATATGATAGTAAAGTCAACTTGGTTAAAGACGATATATTTTCGTGTTATAAAAATTTTGAAAACGATTATTTTGATTTAATTATTTCAAATCCACCCTACATAAAATCAGGCGATATTCCAAATTTGCAAAAAGAGGTTCTATGTGAACCCCATTTAGCTTTAGATGGCGGAAATAGTGGTATTGATTTTTACGAAAAAATTTGTGAATTTTGGATACCAAAACTGAGAATTGGTGGGGTTTTATCATTCGAAATCGGTGATGGGCAGTATGATGATGTGAAAAGAATTATGGAGTCTTTCGGGTTGGGTGATATTGAACATTTTTTAGATATAAATAATATTTGTCGGGCTGTCATCGGAAAAAAGATTGGTTAGTTTTTGCATATACTTCGTATTATTTTTGGAGTACAATTATGATGTAATTTATAGTAGGGGGAATTTTATATGTGTTTTTTCTGGCGGAAAAATAGAAAAGAAAATAAAAGTAATAAAGAACATGATGAAATTGAACTTGTTAAATTGATAACCGTACATAATTCTTATGAATTGGGGATTGTTGAGTCTATACTGAAAGACAACGAAATACCTTACATTGTTCAGGAAACAGGTGCAAATGGTTATTTGAAAATAACAACAGGTGCCTTGCTTACACCAACTGATGTTATGGTGGAAAAATCTTATCTGGAAAAAGCCAAATCCTTGACAGATATGATAGCAAATGGGCAAATCGATGAAGATGAGGAAGAATAATTGAAATAATACATAATAAAAAACATCTGAGCCGCTAACTCAGATGCTTTTCTTTTTATACGAAATTTCTGCTATAAATTTGTATCTTTATCGCACATATATGATATCAAATCAAGCACCTTGCAGCTATATGCCCACTCGTTATCGTACCATGCTACAAGCTTTACAAATCTATCATTTAACATAATTCCGGCTTTTTCGTCAAATACACAGGTATGCGAATCACCGCAGAAATCGCTGGACACAACAGGCTGATCGGTATATCCCAAAATTCCGGCCATTTCTTTTTCGGAGGCCGATTTTATAACCGAACATATCTCATCGTAAGAAGTAGATTTCGAAAGCCTGCAGGTCAAATCTACAACCGAAACGTTTATGACGGGTACACGAAATGACATACCTGTAAGCTTCCCTTGCAACTCGGGTATTACCAACCCACAAGCCTTCGCAGCCCCTGTGGATGACGGAATTATATTGCTGCTTGATGCTCTTCCTCCACGCCAGTCTTTTGCTGATAAACCGTCAACAGTATTTTGAGTATTTGTTATGGCGTGGACGGTTGTCATTAAGCCTTCCTCAATTCCGAAATTATCGTTTATTACTTTCGCCAAAGGCGCAAGACAGTTCGTTGTACATGATGCATTTGAAACAACTTTCATTGAAGGGGTGTAGGTATTCAAATTGACGCCACAAACAAATGTTGGTGTTATTTTGTCTTTTGCCGGTGCGGATATGATGACTTTTTTAGCCCCCGCTTCGATGTGCGCATAAGCCTTCTCGGTAGTGCAGAAAACACCTGTTGATTCAACGATATATTCGGCGCCAACATTACTCCAAGGTATATTTTTCGGCTCTTTTTCAGAAAACACATTAATATTTTTGCCATTTACGCAGAGCATGCCATTCTCAGCTTTGATATCTGCCGTACATGTGCCGTGTGCCGAATCATATTTTAGCATATATGCCATGTATTCGGAGTTTATAAAAGGATCATTAATGCCGACAATATTATATTTTTCAGGCGATTCAAGCGATGCTCTCAGAACCATTCTTCCTATTCTGCCGAACCCGTTAATACCTATGTTAATAGCCACAAAACCGTCTCCTTACTTATGATATTAAATTACTATTTTGCTTAAAACGCTTTTATTACTTTTTGGTCTTTGTTTTCAAGCTGTTTGTGCGCTGTGATGAGGGTGAAAAGTACGTAAATTGCAAGTAAAATCTCAAGTGTTGCGGTTGCGACGGCTGAACTCACAAAAGCTCCCTCTGTCCATACTTTCAAAATAACCGGAACATTTGACGATGCCGAGAAAAGAACAAGAGGAAGTCCCAAAACAAACAGAAGTTTTATGTTGTTTGCTTTGGTGGAAGTTGCGAAAGTTTGTGTGAAGTAAATCATAAAAAGTGTTAAAAATCCCGTAGATATCACGTCATATGGGTCTGTTGTATTGTTGTTGACAGATAAAAACAGGATCATCTTAAATCCGAACCAGAGTACGGGGCAATAGAGGAAAAATGGTGCTTTTGAGATTATGTTTTTGCCCATGAAGTGAGTCACGGAAATTAGTGTGAACGTTACAAAAGAAAGTGCCGAAAAAACAGTAACCAATATGGGTTGCCATTCGAAGTCGTATTTTGTTACCGTGTCGCCGAAATATGCGGGTACGCACCATAAAAAGCACAGCGCAATTAGTGCTGCAATTCCTCCAAGAACTGTATTTTGCTGTATGCTTATGTTTTTGAGAGAAAATTTGGAAAGGTATATGCAAATAGCAAGCGCAAGTGCGCCCAATGCGAATAATATTAGGAATGTTGATGATTCAACGAATTCCACAGGTGAGAGAGATGAATAAATTTTGGCAGGTACCAAAATTAAAAAGGTGATGCAGAAAATAAGCCAAATGTTCTTAAGTTTCATAGAAATCCTCCGTTTTTAAAATAAATTTAAAACATAAAATTTAGTTCTCGTCCATATTAATATGTAGACGTTCTAACAACTTATTTTATACGCTTTTTAGAGTAAAGTCAATATGATATTGACGCACATTTTCTTATAATGGAGGAATTTCAAATTTATGAAAATCCTAAAAAAATTAAAATGGCTCATAATATGTATTATTACAATGATAATTATAATTCTAGTACCACTTTTGGCGGTGACGAAAAGCCATCATAACCGCAGTGAGATTAATTATCAAAAGTCATCAATAGGGAATTACGAAGCAAATGCCAAAAAAAGTTTTTGCGTACTTGACGAAAGCAGCGGAAGTATATTGGATATCCCCGATGAAGAATTTCTTTATGGTGTAGTTTGTACGGAAATGCCGGCAAAATTTGAAGAGGAGGCTCTAAAAGCCCAGGCCGTGGCGTCATATACATATTTTTGCAGGGCAAGAAATTTAGAGCGTTCAAAAGGCAGCAACAGCAAATACGATTTTAAAGTTGATACTCAAAAAGCGGTTAATTACATAACTAAAAAGCAGCGAAAAGAAAAGTGGGGGAGTCGTTTTGAAGAATACGAGGAAAAGATAGAAAATGCGGTAAACAGTGTTTTCGGTGAGATTATAGAGGACGAAGGCGAACCGATTTTAGCTGCATATCATGCGATTTCTTCAGGTAAGACGGAAAAATCAGAAGATGTTTTTGGCGGAAGCGTAAAATATTTGACAAATGTTGAAAGTCCGGGCGATAAAACCGTGGCCGGATACGAAACTACAGCAAAAATAGATATCAAAAAATTCAAAGAAATTTTAAGTTCAAAGATTAGCAATTTGAAGTTTGATAAGCAGCCTGAAAAATGGGTAGGCATACCCAAAAGAAGCGATGGCGGAATGGTCAAAGAAATAAGCATTTGTGGGGAAACTTTTAAGGGTACAGAAATACGAGTTATGTTTGCGCTCAGGTCATCTGATTTTGATTTGTGGTTTGATAAAGCGGAAAATAAATTTGTATTCAAAGTTAGGGGTTATGGGCACGGCGTGGGTATGAGCCAGCATGGGGCACAGTATATGGCGCTTGAAGGAAACGACTATAAAAAAATACTTTCTTGGTATTATCCGGATACTTCTGTTGTAAAAATTAATAGCTGAGATATTTTATTTTTAAACGATTGAACTATTTTTACACAGTGGTATAATACTCTTGAGGTGTATTTATATGTGGCTTTTTAGTTCAGGAATAACATTAATGGACGTTATAATGCGAATATTGGCTGTTTTAATAATAGTATTTTTGATTTTACCGCTTCACGAGTGTGCACACGGTTGGGTTGCGTCGAAACTTGGCGACCCCACAGCGAAACTCACAGGGCGTCTTACCCTTAATCCGCTTGTGCATTTTGATCCGCTCGGAGCGCTGGGAATACTTCTTTTCAGCTTTGGATGGGCAAAACCTGTGCCGGTAAATGCTTCAAATTTTAAAAATCCAAGGCGTGATATGGCCATAACGGCTGCAGCGGGACCTATTTCAAATTTACTTGCGGCAGTTTTCGGAGGATTACTTGCCAACTTTTTTGCACTTTTTAATTTTGGTGCGGCGAGCGTATGGATAGGTACATTCTTTTCATACTATATAGTTTTGAACATAGGGATTGCGGTTTTCAATTTAATACCAATCGCACCGCTTGATGGATTTAGGATAGCGGAAGCGTTTATACCGGAAAAGTTTTTAATTTCATACTATAAGTACTACAACATAATAACGTTATCGGTATTTTTGCTACTATTTTTGGGCGTGCTGACTATACCGCTCGTATTCTTGGAAAATATTATATATAATTTTGTTATGTGGCTCACGTCGTTACCGTTTGCATTTTTCGCTTGATTTGTATAGAATGTATTCTTAAGGCAAACAATATTCAAGAAAAATATCAAAGGAAGTTTAAAAGTTATGATAATGCTTTTGCTGAATATATTTTTATGGCTCTTAACTGTTATTTTTGCTTTGATATTGTTAATTTTGATTTTGCCCATAAATCTGGAAATCTGTTATGAAAACGGCAAGTTTGATTTAAAAATTAAAGTATGGTTTTTGAGAGTTGATACGCTCGGGAAATGGTTTTTAAATAGAAAAAATAAGAAATCAAAAGACAGTGGTAAGAGAGAAAAAAACAATAAAAAAGAAAAAAATCACAAAAAATTGGCGAGCATTCAAAGCACAGCAAAATATGTAAAGGCATTTTTGAGCAGTTTGGGTAAGATAATGAAAATGGTTTTTAAAAGCATGGTGTTTGAGAGATTCAATTTGAAAATTATTGTGGGTAGTGAGGAGGCTTCCAAAACAGCGACGACTTATGGTGCCGTGTGTATGGCGGTATATCCTGCAGCTTCGGCATTTTTAGAGTTTAATGAACCTAAGAATTATAGTATATACGTTACCCCTGATTTTGTTTCGGAAAAGATTAGAATTTTTCTCGGCTTGAAAATAAAAACTCGAATTATCAGTTTGTTGGTGGTTGCTATTAAGGCATTTATAATTATAAATAGTAAATTAAAATAGGAGGAATGAAAAAATGAATAACAAAATTGAAGGGATGACCCAAAACACACTCGAAAAAATCAAAGAGGTAGTCAATGCCGACATGGTGATAGGTAAACCAATTACGTCGGAGGGCGGTACGGTTGTGATACCTGTTTCCAAGCTTTCGTATGGCTTTGCAGCAGGGGGATCTGATTTCACTTCCGAAAAAAACAAAGAAAAAGATTTGTTTGGCGGCGGAAGCGGGGCAGGCGTGAGCATTACTCCCACAGCATTTTTGGTTATTTCGGGGGATGATGTAAAACTTCTTCAAGTTGAGTCATTTACAGGAGCTATTGACAGGGTGATTTCCATGACGCCTGATATTGTTGATAGAATAGGCAATTTTATAAAAAAACGCAAAGATAAAGGTAATAAAAAAGAAAAAGATAATACATAATATTGTTATTAAATATGTGGCTGCACAGAGTTTGTCCTATAAACTTTGTGTGGCTTTTTATTTTGGAAATAATTAGCATTAAATTTTTTGGATTTTTAGTAGTATTAGGAGCAAAAATAAGTTTTGTTTATAATTTTTGAAAAGAGGTATTGATTATGAATTTCACGAAAAAACTTTTGGCAAAATCTTCATGTGTTTTAATTGCAAGCGGTATTTTTGGAAATGCTGTGGCCCAGTCGTACCCCACGGTCAAAGTTACATCTGATTCACAGGAATTAATGAATTCGCTTTTTTCAGAACCGATAAAAGCGGAGAATGTTAAAATAACAGGCAATCCTAATCAGATTGGAGTGTTTGGTGGGGCGAAAAATCTTTTGGACATGGAGGACGGAATTGTACTTTCGACAGGTTTTGCAAGCGAAATATTTAAAGTTCAGGGCAAGTCCCGCCCGGAGTATTATGGGCGGTTAGAGCAGGCCAGATCGCCTGAACCTGAGGAAGATTTGCCTGACATAACGGGTATGGAAGATGATTATATGTTTGACGATGACGGCCCCACGGACGATCAGAAGACAGAAGATAAGGATATTGAGAGGGAAACGGGTAATAAACACTCATATGATTCGGTATCACTGGAGTTCGACGTTGTGCCGACCTCGGACAAGATAAAATTACGGTATGTGTATGCTTCGAACGAGTGGCAAAGAGTATTTAATCAGTATCCGCCGGAAGCTAGTGATGATGATATCCCAACGGCCAGCTTGTTGGGCGAACCTTTAGAGCAGTATCCCGCTCCCGATGATACCGCCGTGGTTATAGTAAACGGGGAAAATGCCGCAAAAATTCCTTCCACGGGAGCAGTTTTAAGCGCAAAAAATATTTTGGAAGCTTCGGGATATGATACGAGTAAGCCCGGCCCCCAACCCGAGGAGGGGCGCTTTGGAACTCAAGGATTATTTATAGACTCTATGAATAACCACGATTTTGGATTTTTGGGAAGAACTAAACTTATGGAAGCGGAGGCAAGTGTTGTTCCGAATGAAACTAACCATATTAAAATAGCGGTTGCGGATTTAGAAGATCCGTTTTTCAACACGGCGATTTTCATTAAGTTAACAGCCGAAGAATCCATAGAAAACCCAAAAACAGGCGATATAGATATTTATTCGGCTATTTACTCAACGCTTGCTTCGGCAACAGGTTTGGCGGTTTTGTTTAATAAATCCCGAAGAAAATAATTTTATATTTGAAGGTGTAAAAATATGAGCAGCAGTGAAGATATTAAAAAGCGCATTAATTTTTTTAAAGCCGCAATATCTTTGCTGCTTATTTTGGCTTTACTTTTTAATCTATACGTTTTGATAAAAAGGCTGATAGATAAAAACAATTTGGAAAGCGAAATTGAGGAGATAAACGATGTGATAGGCATAGAGCAGCCACGAAATGAAAACATAGCGGTAAACAGTAGCCCCGATGAGCCAAATACTGATTATTTTAACTATTTAAAAATTTCTGCAGACAGCGTAGACATAAAAAAATTAAAGCGTATAAATAGCGACACAGTTGGTTTCCTAAGCATTTCGGGTACAAATATTAATTATCCGGTGGTTCAGTCGGCAGATAATAAATTTTACCTAAATCACTCATTCAAAAAGGCATCTAATAGTTCGGGCTGGCTTTTTATGGATTATAGAAATAATTCAGAAAGTTTTGGCAAAAACACTATAATTTATGGCCACAGTAACCTCGATAAAACCATGCTTGGAAGTCTTAGCAATGTTAAAAGTGAAGAATGGCGAAAAAATCCTTTGAACGGAAAAATAAAATTTGTTAATTTAAGTGGTATAACAAATTGGAAAATAATTTCGGTTTATACTATTCCAGCGGAATCTTATTATATAAAGACCGATTTTAAATCTTCCGAAAGCTTTAAAAACTGGCTGGGGGAGATTTCAAAAAGGAGTTTGTATGATTTCGGATACGAAATTTCCTCTGATGATAAGATAATGACGTTTTCCACTTGCTACAAAGATAACGGCGATATAAGACTTGTCGTGCATGCGAAGAAAATTTGAAATATTACAAAAATATTTCTAACTTTTTTGAAATTATTGATATATAATGATAGTGTAGATTTTATTTTATAAAAAATCCTTGACAAAGCTTGTGAGAGTAAATAATATATTTTGTTAGTGGGGATTTATGCCTTAAATTTTTAGTAACCGAAATGGAGAAGTATTTAATGAATTACAGTAAAGAATTTGAAGAAGTTTTTGAAAAAGTAAGAGGAATTATATGCGAAAATTTTGGCACGGAGGAATCCGATATAACGTTGGCAACGAGTTTATTTGACGATTTGGATGCCGATTCATTGGATTTGGTAGATTTGGTTTCGGCAATTGAATATGAATTTGATATCGAAGCAACTGATGATGCCGTGGAAAAAATAAATACTGTTGAGGACGTTGTGAACTGCGTGATGGATTTTATGCAAGAAAAATAATTGTTTGATTATAATAAACTTGCCCGTACATTTTATGTACGGGTTTTTCATATTGTATTTTTAATAAAAATATGTTATAACATCATTATGAAAATAATTTGGAGGTCAATTTAATGAAAATAAAAAAATTTTTAGCAGTAGTTTCTATGTCCACTCTGGCGTTGGCGTCATTTATGCCATTTAATCACACTTTAGCCGTAGGAGAAGATGAATTTTTATCACTTTCTTGTGTTAAAAATATAGCAAGAAATAATGAAGGGATTGCTATATTTTGCTGGGATGCCAAATGTGCAAATGGTAGTACAGAACAGTACTGCAGTTGGGCAATTGTAGATGAAGTTGATTTTTTAGGTACATTTATTAAAGAGGAAGACAGAAAGTATCTTGTGGAAAATTCATTTAAGGTTATTAGGAAATCTGATTTTGCACCGAAAACTTTTATGATGAAAGATAAAGTTTCAGAATTAGTGACCGCTGTAACGGGAGAAAAGCTCCTCCAATCACGTCATGGGGTTGATGTTATGAGTTCGCTTTTTAAAAAGAAAATAAAAGAACTTAAAAAATCAGCTGCAGCACAATCAGAGAAAGCTGTTATATCGGCAGTTGAAACATTGATGCGGGATGTTGAAGCAACCAAAAATGCACAATCTTCTGAAGGCAGTGCTTCAGTATCTTCTGGTGATGAGGTTGGTACTGCAGTGCCTTCTGATAGTGAGCCCGTTTTAGATAGGTGTTCATCTCCCGTTTCTGATGATTCTTCTGGTCTTAATGAGCTTTCAATTCCGGGTATCATTGTACATTATTACCCGGGTTGGGTTCCCGGTACATCTTGGGTAGGATTTCTTATTGACGATGTTGAAGAGTTTAGAAAATGGTGTAGTATTAATGGTTTGGAGTCTGATGATATTAAGCTTGCAGTATCGTGTCAGAATTTATGGATGAGCACTCCGTGGTCTTGGATGCGTTTTTGTGACAGTCAAGTAACTGAATTGCCCGAGATAATTTCCAAAAAATTAATTGCTATAGTTAAAAAGCACAATACCGATCAGGCAGGTTTTTCTTTAGGCTCTATGTTTAGCCGTGCAACTGAAACGAATTTCGGATACGCTATTAATACTTCCGAGCAGTATATGCAATCTGTAAAGGATAACCTTTTTCGTTTTGGAATGCTTACTGATGGTGAGATAGATGCTATTAAAGATGCGCCGAGTAACTATGGAACAAGAACTATTCTAGAAATAAAGAAAATTATTGGATACAAAAAATAGTAAATATAAGAATTTTGATTGTGTATAAAAACCCCGGACTTGTCGCCGGGGAATATTTATTTTTTCATATAAAAAAAGCCACGTTTTAATTAGCGTGGCTTTTGCTATATTATTTTATTTTAAGCGCTTTTTTTACGTTTTCAAGCGATATGTCATAAATCTTTTTGCAAAGTGATTTCATGCTTTCTGTCATCGTGTCATATTTATCAGAGCTCATGTTTATTGCTTTTGCCATTGCGGACAACATATCTCTGCCGTTATATACAATCGCTGTATCATTATCCGTGAGTTTATAGGTATCAGCAAATTCAGATTGAATAATTATAGGCTTATGAAATCCGTATCCGAGCTGTGCGCTTCCTGTTGCACGTTCGGTTCTGAAGTAGTTGTCTTCTTCAAGGTCAGGATCGAGATTTATTATAATGAAATCGGACTGCTCGATTATTGAGTACATTTTCTGGTAAGGAACTTTTCCGTAGAATTCAAAATATTTTCTCAAATCTTCGGGTATCATTTCTTTACAGAAAGTGTCTGTGTGTCCTGTTACGTTAATTTTAAAGTTTGCGCCTTGTGCATCGAGTTTTCTTGCGGCTGATATTAGAGGCGTGTAATCCCTTTTCGGGCTGGAAGTTATATAGAATGTGGTTTGCTCATTTTTCTTGTGTTCGGCAACGTTGCCAAAGTAGTTCGGGTTTACGTAATTAAGAGTTCCGTAATCCGCCAGACCGAATAATTGATTTTTCTGTCTGAATTCCTCCAATCCCAAAACTTCCAAAGATTTGAAGTTGTGTAAAACAAATATGGAATTTGGATTTTCTGGATACTTGAGTTTGAAAATCATATCCTTTTTGTGCGGATCTGCGGTGTGTATCATCGAATAATCATATTTTTGGCATTTATTGAAAATCTTGTCTG
Organism: Clostridia bacterium; assembly: GCA_030523605.1. Taxonomy (GTDB): domain Bacteria; phylum Bacillota; class Clostridia; order Oscillospirales; family Acutalibacteraceae; genus UMGS1491. The sequence continues at coordinate 7,905 of JAUNIE010000004.1, read as the reverse complement.
CATAGAATTCCACATTTTTCAGTTCACGGAATTTAAAAATTCTGATTTTATCTTTCGGCTCGAACCTTTCCATAGATTCTTCACAACCGCTTCTCATCAATATATCTACATTATATCCGAGATCGGTGTAATATTTTACAAACCCCGGCATACATTCAAGATGGTAAGGATTTGGCTCAAATACTACGATAGTTTTGGGGTTTACATCGCAGTTGAGAAAATCGTTTATGTCCATAGTGTCTTTTATAAATGTGTCAGTTCTGTTGTAGTAGTATTTCACGGTTTCCTTGATTTGATGTCTGAAAAACACACTTTCTCCCAAAAACAGAAAAGATAAAACCCCAATTATTACCCATAAAACTTTGTTTGAAACTTTTTGCATAATTAAATTCAACTTCCTTCTTATTTAATTTTGTTTACTAGGTTTTTAAAATCATTTCCACGCTCTTCAAAATTTTTGTACAAGTCGAAACTCGCACACGCCGGGGAAAGGACAACCACGCTACCCGGTGGAGAATTACCATATGCCGTGGTAACAGCTTCTTCCATGCTTTTCGCAGTAAATATTTTTAATTTGCCCGGGTCGTAATTTTTGGAATTTAATACTTCACTTTTTATTTTTTCTGATGTATTCCCTAGAAGTACCAAAATAGACACCTTATCGTTAATTTTACTTGCAAGTTCGGTGAATGTCAACTTTTTATCATATCCGCCCGCAATTAAAGTTATTTTTCCGTCAAAAACCGAAAGAGCGCCGCTCATAGTTCTTGTCGGGGTGGAGGCAATCGAATCATTATAAAATTTTACACCGCCGACTTCTTTTACGAATTCTATCCTGTGCTTGACTCCTTCAAATTCTTTAGCGGTTTTAACGATACTTTCTTTTGAAACCATATCACGAACGCACGCAATAGCTGCAAGGTAGTTTTCTATGTTGTGATTACCGGGAATTTTTATGTCGCCGCTGCTCATGATTATTTCGTTTTTTCCGTTTACAGAGCTTACAATATTATTATCATTATCTTTCCAAACACCATTTTTTAATTTTTCACTGAAACTGAAAAATGTAACTTTGCCACGAACCTCATCGGCAAATTTTCTCGTTTCGGAATTGTCATAATTTAAAATCGCATTTGAAAACGCATTTTGGTGTAGGAAAATCTGTTTTTTGGCGTTTACATATTCGTCCATGTCAGAGTGGATGTCAAGATGATTTGGCGATATATTTGTTATAACGGCGTGGTCGGGGCTTTTTCGCATAGACATAAGTTGAAAGCTTGAAAGTTCAACAACGGCAATATCATTTTTATGTATTCCCTCAATTTCAGGCAACAGGGGTTTTCCTATGTTTCCGCCAACGTGTACTGTTTTTCCGTCATGCTTTAAAATCTCTGAAATTATGCTTGTAACGGTCGTTTTTCCGTCGCTGCCGGTTACCCCAATGATAGGGCATGGGCAGTAATCAAAAAATATCTCCATCTCGGACGTTACGATGACATTTTTTGCCCTTATATTGCTTATTTTTTCGCTGTAAAAATTCATTCCGGGAGTGCGCACTAAAATATCCGGAGTGAGTTCCCAAGCGGTTTCGTCCCCGAGATAATAGCTAATGTTTTCGTATGATTTTAAAACTTTTGTTATGGTATCGTCAATCTTATCGGCAGATTTGCCGTCATAGGCTATAATATTCGTACCGTTTTTTGCAAGAATTTCAAGAAATGGCATGTTGCTTTTCCCGAGCCCGCAAAACATAACGGTTTTATTTTTTAAGCTATCAATAAAATCTTTATAATTTCGTTGCATTGTTTTCCCTCGATTTTTTACTGTGTAAGTTATTTTATATCTTAATGAAAAAAATGTCCACTATAAATTGAGAGGACATTTTATAGAATTTTTATACGTTAACAAATTTTGTTTGCACATATCCCAGTTTTCCGTTTTCACCTATTATATACCAGTTTTCCCACTGGCTGTTAATTTTTACCTTTGAATTTGCAGTGATGTTTCCTAAAACTTTTGCATTTAAAGATGGTTTATCAAATATAGTGGCATCTGCGTTTGCCGTTCCCATGACCTGATTTTCGCAACCCACAAAAGGTATGCCGAAGTATTCACAGAGGGATAAGACGACCGCTTTGGCTACCGAGTCCGTGCTGTTCCTGAGCCACGACATATCTTCGGGATTGTTGGCAAAACCCATATTTATTGTGATCGATGTGGAATTTTGGGAACTTTCTTCTGAAATTATTCTTGTAGGAATTTCATCCGAATAAAAATTCTTGAGATTTTCTGCGAGAATTTCTGAAAGGCGCTTTGATTCGGGATTTCCTGCTCCAAATATGATATGTATCCCAGATGTTTCTCCAGGTAGTGTTTCGGATAATTTTTCGTTTATGCCAAAATTCATATTTACAATTTGGTTGTTATCGGCCATGATTTTATCCGGATAGTTGCCTTGAAAAGTATAGCTTATGGCATTTGCGTTAAGACATTCTTTAACCTCATCGGTTAGCAGATTTATATAGTATTCATATTTTGCTTCATTTGCCGGCACTGACTCGAAATTTACGAAATACAAAAATAACCACCTCTAGGTATATGTTACTAAATTACTATGAACTGCCGGCTTTAAAAATACCGATATTATTTTTCAAACTGCGAAAAAACTTTTTCTGTAGGTGTGTCGGGAGGTCTTATAAATCTTCCCAAGCGAAATAAACATTCGGGATTCCTTGAAATCTTGTTAACTCGATTCTCACAAAGAAAAGTTGCTTTAAATCCAAGACTTCGAATTATCTTTTCGGAGCATTTGCTACACGCCCCAAACGGATAGAAAAACGCTGTGGGCTTTTTGCCTGTATGATTTTCAATGAGTTCTTGCGATTTTAAAATATCTTCGGAAAGCTTTTGCTTGTAGGTTTCTTCGGATTCACAAAATTTTTTCGTGCAGCCGATACGGGGATTTTTACTGCTGTGCATATTAAAGGTATGATTCTGAATTTCCACCAGACCCGAATCCGACATTTCACGAATCTCATCCCAGTTTGCATGTGAATAGTTGGGATTTTCGTCTTTTATGCTTGAATACTTTTCCGCCTCAAAAGCAATCGGAGAAAAAACGAACTTTGCGCCGTATTTTTTGGCGAGTGGGAAGGCGTAAAGATAGTTGTTGTACGCGCCGTCGTCAAACGTCAGTAAAATAGGTTTTTCGGGAAGATCTGATTTGCCTTCGGTGTAATCTATCAAGTCCTGAACGAGAATTGTTGTATATCCGTTATTTTTTATGTATTCGAGATCTTCTTCAAAAGTTTTTTGAGAGATTATAAATTTGTTTTTATTTTTTGGATTTTTTAATATGAGGTGATACATCAAAACCGGTAAATCTATAGTTTTTTCGGGATTTTTAAGTTCTTCGCCTTCTGCTTTTTGATAGCGTGAAAAGATATAAACGCAAGGTGAAATCAGCAGTAGAACCAAAATAGTGGCAATAAATTTGTTTTTGAAATTATTTTTAAAGAAATATTTTAATTTCATAATCGCTCCAAAAATATTAGTTATAAAGTCCTTTTAAAATATTATTAATTTATAAATTTAGAAATTACTAAAAAGTTGTTGACATATAAAAAATAATGTTATATACTGAAATAGTGCTGTAAAGCTTATTGCTTGACACCTTGCTTTATTGAAGAGATAAGGGAGTCGATAGAGTTTTGGATAAGAATGTTGAAATACCAATGCTTTTAGATATTTACGGCGGTGCGCTTCCAAATGTTCAGCGTGATAGCCTTGATATGTATTACAACAGCGATTTGTCGCTCGGTGAGATAGCAGATAACACCGGTAAATCACGGCAGAGTGTGTTTGATACGATCAAAAGAGGCGAGCATACTCTTGAACAAATGGAAGAAAATCTAAAAATCTTGGCAAAGAACAAGTCTCTGCAAAACAAAATCGACAGCATAAAATCACTTTTGATGGAAGTGAAAGCGTGTCAAGTCAGCGATAAGGTAAGCAAACTTGTTGACTCGATATTTAATGAGGTTGACGATTTAAAATTTTAGTAATTGTCTGAGGTGATAGCTTGGCGTTTGAAAGTTTATCGGAAAAAATTTCTCTTGCGTTTAAAAAATTGCGTTCTCACGGCAAATTAACCGAAAACGATGTAAAAGATTCCATGCGAGAGGTAAGACTTGCGCTCCTCGAAGCGGACGTTAACTATAAGGTCGCCAAGGAGTTCACAAATCGGGTGGTAGAGCGAGCAGTCGGTGCAAAGGTAATGGAAAGTTTGACGCCGGCTCAGATGGTGATAAAGATTGTCAACGAGGAACTTACGGCGCTTATGGGTGAAGAAAAGAATAAGCTGAATTTTTCTTCAAAACCGCCTACGGTTATGATGTTTTGCGGACTTCAAGGTTCAGGTAAGACGACGCACTGTGCAAAGCTGGCGTTGATGCTCAAGAAACAGGGCAGAAGACCTCTTTTGGTTGCGTGTGACGTGTATAGGCCTGCGGCGATTGAACAGCTTAAGATTTTAGGTTCTCAGATTGACGCACATGTATTTGAGATGGGAAATATTTCGCCGGTTAAAATTGCAGAAAAGTCGGTTTCTTATGCGAAAGATTATGGCTATGATGTTGTGATTCTTGATACTGCAGGGCGACTTCATATTGATGAAGAGTTGATGAATGAGCTTAAAGATATTAAGTCGTCAGTAAATCCGGAGGAGATACTTCTTGTGGTCGATGCGATGACAGGACAAGACGCCGTAACGGTAGCGAAATCGTTTAATGAGCTTCTTGAAATCACGGGTGTGGTTCTCACTAAACTTGACGGCGACACAAGAGGCGGTGCGGCACTTTCGATTAAATCCGTTACCGGAAAGCCGATTAAACTCATCGGAACAGGCGAGAAACCCGAGAATTTGGAAGAATTTCATCCCGATAGAATGGCATCAAGAATTTTGGGCATGGGCGATGTTCTGAGTTTAATTGAAGATGCGACGGCGAATTTCGATAAGAACGAAGCCGAAAGAATGGCGCAAAAGCTTAAGAAAAACAGTTTTGACCTTGATGATTTAAAAGACCAGATGATGCAAATCAAAAAAATGGGGCCGCTTAAGTCGATATTGTCGAAACTCCCCGGTATGGATAGGCAACTCCAGGGTGTTGATATTGATGATAAGATCATGGATAGAACGTATTCGATAATACTTTCCATGACGCCCGAAGAAAGAAGAAAGCCGAGTGTAATCAATCCATCGAGAAAAAGAAGGATTGCAGCGGGTAGCGGCATGAAAGTCGAAGACGTCAATAGACTTCTCAAACAGTTTGAGAACATGCAAAAGATGATGAAACAATTTGGCGGAAAATTTAAGAAGGGAAGATTTGGATTCCCAAAATTTTTTAAATAGTTTATATGTTTTTTAATATATAAAAAATAAATTTTATAATGGAGGAAATAATAATGGCAGTAAAAATCAGACTTCGCAGAATGGGAGCAAAAAAATCACCTTTTTACAGAGTGGTGGTGGCGGATTCACGTTCACCCCGTGATGGAAAATGTATCGAGGAAATTGGATATTTCAATCCTATGGTAGAACCTGCAGAAATCAAACTCGATATGGAAAAGGTAGAAAAATGGCTTAAAAATGGTGCGCAACCTACCGAAAGAGTTAAAAGCATAATTAACAGTCAAAAATCAAAAGCTTAATAGAGTACAATTGCGAAAGGTATAAACCATAAGTTATGAGTTTAAAATTCAAAAAAGTATTATCACTATTTTTACTGGGGTCAATTCTGTTTGTTGACGTATCTGCTAAAAGCTGTAGAGTACGTTCACACGTGAGGCACTATAAAAACGGTAAAACTACAGTGGTAAGAAGTTATCGCAGAAGAGTATAGTAGTTATAATGGATGTATTTTTAATGGAGGTATAGCTTTAGTGGAGGATTTAATTACAAACTTGCTTGAAGTTATGGTTCGAGGATTAGTTTCAAAACCTGATGATGTAAAAATCGAAAAAATTGGTGCAGAAAATAAGGAATTTACAGTATACCGAGTAGTTGTTGCCGAGGAGGATATGGGAAGAATTATCGGTAAACAGGGTAGAATTGCAAAATCCATAAGAAGCATTGCAAGGGCGGCTGCCACAAAGAGTGGAGAGAAAATTGCCGTTGAAATTGGCTAATCTTAATTTGTTGATATGGCGTTCGGTATAGAAATCCGAACGTTTGTTTATATTTTAAACCATTTACTAAGGAGATTTATGGCAGACAATATTTTTTTAAAAGTAGGTAAGATTTTAAATACGCATGGTATAAAAGGTGAAGTAAAAACCGAGTGCTTATGCGACACGGCAGAAGATTTTTTGGATATTGAAAAAGTTTTTTTGGACGTTAATGAAAAGCCGTGTGAAATCAGTTATATGAGAATGCATAAAAACCATATTTTAATTAAATTTGCGGATATAAATACTCGCAATGAGGCCGAAATGCTAAAAGGTAAGTATATTTATGCGTATAAAAACGATATACCCCTAAAAAAAGATCACTATTTTATCGAGGACCTAAAAAATTGTGAAGTAGTCGATTTTGAAAGCGGTAAAAAGTATGGGATACTAAAAGATGTTTGGAATTCAGGGGCGAGTGATATATACACGGTTGCGGACGGTAGCGGCAAAGAATACTATTTGCCGATAATTCCGGGTACGATAAAAGAAATAGATGTTAAAGATAATAGAATTGTAGTATGCCCATTGAAAGGCGTGTTCAGTGATGAAAATTGATATAATGACGCTGTTTCCGGAGATGTGCGAAGCGTTTTTAAATACAAGTATAATCGGACGAGCGTTAAAGGCGGGAATAATAGATATAAAATGTCATCAAATACGTGATTTCGCTTACGATAAGCATAAAAGGGTCGACGATACACCATATGGCGGCGGAAAAGGTATGGTTATGCTTGCTGAACCGATATATAGATGTTTTGAAAGTATTTGTGAAGAAAGAAACTGCAGACCACATCTTATATATATGTCTCCAAAGGGCAGGGTATTTAGTCAAGAAATTGCAAAAGAAATTAATCGTGATTTTGAAAACATAGCTATTTTGTGCGGACACTACGAAGGCGTAGACGAGAGAGTTATCGAAGAGATAGTTGATGAGCAGATTTCAATCGGTGATTATGTTTTAACAGGTGGAGAAATGCCGGCGCTTGTTTTGGCAGATGCGGTTTCCAGACTTGTTCCGGGGGTTTTGTCGGACAGTGTATGTTTTGAGGAGGAAAGCCATTATAATAGACTTTTGGAGCATCCGCAATACACTAAGCCATCTGTTTGGCACGGTAAAGAGGTGCCTGAAGTATTGCTTTCGGGGCATCATGCGAAAATCGAAGAGTGGAAAGCGGAAAAATCCTTGGAAATAACCAAAAAATCACGTCCTGATCTAATAAAGTAGTCTTTTTAAGTATCCAAACTGTACAAAAAAACAATACATATTTTACTTTTTACACAAATCAATATGCCGAAAATGCATTTCGATAGGTGATAAAGCCAAAATTGAGTTTTTTTATTGACTACGTTTGTGATTGTGATATAATTATATTATCGTTAGTAATTTTTTATAAATATAGTGAATTACATATTGATTTTATTTATTAACAATTTTGGGGGAGAATAAGTATGTACACAAAAGAAGTATTAGTTCAAAATCAAGTAGGACTCTATGCAAGACCTGCGACGTATTTCATTCAGAAAGCAAATGAATTTAAATCGACCATATGGGTAGAGAAAGACGAGAGAAGAGTTAATGCAAAGAGTCTGCTTGGGATACTTTCACTTGGCATATCGGGAAATACGAGTATTACGATTATTGCTGATGGTGAAGACGAAAAAGATGCCGTCGAAAGT
>JAUNIE010000083.1 GCA_030523605.1 Clostridia bacterium | reverse complement strand
AATTATTTAAGTTTGAATAACTTTCCGCAAAGGGTGCAAGAATATCAATTTTGATAATTCCGCTTGTTGTTATATTAACTCCGGCTTTTGCTTCATGAAGCTCAATATTTTTATTTTCGATAACATCAAGCATATTGGTAAATGCACTTATTGTATGTTCTTGCCTCGGCATATACATTTTACCAATGTCAAAACTGTCAAGCACAGTTGCCATACCGCCGATATGGTCATCATGCGGATGTGTTGCAACAACAAAATCTATGTCGCTGTACTGCAAATCCTTGATGTATTTAACTACATCATCTCCACCCAATCCTGCATCAATCAGCATTGTTTGTCCGTTGCCAAGTTCTATAAATGTACTATCTGCCTGTCCTACATCAATAAAGTGAACACGCATAAGTCCTTGTATTGCATATATTCCTTCTGCAATTTCAACATCTAAATCTTCTCTCGGTCTGCCGGGCTTTTTCGTTTCCTCTACTGCCTGTGCTTCAACTCCGTTTTGGTTTTCTGATACATCTACATTATCGCATCCTGTAACAAACAGCATCATAAAAACCATAATAAGCAACAATGCTATATTCCTTTTTTTAGTCCGTTTAAACAAACTTTATCCCCCTTTATTTCAAGACATAAGTATATCGCCATAATATGTTGAAATATGTATATGACGGTTTATTTGAAGCAAAAATATACTGTGTCTTATAATATTTGACTATAAGACACAGTATAAAATTATACAGATTTATTCAGCTAATACAATAGTCTGACGGATTATTATGACGGAGAATTATACAGATCGTTAAATTTATCCATCTGTTTTTTCTTGTATTCAGGAAGCGAATGAGCATACAAATTCAGAGTAATTGTTATACTTGCGTGACCGAGAATTTCAGACAAAGTTTTTATATCCATACCGAGTTCCAAAGCACGGGTAGCAAACGAATGACGAAGAATATGGAATTTGAACGAATCCGGCAACCCTGCAATTTCAAGTAGCTTTTTAAATCGGCGTGATATATTTCTACTGTCTGTATAGCTGCCATTGTCACGCAATATATAGCCTTCTGTTCGTTCATAATCTGCAAGCATTTTTACAAGAAATGCCGGAATAGGTATCGGTCTTGTTGAGGTATCGCTTTTAGGTTCTTCTATGCTTATTTTAGTTTTCTTTTTGCTTTTTTTATCGTCATTCAAAACTCTTTCAGCAGTATGTAATACATAAAGAGTGCCGTTTTCCAAGTCTATGTTTTCCCAACGCAAAGCACAAAGTTCACCAATTCTCATTCCTGTGTATAAACATAGAAGTATGCCGATGTCATAACGATTGTTGCTACCTTGTATAGCTTTCTCAAATCGTTTCTGCTCTTGTGGAGTAAAAACACGAAGCACTTTACGCCTGACTTTTGGAAGTCTAATGTCGGAATAAATATTTGCAATATATCCTTTACTTTTTGCAGCCTTTAGTGATAGTTTAAGCATTGAAAAAACAGCATGAACAGTTTTAGGCTCATATTTTTCTGTTTCACTATCAACAAACTTCTGTATAACATCAGCTGTAAGCCTTTTCAGCATTATATTGCCCATAAATGGTTTGATATGGTTTTTCAAATGAGAGTAATACATCATTTTCGTTGTAGGCTTGATGTGCTTTTGAGTAACTATACATTTTTCAATCCAAGTTTGAAGTAAAGCTGAAGAAGAAATAATATTATTTTGGACTTTTGACTCAACCTTTTTAAGTGTCAGTTTTTCTTTAACTTCTGTGTATGTTTTTCCGTAAACAGAACCCCACATAGGCTTTCCTTCTGTATCATACCCCTTTTTATATCTACCTTCATATCGACCATCTTTTCGTTTATAAATATTTTCACCTTTTCTTGCCATAGATCTATAACC
>JAUNIE010000037.1 GCA_030523605.1 Clostridia bacterium | reverse complement strand
TTAGCGCACTCGTCAGTTTTTTCTTTTTCCACTTTTTTTAGTTTGGTTTTCAAATCATCATATTGCTTTTGGAGGGTAGCACACTCATCGGTTTTTCCTTTTTCAGCTGTTTTAAGCCTTGCTTCCAAGTCTTTGCGCCTGGTTTCTAAATCAGAACATTGCTTTTTTAGTTTAGCACACTCATCAACTTCTTCTTTTTCCGCTTTTTCTGCTTCCAAATCTACACATTGATTGTCAAGTTTTTCTGTTGCGTTTGATTTTTTTGATTCGGCTTTTTTTAGCTCATCTTCTAGTGATTTACGCTGATTTTCAAGTTTTTTGCGTTGGGCCTCCAATTCTTCTAATTTCCCGCTTTTCTTTTTTGCGTCTATGGATTTGTACACAAGCCCGCCCGTCAAACCTGCAACAGCGAAAAATCCCCCTATGCCGCTTGCTAAACCCCAGGGTGTTATTGATGTTTTTTTGGATTGACCATCTGGGGCAGCGCTTGCAAAGCTGCCATTAAAAAGCGTAGCGCTTGATAACGTGATTGATATAAACTTTAGGAGTATTTTTGAATTTTTCATAGCTAACACTATCCTATTCTTCTTATATTACAGGGTTGTTATATCACATTGGTGTAAAAATTGCAAATAGATTAAAATAAAAAGCGCTGTCATACCTTTGTGGCCACTCCCATATAAATTTTATGGTTATAAAAATATATCGGGAGTGAAGCATGTGAAAGAATTTTTGGAAGAAAGAGCGGTAAAGCTTGGCGAATATATAATCCAAAATAAGGCAACAGTCAGAAGAGCGGCAAAAGCATTCGGAGTGTCAAAATCTACCGTGCATAAAGACGTTTCTGAGCGCCTTAAAGATGTAAATTTTGATTTATATAATTCCGTGAAAAAGATACTGGATATCAACAAAGCACAAAGACATATTCGTGGCGGATACGCTACAAAACACAAGTACGAAATGAAAAATAAAATCACAAAAGGTAACATCAATGTGGAAAAATAAACGATTAAAGGTTATAATATTTAAGTGTTTATAAAGTGTAACTAAGGAATGGATAAATTGAAAATCAAGGACTTTAAAAAATTTTTTAAGTACATAAAAACAAATAAATTCGGAATGTTATGGACCGTAATTTTTATGGTCGCAGCCCAAAGCTGTGCATTTGCTATGCCTGCCATAATGGCGAATATAGTCGATATAGGTATAAAACGTTACGGATTTGAAATTGGTGTAGATTTTTCGTGTTTTTCCCATGAAATTTTGATTTCAAATCAATTTTCGTACATGATGGAAATGGGCGCTAAGATGATTTTTATTACTTTGGCAAGTGTGATGTTTTCAGTGATTTCTAGGAGGTTTTTGTCAAAAATTTCGGCTGAAATATCATCGGGTATGCGAAGTGACGTATATTTGAAGGTTCTGAATATGCCTACAAACGAAGTGGACAAACTTTCGGTTTCTTCTCTAATTACTCGTGCGACAAATGACATAGAACACGTCAAATCACTTATTCTGATGTCAATTCACTTGCTTATGCCACCTTTTATGGCTTTGGTGGGTATATATATGGCGCTTCGGACGTGTGCAAAAATGAGCTGGATTATAGCTTTTGGCTCGGTTGCTTCGGTAGGTGCGGTATTTGTGTGTTTGAAACTCACTCTTCCTAAAATGAGAATATCACAACTTTTAAATGACAGATTCAATATGATTGTCAGAGAGCGCCTTTCAGGCATGGCTATAACCAGAGCTTTTGGTAATAATGAATACGAACTGGAAAAATTCAAAAAATGCAATTCTGAATTCACCGATATATCATTTTTTATAAATAAAGTTTTTGCGTTTATCATGCCGGCACTCAGCACGGTGATGAATTTAATAAGCGTTCTCATTATTTGGCTCGGAGCGCAGGAAATAGCAAATATGAACATGAGAGTCGGAGATGTTATGGCATTCACGCAGTATTCGGTTTTAATTGTGATGTCATTTTTTATGTTTGCGATGATAATCGGAAGTATCCCTAGGGCGGTTATATCTGCGAATCGAATTCTTGAAATTTTAAATTGTAAAGACGAAAACTTAAAATACGAAACAGCTAATTCCAAAAATATTTCTGGGAAATTAATTGAATTCAAAAACGTTTGTTTCAGATATGGAGAAGCCGAGGAGTTTGCTGTTAAAGATATAAATCTATCCGTAAAAAGCGGCCAAAGAATAGGTATTATAGGCCCCACCGGGTGCGGAAAATCCACTGTTTTTAGACTTCTTTTGGGTGAATACATTCCTTCACGAGGGGAAGTTTTTATAGACGGGGTTAATATAAAAAATATTTCAAGGGCGCAGCTATCTGACATTGTAGGCTATGTTCCGCAGGAGCCGATTCTTTTTGAAGGGACCGTGGCATCAAACTTGCGTTTTGGCAGAGAAGAAATATCAGATAAAATGCTTTTTGAAGCTCTTGATATCGTGCAAATGAATCATCTTGCAAATGCAGAAGGAATAGAAGAATGCGTTCAAATAGGAGGTAGTAATTTTTCGGGCGGAGAACGGCAGCGGTTGACGCTTGCGAGAGCGATTGCGCTTTCCAAGAAAGTATATATTTTGGACGATAGTTTTTCAAAACTCGATTTTGCCACGGACAAAAAGCTTAGAAAAAATTTATTCGAGGCGTTAGAAGATGCGATAGTACTTCTGGTTTCGCAGCGGATAGGCACTATAAAGGATTGCGATAAAATTATTGTAATGGATGGCGGAAAAATCATTTCCGAGGGTACACATGAGGAGCTTTTAAAATCCTGCGAAATTTATCATGATATAGCAAAATTGCAGCTGGGAGGGAATTTTTAACAAATGAGAAAGTCAGATAACAAAATTCGTGTCCTGGCGAGAATTTTGAGATATATAAGAAACTACAGATTACAAGTAATTCTGCTTGCGATTTTCACTTTGATGGAGTCGTTAATTTTTGTTGTGGCACCCAAAATTTCCGGATCGGCCGTAGATTTGCTTTCCAATATTTTATCCGATGATACAGGCATGGTTTTAAATGCAATATTTGAAAAAGTTGTAATTCTTTTCGGTGTGTATTCTTTGTATGCGCTTTCGTCAGCAATGGCAAGCTATTTGGGCAATATTATAGCGACGGGTATAACTTATAATCTGCGAGAGGACATATCCTCAAAGATTAGCAAAATTTCTATGATTTATATGGATTCGCATTCAAAGGGGGATATACTTTCAAGGACAGTAAATGATGTTGAAACACTGACCGAAATTTTTACGCACGGACTTAAGCATATTATTTCGTCTGTTGTGATGTCTGTGGGAATTTTGGGCATGATGTTTACCATAAGCGTAAAACTTACATTGATTTCACTTTTTGCACTTGTCATCATAACGTTTATAACGATATTTATTGTAAAATGTTCTCAAAAATATTTTAAAAAATATCAGGAAACACTAGGAAAAATTAATGACTCCATTTCCGAAACTTTTAAGGGGCACGAACTTATAAAGGCATTCGGTGCAGAAAATTATGTTGCGGATAAATTCCGTTCAATAAACGAAGAACTAAAAAAAAGCGCTTGGAAATCGCAATTTATATCGGGAATAATCGCCCCTACGATGGATGCCATAAATAACATAAATTATATTGTAATTTGCGTTTTGGGTGGATATTTTGTTGCCAAAAATTCTATGACCATAGGTGATCTTTCAGCATTTATAGCTTATTCCGGGCAAATAAACAGACCTCTTGGACAATTTTTTGGATTGTCCGCAATTGTGCAACAAACTTCAGTTTCTGCAGTGCGAATATTTGAGCTTCTCGATGCGCCTGAGGAAACGAATAAGTCTGAAAACAGTCTGGCAAAATCTGATTTTAATAAATCAATAGAAATTAAAAATGTGGATTTTGGGTACGATAAATCAAAAGAGATTTTGAGCAATTTTTCGCTTGAAATACCCAAAGGTAAAACGGTTGCGATAGTAGGAAAAACCGGTTCAGGCAAGACCACTGTGATAAATTTGCTTATGAGGCTGTATACTGTCAAAAGCGGCGAAATTCTAGTTGACGGGGAAAATATAGAAAAAATAAAACTGGAAGATTATAGAAAACTTTTTGGCCTCGTTTCTCAGGATGTGTGGCTTTATAGCGGCACAATAATGGAGAATATAAGATATGGGAATTTAAGTGCATCTGATGAAGATGTAAAAAAAGCGGCATCTGCAGTAGGTGCGCATCATTTTATAGAATCGCTCCCGAAAGGCTACCAAACAGAGATTAATGAAGATACAGATAATATTTCACAGGGGCAGCGTCAGCTTATTTCTCTGGCAAGAATGGTGATTTCCAAGGCGCCAATTTTGATTATGGACGAAGCTACCGCATCGGTTGACAGCGGAGCGGAAGAAAAAATACAAAAATCACTTCAAAAACTTTTTAACACAAAAACCGTTGTGGTCATAGCGCATAGATTAAGCACAATCGAAACTGCAGATGTAGTTGTTTTAATGGGCGACGGGAAAATTTTGGAGCAGGGAAGTCATAGCGAATTAATTGCTAAACGTGGTGAATATTATAAGCTTTATACGAGTCAGTTTGCAGAGAGTGTTGCCGTGTAGTATGGCGTGTGGAAACTATGTTTGAAAGTTAATTTTGGTTGATTTTGTTGAATAATTTTTTGCAATTTTGCTTTTAAATAGGCTTTACGATAGGTGTTAATTCAGTTTGTGTAGTCTGTTATGATGTTATAAACTTTAACATATAATATTTAAGTAGAAACGTGTAACATATTATGTGAAAGGAGAAAATTATGTCTAAAAAACTTCAAATTAGTGCCAGACCGCCAAAGGGTGAATATGGATATAAAACTTTCTCAGTTCGCATTAAATCCGATATCGTAGAAGAACTGGACAGGCTATCATTTGATACGGGTCGAAGCCGTAATGAGATTATAGGTATAATGCTTAGATTCGCTTTGGAAAACTGCAGTATTTCACCTCGTGATTTTTAAAGCTGTTGTTTTTTCAGTGCAAAAAATTAAGGCCTCTTTGAAAATGAATTCGTAGAGGCTTTTTTGTGTTTAATAATTTAATTCTGCTCTTTTTTTATTCCAAAAATTTTTCTTAAAAAAAATCCTAAAACGCCGGGACTTTTTATTACAACTACTTTCATGCTTTCCCCTCCAATTCATAAGAATCAGCACTTTATGAGCGCTATCGAGAGCGTTATAACGATTATGGATATAATCACAATAACCAAAGATTCCGGAAACAAAAATGAAAGCGTAAGTCCCAACCCGAAGGCAAGCGATATGATGCCCTGTTTTTTATAACCGCACATAAAAAATAATCACCGCCGAAGTGTAGTATTGTATTGGCTGAAACTTAAGTTTTAAAATTCTTTTTTATATACTATATTCGGCGATTTTAAAAATGTTATTTTATAGAGTTTTATCGATGTCGGAAAGAGTAACGGCAGTAGCGACTTTTAAGGCGGAGGTGATTTTCTTTTTCTCCGCTTGATTTATGGGCTCACCGTTGAACATAAGATTTTTTTCATTTTCCAGATTTTTTATAAAATCGGAAATTACATTATATATATCTGCCTTTTGGCTGTGCATTTGAGAAACCTCATCCAAATCCAAAACGTAATCTCCGCTTGCATCTAGGATGCGGCAAATTTTAGATAAAGTTTTATTGTCGGGTTCACGTCTGCCTTGTTCGTACATACCCACGGCCGATGCGGAAATTTCAAGTTTATCGGCGAGCTGTGCTTGGGTAAGTCCCGATTTTTTTCGTAATTCTTTCAGTTTTCTTGCAAGGTTATGTTTAATGTGTAACACCTCTCTGAATATTGGTATGTCGTGCCAAGTTGCCATAGAGTATATTACTGCTTTTTTGTAGCAAAATTTAATGTGTATTGCCCTAAAACTTCAAATTGTATAGTTATTATATCACTTATGACGATAATATGCAATAAATGTGTAACTAACATATTTTTAAATAATTGTTTTATTTTGTTCGATAATGTTAAAAAAAATAAATAATTGTTGACTTGTGTATTTTTGTGTGATATTATGCTCTCGTAAGATATTGTAGATGCAGTGGGGCGAACGTTAAACAGAATATTTTTAGGGCTTTATTTTTTTAAGTTTAACTACACGAAACGTGTATAACGGAGGTATAGTATGAACTATGGACCTTTATCGCAGAAGTATTTTAATGAAGCAAGTGTTTTAAAAAATTACATAAAATTTTTAAAAAAGCAGTACTCGGACGCAAAAATTGATGAGGATTTGCAGTTTAAGGATAGGATATCTACGTTATATAAGATGTATTTGGAACTTACGCACACGGCAAAATATTTGAAGAGAAAGCAGGAGTTGATGGATAGGTGCAGAGAAAAATTTTATCATTAGATAAGTTTACCGAATCGCTTTTCAGCATGGGAAACTATAAAAAATCAAAATTTGACGGCGAAGATTTAAAACACAAGAAAATGATATCATCGTTAAAGAATGTTATGAGAGGAGAGCTGACCGAAAAGCAGAAAATATGTATCGGCATGTATTACGGCGAGAAAATGAAGATGCGGGATATAGCTGCAGAGCTGGGTATAAGTATTTCTTGCGTATCCAGGCATATAAAAAGAGCCAAAAACAAATTAACTAAGACAATGAATTATTATTTTTGATAACACCTAACAAAATTTGAGCAAAATTAATTCAGTTTGATTTAAAGTGAGTATAAGTTTAAAAAAGTCGCATAACTTAGCAGCAAAAAATAAAATAATTTAAAAAGACTTCAAAAGACCTTAAAAAATACAGCGCACTTTGACAATAAATTTCCATTTCTGAGATATAAAATTTAATTGTTGTACTAAATAAATTAATTTTTAGGAGAGATGGAAGTTGAAAGAAACTACGTTAAAAGCAAAGGACAAATTTTTTGAAGCGGCAAAAAGTTATTCGATGAAAATTTTATTTTTCAAAGCGGTGTGTTTTATAGCAGGTATATTCGTTTCAAAAGGCTGCGTGTTCGGGCATTATTATCCTTTCGGACTATCTTTTTCGGCGTCTGCACCCAGCAAATTTTTCATGCCCATGACGTTGGGTGCGGCGCTTGGATATTTGTTCCCGCTGCGTTTGGCGACAAGTGTGCGATATATTTCTTCTTTGGCGGCAATTGTAGCTGTGCGTTGGACTCTCAGCGATTTCAAAAAAATAAGAAACAGTAATTTTTATATTCCCCTGATCGTATTTTCTTCGTCGCTTATTACCGGCATAGCTGTTAATTGTGCGGGGAGTTTTGACGGAAGTATAATCTTCGTAAACACTTTGGAATCTATGGTAGCTGCTACGGCATCGTACTTTTTTGATAGAACTCATAAAATCATTTCGAATAAGGCAGTACATAAAATCTCGTATAAAGAACTTATATACATCGCAATAAGTCTCGGGTTGATTTTGTTTTCGGCCGAAAGTGTACATTTTGGGAGCATCTCAGTCGGCAGAGTCGCGGCAGAAACCGTTATTTTAATAGCTTCATACGTATTTGGTATAGTCGGGGCTCTTATTTTCGGAGCAGCTTTTGGGGCAATATTTGGTTTGTCATCGTTAGGATTTACACATATTTCGGGCCTGTATGCTTTTAGTGGTATGGTAAGTGGACTTTGCTCCGGTTTGGGGCGTATACCCATAGCAATTGCTTTTTTCATAACTCAAGTATTATTTTCGTTTCAGCTCGGAGATGCCGCTAAAATCGTCGTCGGACTGTACGAATCTGTATTTGCCGTATTGATATTTTTGATTATTCCTAAAAAACCATTAAGAAAATTAAACGTTTTTTTGCAGAGAAGTAATTCTTGTAAACGTGATTTAAAAGATAGCATTATAGGTAAGCTTGATTTCACGTCAAAATTTTTAATGGGTGTTCCGAAGATAATTAACAGGGTTTCAGAAAATGTTTTTGAAAGTAGCAGTAAAAATCTGCAAGCCGGATACGAAGAATCGATAATAAATATATGTAAATCGTGTTCCAAATGCGGTTATTGCTACGGTGAACATAAAGAAGAAATTTCAAAAAATTTGCATTCGGCGGTAAGTAATGCCCTGTCGGGAAGTATTAATTCACCTGATATTTTTTCTCCCAAATTTCGTGCAGTTTGCTTTAAAAGTGATGATATCATAAGTGTTTTAAATGATTTGTATAATGAAAATTTAAAAAGTGAATCAGAAAAAATGCATATGTGTGATTTAAAAAATGCAGCCGGCGGACAGCTTTCGGCAGTGAGTTCGTTTCTCGGAGAAATTTCAAACGAAATAAATGAGAGCGAGAGCTATGATAATAATCTCTCGGAAAAGATAAGTCAAAATTTATCGTGCTGTGGTATTGATGTATCAAATATTATTTGTCGCCGAAATCCTCAAAATAAAATTTTGATAGAAATTGAACTTGGAAACAGGTTTAAAAATATGATAAACAAAAAATTTTGTGAAGTCATATCGAAAACTGCGGGAACCGGTTTTTGTAAACCTGTAATTATAGACATGGGCGAAAATTTTAGAGTTCAAATGTGTGAAAAACCTAAGTATAAAGTGGAGGTGGACGTAGCTCAGCATCACTGCGACGGAAATGTGGTTTGTGGCGACAGTTGTAAAGTATTTGAAGACGGGTTCGGAAATTTTAACGTAGTACTCAGCGACGGAATGGGTACAGGGCATTTGGCGTCGCGAGAAGGGAAAGTTTCTTCGGAACTTATGGAGAATTTTGTGAAATCGGGCATGGGGCTTGAGTCTTCGGCAAAACTCGTAAATTCATCGCTTATCATGAATTCTAAAGAAGAAGCGCTTTCTACATTAGATGTGTTGTCTCTCAATTTATTTAGCGGCAAAGCGAAATTTTTGAAAGCAGGTGCGCCGTTTACATATATTTTGAGAGGAAGTGAAATAGAAAAACTTGAATTTTCATCACTTCCTATAGGAATTTTTACAGACGTTTCCGCACCGATTCGTAATCTCGATTTACATGAGGGGGATTTAATTTTAATGCTTTCCGACGGCGCTACGGATATAGGCGAAGAGTGGATAAAAGAAATTTTGAGTAAAAAACATTTTTCTTCCGTCGCTGAAATTGTGAAAACAGTAGTTGATGCCGCTGTTAACATAAGAAAAAGTACACATGATGATGATATTACCGCTATTGCTGTTCGTATGTCTAAAAATTCATGAAGGCCCTTGACAAAATTTATTTTATTTGCTACAATAGAACCATATGATAAATTTTTAGTAAGGAGTGCATAATATGGAAGATGTTAAAAATTTGGATTCCAGGGAAAAAATCAGCATGGCGATGCTGGAGGATAAGGATTTTTGCCTTAGCATAGTCAACTGCAAAGATAGGGATGAGGTTCGTGAATTCTTATTATCAAAAGGGATAGAAGTTGACGATAGCGACATTGACGATCTCGCAAAAAATATATCTGAAATTGCGGATATATGCCAAAAGCTTGACGAGGATGAGCTTAACGATGTTGCCGGCGGTAAGTGGAACTCGGAAAAATGGGGGAGCGGAGCCGACAAAGCTGCGCTAGTTGCCGGTGTAGGTATGTTGGTTGTAGCAGGCCTGGGTATTCTTTCCGTTGTTGCTGCCGGAATAAAGAAAAAAGGCGATGAAAAAGGCTGGTGGGGTAAAAAAGACTCCAAAAAGGACTCTAAAAAATAATATATTTCTTTATGAAAAAAATTTAGACTCTTCGTTTTAAAGAAGAGTCTGTTTTTATGTCAAAACCTATTCCAGTATTTTCTGTCCAAACTTCTATATTGTACTGCTTCCGTGATATGGGCGGCGGTAACGCATTCTGAATTTTCGAGGTCGGCAATTGTTCGGGCGATTTTTAGTATTTTATCGTATCCCCTGGCGGAAAGTTTCATGCTTTCGAATGCTATTTTTAAAAATTTTTGTGCGTCATCTGTAACAGAGCATGACTCGGCTATTAGATGAGATGGCAGATGTGCGTTGCATTTTATCGCAGAATTTTTATATCTTTTAATTTGAATCTCTCTGGCACGGTTCACTCTTTTACGTATTTCGGAAGATGATTCAGGTTTGGAATCGGATGATAAATCTTCAAAACTGACGGGAGGGACTTCGATGTGTAAGTCTAATCGATCAAGAAGTGGCCCCGAAATTTTTCGGAGATAACGTGATATTGCGCCGGCAGAACAGGTACAGGGTTTTGTTGGATGCCCAAAGTATCCACAAGGGCATGGGTTCATGGCTGCTATCAGCATAATGGAGCATGGGTATGTCAGTGAGCCCTTTACCCTCGAAATAGTTATTTTGCCCTCTTCCAAAGGTTGGCGAAGCGCTTCCAAAGATGACCTTGAAAATTCCAAAAACTCATCGAGAAAAAGTACGCCGTTATGTGCAAGCGAAATCTCACCCGGTGTGGGGATGCTGCCGCCCCCAGAAAGTCCGGCCGATGATATTGTATGGTGAGGAGCACGATAAGGCCTTTCCGTGACCAGTGGGTAGTCATTATCAATTATTCCGGAAATTGAATGAATTTTCGTGGTTTCAATAGTTTCGTCAAACGTCATTTCGGGTAATATAGTAGGGATCCTCTTAGCAAGCATACTTTTACCTGCCCCCGGTGAGCCAATTAAAAGCACGTTGTGATTTCCTGCAGCAGCTATTTCCAGGGCCCTTTTTACATCGTATTGACCTTTCACCTGAGAAAAGTCTAAGAGCTCTTCTTTTGGTTTTTTCTTGATTATGGTCAATTCTTTGCATTTGATTTCACGGTCGCCGTTTATGTAACCGATTAACTCTCGTACGTTATTCAGAGGGTAAACATTAATACCCTCGATTGCGGCGGCTTCTGTGGCGTTTTTTGCAGGCACAAAGATATTTTCAAAGCCAAGTTGTTTGGCTTGGATTGTCATAGGTAGAACACCATTTATTGGCAGGATGTTTCCGCTAAGTGAAATTTCCCCGATAAAAACAGATTTTTCCTTTATAGGCGACAATTGTCCGCTTGATATCAGTATGGAAAGTAAGATGGGCAAGTCATAATTTGAACCCATTTTTCGCACGTCCGCCGGTGCGAGATTTATTGTAATGCGTGCCAATGGGAACGAAAAACTGCAGCTTTTGATTGCTGAACGTACTCTGTTTTTTGCTTCTTTGACGGAGGTATCGGGCAGCCCAACTATGTCGCAAGCGGGCATACCTTGTGAAACGTCGGATTCTATACTTACGTGAAACGCCTCTATTCCGTTAACGCCCATGCTGTGAATCGTAGAAATCATTATTGTATCGCCTTTCAAAACATTAAAAAATAATCTATATATTATTAATTATATATTA
>JAUNIE010000082.1 GCA_030523605.1 Clostridia bacterium | reverse complement strand
TTTCGTTTTTCGGAGGCTTAAAAAGCATAATGGAAAACGGAACACATCAGACGATATTCTGGTGTATTCAGATTTTTGTAGTTCTCGGATTGGTTCTCTTAATTGTAAGCCGTATTGCAAGTATGGAAAGCAAAATGAACAGAATTACAGCGGATATTAAAACCCCTGCTGTTGCCGGACAGAAGCAACACGGTTCTGCAAGATGGCAGACTAAAAGAGAGATTTTCAAAAACTTTGATGTAGCACGATTGAAAAAAGATAACCCTGTCATCAAAGACCTTATGAAGCACGGCTATGATGACTTGGAATTTTACAAGAAAGAACGGAAGGGGTGAGAAAATGTAAAATTGAGTTTTAACCCGACAGCACTTAGTAAAGGAATGGTAACTGCATGAAGAAAAAGCAAAGACCTGAGTTTGCACGACCTGTATATTCCGAAACGGCAAAGGGAACGCAAAAAATGAAAGTCAAATCAAGAGATTCCTGCTTGCCTAAAAAGCATATACGGCGTGGAAACTACCCTAAAAAACAACCTAAATAAAGATATGGAGGATTTTAAAATGAGTAAAAAATCAAATATGAAATTTAAGTCGATTATTTCTATGCTTCTCACATTGGTAATGCTTATCGGTATGCTACCGACAATGAGCGTTTTTGCGGCTCAAAGCAACGAATATGTTGATCCTGCGGATAGTTGGTTATCATCAAATAACCGTACTAATGAACTTGATGTAAATGCTACAACAACTTATGAAACCCAATATTGTTTAGTATGCGAAAAAAGCACAACGGTACTTACTTATAGAGTGCCGGAATATACGAAATCAGGCGAAACCGCATTGAATCGTGATGTAAGATGGTCTGATGGAACAAAGATTGACGGTGAAGGCAAAGGTAATCTTGATGACGGTACGCCCGGTGTTGATGCGTATTATACTGGATACCACTTTACAAAATCGGTTTGCCAAAATTGCGGAACGATTAACGCCGGAGATGGTTATTCAAGCTACGGTTTTAATAATAATGTGTATGGTTTAAATGCTTGCGACCATAATTTCTTTTTGGAATTTGACAGCAGCACCTATGTACCATACAGCGAAGATTATCACCTTACAACATTAAAGCGTGGTGAATACTGCAAGTTTTGTAAAGGTACATTTGCCCGTGCTGCACAGGGACTTGAAGAACATGACTTTTCGGAGAGCGTGGATGCACAGCTTGGAAACAACCGTTTTTATATCGCTGAAACTTGTGCGGATTGTGGATATGAAACTTCCGAATATGTCACAGCGAAGTCTGTTGTTACATCATATTATGGTGTTGAGGACGGAGAAGCTCATACACTTACCGTATCAGACTTATCGGATAGTGGAGTTAAAACATCAATCCGTTACGGTACTTCTGCCGATAAATGCACAAAAACATCGGCCCCCAATTATACACAAGCCGGATATTACACAGTTTATTATGAGATAGACTATACTTATTCAGGCGAAACAATGACCGAAAACGGTGTTTCTTATATCTGGCTTGTAGCTGATGAAGAAGAAAGCTCAAACGGCGGTACAATTATTGTTATGCCAACGACGCACGAACATGAATTTCACTATATCGAAACTGTGAAACCGAGTTGTGAAGAACTTGGCTATGAAAGATACCAATGTAACGGTTGCGGTGAGCTTGACAAGAGAAATTACACCCCTGCACTCGGTCACGATTACGAAGATGTAACTATCCGTGAAGCTACTTGCAAACAGGGTGGATTGGTTCTTACTCTTTGTAAAAAATGTGGTGACTTTCATCAGACTACAACTGCAACGGGCGAACATAAATATAAATCAGTAAATCATAACCCGACTTGTCGTAATGTAGGATATACAGAATATACTTGTGAAGTTTGCGGAGATAACTATATCAATAATATTCAGCCCCTTATTTCTCACTCTTATGAGAGAGTAACAAAAGAGCCTACTTGTCTTGATAAAGG
>JAUNIE010000036.1 GCA_030523605.1 Clostridia bacterium | reverse complement strand
TCCCTCTCAGCTTTTGTTGGGAGGTTTTTTAAAATCTTTCCTTGTTTTTTGATTGAAAATGATTTAAAATCTAACATATCTGTATGGATATGTTATTTTTATTTAAGGAGTTTAAATTTTATGGATTTGAAAGATTGTGCAGTTAAAGATTATTCTGTGGATGGTTTTTGTAAGTTTGCTGAAGCTGTGGCTAAAAGATTAGGGGTTAGTAGCAATAGAGATTATAAAAAATATGTTGCGGATTCTTGCAAAAATATGAGAAAAGCCGTGGATAAATTTCGTGATACTATTCCTGCGGATGAAGGGGAGAGATTTAAGTGGCAGTCTTCAGTTCATGGCGAAAACGGGCAGTATATAAAGAAAGTTTACGATGCTTATTTCAATCAAGTTTTTGTTAAAAATTTAAATGAATTCATAAAAGTTTATGAAACTGCTTGCGTGGGGTTGTTGAGTCCGTTAAAGGTATCTAAGTTGCGCAGTGCTTTTAGAAAGATTTTTTCAAAGAGCAAAAAACAGCCCGAACTAACTCCAACTGAGCGTGATCGCATTATGGCGTCTCTGTTGCAGTTGAAGAGAGCAACCAATGAAAAGGCACATCAGTTTTTTAATGAGATTTGCGCACATGATGAGTTTAAAAATCTGAGCGTGCATATGCCACAGCGTTTTGCCAATAACAAAACCGAGTGGGACATGGGTGTGGTGAAATGTAAAAATGAAGAGTATACTTTGCCGGCTAAAAACGACCAATTTCGAAATATTGGAGCAAATCAAAATATAATTGTGGATAACAGCAATAATTGTTATTATTTGCGTGATAATAACAAGAAATTATGCAAACTTAATGCAGATGGAAATGTGATAGGTGTTTTGCAACAAGGAAGTTTTGGTGAACCGCTGGGTGCGGTTGTAAATCGTCACAAAGATTTTTTTGGTTTCTAAATTTTTAACCTTCGAAAACTTTTCGGGGGTGTTATTTTATATTGACAATTAGTTTAAAAAATGATATAATATTGATGTAAAGTTATATTAAAAGATTTACATTAATGTCAGGAGATAGAAATTATGAAATCAAATAAATGTGTATTGGCAGCGGTTGTGGGAATGGTCGCAGCATTAACATTGGCTACAGTGTCGATGGAAACTTATGTTGTGTTATCAACAGGAAGTTTTAATCCGTTTGTTTTGCGTGTAATTAATAAATTTAAGGATTTTTCTGTAGATCATGCCAACGATAAGATAGAAGGTTTTGATGCAGTTTCAGAGTTTGTCAATAACTGTACAAAAAATGTTTTGACTGCAACTAAACTAGATAGTGGTTGGGTTTTTGAGTGTACTTTGAAATCTTCTGAAAAATCTGTAAAAGAATCAGATAAATCAAAAAAAGATATATTGAAGAATTGGGATGCAGTCAAAAAGTTTTTAGAAATCAATGATTCGAGTGTCACGGTAAAAGATAATAATGACGCTAAGGAAAAATTTTACGATACTGCCATAAGAGACAGCAGCAATGTTATAGCTGTAAATCAACAGATAGATCAGCATTTTCTGAATACATCAAGCGGGTATGTGGAATCCAATAGTGGAGCGCCATTGTTTATAACCTCGTTAAAGGTTTTAAACCAGAGAATAAGACGTATAGATACAGATGATAAAGCGCTTACATACGTTCAGGCTGTGATTATTTTTAGGGGTTGGATTAATGGTATTTATATGCCCATCTATGAAGGACATATAGCACCTAAGGGATCTGAACCGACATGGGAAGATGCGATACAGTATTTAAAGAAACATCATTCATCCGAAATAGATGTGTATGGTTATAAACTTGATGAACTTGTAATTGGTTTAAGAAAATTGGTTAATATTTATAGTCAATTTAAAGTGGAAAATTTATTCAGTTCTTCTAAGGTTGAGAATGAGCATATGATATCAGATTTTTCTGCGCCTAATTATACAGGTACGTTATTTGCAACTCATCAGGGAATTAAAGGTTGGGTATTTGTTTGTGCACTTAAGCAGTATAAAGTGATGTACGCTTAAAATAACATAAGTTTTAAAATTAACATAAATTAAGTAGACATATTTTTTGGTATGTCTACTTTAGTTTTTTGAATAAGATGATTATTTATTAGCTGGCAGATTGTAATTCCAGCCTGAGTTTGTCGCTTATCATTGCTATAAACTCCGAATTTGTAGGTTTGCCTCTTGAATTATGTATTGTGTAGCCGAAATAAGAGTTTAATATGTCGACGTCACCTCTGTCCCAGGCGACTTCTATAGCGTGTCGGATTGCACGTTCAACTCTCGATGAAGTTGTATCGAATTTTTTAGCAACCGACGGATAAAGTTGTTTGGTGACGGCGTTAATAATTTCGGGATTTTCAATTGACATCATTATTGAGCTTCTCAAGTACTGATACCCTTTTATATGTGCCGGCACTCCGATTTGATGTAGAATTTCAGTTATTTTAATTTCCATGTTTTTTCCCTCACTCATTATTATATTTGATTCGTTTATTTTAGAAATATTTGCTTTCGATGTAGATTTTTGATATAAACTTTGATTTATACTTTCTATGATATCTACATGGCTGATAGGTTTAATTAAAAAGTTTTCTGCACCTGCTGATAATACTTCTTTTTCCAAAGTGGGTCTACTAAAATTGGAAACCACCATAAAGATAGGCATTTTTATGCGCTGATTTTTACGTATGGTAGTAATAATTCCAATAGCATCGATGCGTGGCATAAATAGGTCCATAATCACGACATCCGGACAAGAATTTTCGATGATTTCAATTATTTTGAAACCATCTTTGGGCAAAAATGACAAATCCATTGAATTTTGTCTTAGCATGTCCAGCGCCTCTCGATTAAAGTCAGTGCAGTCCTCTGAAGCTAAGATTTTTAACCTCTTTTGCATAATTTTTCCTCCTGTTAAATTGATTTATGATATTTATATTTACATAATTTTCCAGTAATGTCAATAGTTTCAATAAAATTTAACATTATTCGTTATAAATGTAAAAAAATGGAAATTATTACTCACGGTTTTTGTTATGTGTTTGGTAAATCTTGTTGGAGTTTGTAAGCATAGTTTCTGCAAAAATGCCGTATCCTTTAGACGGATTATTAACCAGGACATGTGTCACGGCACCTACTAAAGCCTCGTTTTGTATGATAGGACTGCCACTCATACCCTGTACAATTCCACCTGTTTTTTGCAGTAACTCAGGGTCTGTTATTGTTAATTTAATATTTTTTGTAGGAGAATTTACATTGTAGTTAATAGAATCGATATTTATATCATAAAAATGTGGAGTGTTCCCATCGGTCGTGGCGATAATTTGTGCCTTTCCGGTTTTTACGTCCTGTTTGGCGGCAATTTCAATAGGTTCTATGTTTGTCTGAGCTTCGCATGCAAGCTTTCCGTATATGCCTGTTTCGCTGTTAGAATAAATTTCACCGATAGGTTTGTCTCCGGTGAAGTATCCGTGAATCTCGCCCGGTATACCCGGTTCGCTCTTTTGTACGTCCAGTATAGTAACTTTATCCACTGTGCCTTTAAAAACCGAAAGCATGTTTCCCGTGTCTATATCGCAGATACCGTGTCCCAGACCTGCGAACATCTTTGTAGATGGGTCAAAAAACGTCATTGTGCCTATACCTGCCGAACTGTCACGAACCCAGACTCCGGCCGAATAGTTTGATTCGCTATCGCTTTGAATAGGCGTCAGAGGCAGAGTTATCTCTTTATCCTTTCGGATTATTGTCAGTATAATATCATTGCCTTCGGAATTTTTTATTATATTTTCAAATTCGTCGGTTGATTTTATGTCTTTATCGTTTGCTTTTAATATGACGTCGCCTTTTTGTAGTATTTTTTCGCCGGATGACTTTTTAATACCCAGAAAATCTTTTTCGCTGCATTTTTTTGGATTATCAACAACTATAATGCCGTCTGTGTAAATTTTAGCGCCGAACGGTACGCCGCAAGGTAAGACGTATTTCTTAGGTTCTGCGCTGACCGAAACGCTTTTCACGGGGAATACATTAAGTAGCTTTATATTTGAACTGTTTTCGCTTTTTGAAGTGGTACGCTTGCTTTTAGTTTTATTTACGTAATATGGAAATATCTCAAAATCGGTATTATGCGGTTCATAGACGCTGTAATTGTCAGGCATTTCTTCGTGTGCATATATGATGCCGCCGAATACGAAACTGCTAAGCAGAAGTAGAGATAAACTTAGATTTTGAAAGAATTTTTTCATTTAATCACCGCCTGTGAGAATAAAGTAAAATGATGTATAAAATTGTAGACAGAATTATTGTATGTATTTTAAGGAAAATCAACAAAAGAAAATATTGGATAATAAATTATATTTTCTTAGACATATCACTCAGTGGCTGGTATAATATATTTATAAGATAAAATTTAGGAGTGAAACTTTTGGAAAAAAACTATTTTAATACAGTCTGCGAGATAATATCGGCAAGCGAGAGAATGAAGAAGTTTGAATTTGTCAAAGAGGGAGAATATACCGTAAAATTCCAAAGTAGTGAAGGGTCGTACGAAATCACATATAATATGGAAAAAAGTTTGATATCAATGTTCTCGGTCGGAGAAAACGATGCCGAGAGAAAAACTATTTCTTCGTGGCTTATGGAATTCGATAAGTGTACGTCAAAAGATGTGAATATGATTGCGAACGACTTTATAGACATCATGGCCGGAAACGCAAAAAAAAGTTCTGTAAGTAAACCGCAAAAGAAAAGCGGAATTAATGAAAGCAGCGTAACGGGACTGTTTTTTGCGAACCGTATGGCAAGTATGTTTCCGGACCTTAAAGATAAAATTCAAAGCGAAAAGAGAGAAACAGGAGATATTAAAATCGCTACGTTTACAGAAACTGAGATTTTGCCGTGCGTCGAGAATTTTTTGGTGAGCGAGAAGAATAAGTCAAGAATGAAAAAATTCGGTAATCTTTTAAGCGACCTATATCATAGCGGAACGCTTGACACTCGCAGCGTGATAACTATGGGAATTTTAAATGGCATTAATGATAAAACCGCCGAAGAAAATCTTAGAGGTGCGGTAAGCGATGAGCTTGCAAAGGCATGGAACGCTTCTCTTAAGTATAAGGGCAAGGACGTGAAACCCGAAAAGCTGAAAACCAGAAAATCATTTATGTCAAAGCTTTTGGAAGCGCAAAAGAATATGGAAAAATAAAAAACTATTCCTCTCAGATTTCTTAGCAGAGATTTGGGAGGAATATTTCGGTTTAAAGATGAATATTTTTGATTATCCGATAAATTTGAGAAGTAAAAAAATAAGGGGTAATCATGAAAAAACTACTGTTTAAGACTAAAAATTTTTTATCCGAAAACGATATTTATAATTTTGGAAAAAATAATAAAATACTGATACTAATGTTTATATGTTTGATAATCGGAATGATAGTAGGCTCAGTTTCTGCGGGTT
Source organism: Clostridia bacterium (assembly GCA_030523605.1). Taxonomy (GTDB): domain Bacteria; phylum Bacillota; class Clostridia; order Oscillospirales; family Acutalibacteraceae; genus UMGS1491. The sequence goes on along the minus strand of JAUNIE010000036.1, from coordinate 6,974 downwards.
GTATAAATTTCGAGACGCTTGATAGACTAAATTCTGTCTTCCTCACTGATTTCAAACAAAGAATTTCGCAAAGTGGGGCAGAGGTTTTTGTTTCGTCGCTGTCGCTGTATTTTATTTTCGCACTTATCCTTGAACTTTCTGCGTTTGCCGTCTGGGGTATTATTTCCGTACCGCTTTTGCTTGTTTTTAAAGGTATAGGCATGGGGCTTTCGGGCGGATATTTATATTTGGTGTATGGTCTTAAAGGTATAGCGTTTTATATTTTAATTTTGGTGCCCGGAATATTTGTTTCGTCGATTGCATTTGCGTTTTTTGGAGTTTCTGCGTTTAAAAGTGCAGTCGCAATTTCAAAAAAAATCTTACCCAAGCCATCAGATAATGCGCTATGGCCTTATGTAAAATCTAACATAAAGAAACTTGGATATTGTACGCTTTTGCTTTGTTTCTCGGCATTTTTAGATATGGCTTTTATGATGATGTTTTCAGGTTTTTTTGAGTTTTAATTTAAAAATTGTCATAAAAATCTTTAATAAACCAAATTTTTTCTTTAGGAATTTCGAATTGTCTGCCATTTAGATAATTAAGTATTCCGGCGTCCGATTTGAATTCGAATCGGAGCTTATATGAGCACAGCGCTTGGAATTTATAGCCTTTTGAGCGGTTGATAGTATTTTTTCCATATTTGCCGTCGCCAAGCAAGGGATTTCCGACAGAAGCAAAATGCGCACGTATTTGATGCGTTCTGCCCGTAAGCAGCTCGACGTCCAGAAGACTGAAATCCTTTTTTGATTTTATGGTTTGGTATTTTGTTATTATACTTTTCGAGTTCCCCGATCCATTTTTTCGGCTATTTATAAAGACTTTGTTTTCCTCTGAGTTTTTCTCCAAATATCCCGTCAAAGTGCCGCTTTTAGGGTTTATGTTTCCGCAGATTATACATAGATAATTCTTGTGAATTTCTCGGTTTTTCATTTTTTCATTCAGTACCGCAAGAGTTTCTGCGTTTTTGGCGGCTATGACGATTCCCGAAGTGTTGCGGTCGATGCGGTTAACGAGAGCCGGAGCAAAAGAATGCTCCCGTTCGGGTATATACTCGCCTTTTTTAAGCATATAATTTTTAATTCTGTTTATGAGGCAATCAACTTGAAAATTTTCGTCGGGGTGAACGATTAATCCTGCCTTTTTGTTTACTAGTATAATATTTTCGTCCTCATAGATAATATCTAAGTCCGAAGGTGCTTTTTTAAAGTCTTCGGCGTAGCTTAGGGGCTCAAAAAATTCATCGTTAATATACAGCTCAAGAATATCGTTTTCGCATAATTTGTCAGAATTCTGAGCCTTTTTACCGTTTATCTTTATTCTCTTTTTTCTGATGTACTTTTGAACCAAGTTTTCGGGTAATCGTGGAAAACTTTTACATAAAAATTTGTCGAGTCTTTTTCCGGAGTCGTTTTTGTTTATTATTATTTTTTTCATATTCTAAAATTCTATTTTTCATAATTTATATTTTGATCTATTTATTATTTTACAGATTTTTGGCATTAAATACAACATTTCGTGAAAATAAAAACCGAGCACTTATCAAAAGTACCCGGTGAGTTAGTTTGTTATATTAATTCGTAAGTCAGAGTCTCGCACATTTCGTTTATGTCACTTTTTATTTCGTTCCAAGTGCGATCTTCTACCAAAGAGTCATTTTTTTCTTTCCATTTAACTCCCACTTTTTCATATAGGTAGTAGTGTATACCCGTGCCAATGCTGGCAGAAATAAGCTGAAATTTGTAGTTTGATTTTTTTAATTCATTATTTTTTACAAAAATTTTTAACTTTTTATCTTTAACAAGTTTTGTGAGGTCAAGAGTTTCTTCCACCGAAAGACCCGATCGTGGGTTACCGTCAGTCTGGCGATCCGAAAGATGTATACTGAATCGGTTATTTTTTAGCGGAAGATAATATGCCATTTTTTCTTTGCGCCTATCATCAAAGAAATCTTCCAATGAACTAATAATACTATTTTTAACATATATTATGGTGACGGTGGAATCTACACTTAGTATATGTGCTTTTTTTGAACGATTAAATGAATTTATTCCGTTGAGGATGGACTGCTTTATTATGTGGTATGGTTGAACTTTATTGTCCGTTCTATCAAGCCATTCCAGAAGAATTTTAAGTGACTTTTCCGAGTAAGTTTCATTTTTACTTATACAGACAAAAAGGTTAATAATCCTGTTCAGATCATTATAAATATCCTTGAGAGTCAGTTCGGCTGTGTCTATGGCAAGAACTTTATCTTTAAAATCCTTTTCCTTATACAGTTTTAGTATTATTTGCATGAGAGCGGTAACACTTTTCACATCGGCGTTTAATCTACGAAGCTCAGCGCCCCATTTTGTTTCTATTTCTTTCCTCTCTTTTTCATCGAGGGTTTGCTGAGGTACTTGTTCCGACTCCAGAGAGAGTTTGCCTTTTAAGATCCTCATTTGGCTTCTGCATGTTGCTTCGATTTTTTGCTTTATTTCAATAGAGCTATCCATGTTTCCTTTGTATCCCAAATCTTTTGCCATCGCTTTTCGTTTGCTCTCAAAAATCGCTTTGTTCATTTTGTTATTCAAATACCTGAAAAAGAAATTCACGGCTCTGAGTTCTTTGTAATCATCTGTCTCCGGCGGATTTGAAGCTAAAACTTTATTTCTAAACGGTTTCAAGGAATATAATTCTTGCAGAGCAGTATTCAAATAGCAGTAATTTTGACCATTTGGGAGACCTTTGAACATCCCTGTACTTGCTTTTTCGAATGCTTCGCTGCATTGAACAATTTTTTTCTCAAACTTTTTTGCGGCACTCCTATAGTATTTTCCTGTCCCAATGCCTAAAAAAATGCTAAAAAATTTCACATGTAGTGGGTTTGCGAGATAGACTAAAGCATCTTTCATTTTTTTCAGATATTCAATATATAGCCTCATCGTTGCAAGATCTTCATCGCTGATGCCGCTCGAATTTGCAGTCATATCAAACTTTATATAATTATAGTTTTTTGACAGCTTGTTACTTTTGAAATTAAATGCTTCGTAGATAGGTGATAGTATCTTTTTTTCATTCTCCAGCACAGCATCCTCTTTGTACTGGCTTTTGTATTCCCTGCACTTTTTTTCTACAAAACTATTAAGTTCCTCTACATTATTGATACTTTCGTCAGGTAGCTTATTGCACAATGCCTTACAACTTTTTTTATAAAAATCCACATTAGACCTTCCTTTTTATTTATATATTTTGATTATAATGATTAAAAACTAAAATGTCAACACTATAAAAGATAATTTTTTAAAAATATTTCTTGAATTTGTTTTTTTAAGATGATAGAATAACATTGTAGAGATAATGTATCTGGGTGTGGCGCAGTTTGGTAGCGCGCTTGAATGGGGTTCAAGAGGCCGCAGGTTCGATTCCTGTCACTCAGACCAGTTTAATGCCTAATGCGGTGCATTTTGTATCGGTTGGGCGTTACTTTTTTGTTTTTTACGCAATTGTTTTTATATATGTTGACAATTCATAATATTTTTGATATAATGTGGGTATTAATAATATATTGCTGGGGGGATTGAGATGAAAATACTTCGAAAAACTTTGATAGGGGTGTTGGCTATGGCTACGATTTCTTTAAATTCGAATTTTTGGGCAGTTGACAGCGGTGTGACTTCTGCTTCTGAATTTTCTGATTATAAATCGTTTAGCGCACCTTCGGGAATAAAATCCGAAGATATGGAATCTTCGGTAGATAAACTGGTGAGTAGGTTTATAGGTAGAAATATTTCTGGGGCTCAGGTGTCGGTTACAAAAGACGGCAAAACTGTTTTTTCAAAAGGGTACGGTTTGGCGGACAGAAAAGCCTTAATGCCCGTAAGTACAGCTACGACCTTCAACTATGGATCAGTGAGTAAAATGTTTATATGGGTTTCGGCAATGCAACTTGTCGAACAGGGAAAACTTGATTTAAACAAAGACATAAAAGAATATTTGCCCAAAGATTATCCATTACATATAACATCAAAAGAGCCGGTAACTTTCTTAAATTTAATGAATCACAATGCCGGTTTTGAGGGGTATTGGAAATATCATGAAGGTTCGGGAGAATCTAGAGATTTTAGTTCACTCGAGGAAGCTGTGCATAGTTGTTATAGCGGTATACAGTGTTTTGAACCGGGCGAAATTCAGGGATATTCAAATTACGGAGCAAATTTAGCGGCTCTGATTATCGAGAAAATTTCAGGTGTTCCTTTTAGCGAATACGTTACTAAAAATATTTTTGAACCGTGCGGGATGAACACCTGCTATCCGGAAATTAATGCAGTTGATTCCGTTTTGGATAATAAAGCGATGGGATATAATTGCATAGGTGATGGCAAATTTAAAGAAACTGCTGTTTATACGGGGGATTGGCTTTACCCTTCAGGTTCGGTGGTGGGCACAGCCGATGAACTATCAAAGTTTGCATTGGCGCTCATGCCTGAAAAAGGTGAAAATTCTCCTCTGTTTAAAAATAGTGACACCTTGAACGAGATGCTTAAAGTATCATATTCGCCCACGAATTCGGAATTGTTTTCGATTCATCATGGATTTTGGGGTACTGACGGAAATTACAGAGGCGTAGGACATACAGGATGTGTAGACGGCATGGTTTCGCACTTTTTAATGGTCCCTGATGAAAGATTTTCAGTTTCCGTTTTGACAAATGATGAATCAGGTTGGGATATAGCTTATGGTGTTGCATCATTACTAACGGGTAGCGATTATGAAAAACCGAGCAAATTCGAAGGTGGCACAGAAATTTTCGAAGGCGATTATGTATTGGCACGTACGCAGATAGTGAATAGAAAACGTGATTTTGACATAATTAAGGTTAAAAGTTTAGATTCAAACAACATAGAATTGAAAGCCGGTAAAAACTCACAGACTTATCGCCGAATCGGGCAAAACTTATTTGAAAACGTTACGGCAAAAAGCGGAAAAAATTTCAAAGCTAAACTTTACTTTAAAGTTGTAGATGGCAAGGTGGAAAAAGCTGTAACATTTAAAAACGACTTGATTCCGATAGATCAGTTGCAGAAATTCAGAGGGAAGTGTCCAAATTATATTCCGGGCAAGAAAACCATAAAAAACTTTTTAGCAACTGCTTTGCAACCCGTGGGTTCAACTATGTACATATGGGGCGGCGGATGGTCTGATATTGCACAAAAATTTGGAGTTTCACTCGCTTGGAAAGCATTTTTTGGGAAGCAGGATAAGGATTATAAATTTACAGATTATTGTTTGAGCGTTTCGGCAGACGGCGAAGCAGAACAGCCCGATTTCAAATACATAACACAAGGGCTCGACTGTTCAGGTTTCGTGGGCTGGGCGGTTTATAACTTGCTCAATGAGGATGATAATGGTGTAAGTTTAGTGCGTAAATCGGTAGAACAACCCAAATTCTTTGCAAAAGATTGTAAATTGGGAGAATTCAGTGACTATAAGACCGTCACTTCCGTGAAACCCGGTGATGTTCTTGCAATTAAAAAAGGACACGTTTATATATCTCTCGGGCAGTGTAAGGACGGCAGCGTGGTAATTGTGGATTCGTCTCCTCCGGGTGTCCAAATAAGAGGCACAAAAGATAATTCGGGCAGCTACGATAGCGAGGCGGTAGCACTGGCGAATGAATATATGTCGAAATACTACCCCGAATGGTATGCAAAGTTCCCGAACTGCGTAAGCAAAAGCGCAGATTATAAAGAGGATAGTAAATTCAGCTGGGATATATCTTCTGCATCGGAGATGACCGACCCCGAAAATTATGCGGATAAAACACCAAAGGATGTTTTGAAAGATTTGTTTAGTGAACTGTAACATTCAAATTGTTGCAATGCGATAATTCATTTAAATAAAAAAACTAAAGCATGGCTTGAAAGCTATAATGGGTTTAAATTCCCTGTTTCAAGCCTGCTTTTTTGTTTGAGTAAGTATTATTACATGAGAGTATAATCTAGTCGCTCTTACCGCCTTTCAAAAGCTTTATCAATTGTTCCAGTGCCGTTTTCGTTGTGCCGGAAATTTTTAGTAACACTGTTAAACCATGTACCTCACAATTGAAGCCGGACGGTTTTAATAGTACTTGTAGGTTTGCGGCAATTTGAGAACACACACCGGATTTTGCTTGTGGAATTTCACCCATTTGTATTAGCAATTGGGTCTGAAGCGATTTCTACTCCTTTGACTATTACTGCGGAAATGAATTTCTTTAACGGACCCTTTAAAAATGATGGTACACCCACTGCATTAAGAATAAGGTCGAGAATTTTTTCATATCCCGCTTTGAATCCTTTGTCTATTGTATCTTCGATTGTTGTAGTTGTGATACTCATATAAATTGTTCTCCTTATATTTTGAATATAATGTTCGTTGTATAGCAAAATTATTGATATGTCAAACAAAAAATATCCACCGATCATGCGGTGGCCTATTTTTAAATTTCAGATAATAGGCGATCGATTTCGTAATGCAGATAAATTTCCGGGGTTTGGTTTTCATTTATCTTTGATAAAAGCCTTTCAACGTCCTCCATATTAGTGGAAATATCTGAGATTTTGTACCCATTTTCGTTCTCAATCCCAAAGCTTTCGTAATTCCCGAGTGTATCATCGTGCAAGGTTTCTTTTATAAGAGTGTATAACATATATAGCCTCCTTCCACACATAATAATACACGAAATGTGTATGAAATTACATGAAAAATATCCGAAAAAATTCGAATGGGGGCGAAGCCTATCGGAAGGCAGTTTTTGAAGATTAAAATTTTAGTTTTTGAGGTACGGAACTGTGGTACTATGCGCTTTTAATAACACATAATTATACGATTATAATAAGTAAATAAAATATAGCGGCAAAATTGTGTTTAAGAAACCAAAGATGAGGGGAGTGGGTTGAAAAGAGTTGTGA
>JAUNIE010000081.1 GCA_030523605.1 Clostridia bacterium | reverse complement strand
GTTATGCCGAAACCACCGATTATAAAAATGAAATGCCCTTAAGTCTGGCAAAGAAGCTCATTTCTTTTGCTAAAGATATGGGGGCGAAAAGTGTTATTTTAATCGGCGGAGAACCGACATTAAACCCCGATTTGGCGAGAGATTTGAAAATAGCAAAAAAATATGGCGGAAAAATTTATTTGGATACAAATGCCTCCAACCCTGAAAAAATAAAGGCATTGGCTAATGATGGTTTGATTGATGTTATCGGAATTTCGCTGAAGGGGCTGTCTGCCGATGAGGCGGTCAAAACAGCCGGAATTGCAAACAAAAAACTCTGTTGGGACAATGTTTTTGAAACAATCGATTTTTTAGCTGAACAGCCAAATATTCGCACGATTATAACATATGTTTTGACCAAACCTGAAGAAGCTGAACAAACATTGGAAAAATTTGCCGAATTGCTTAAACCATATCCGCATGTGTATATAAAAATAAATAACCTTTTTCCGAATGAGGTCGCAAGTGAAAACGGTTTGTCCCCTTTGAAAGAAGATTGTTATTTTGCGGAGCTGAAAAAGTTTGTTTCAAGGCATGCGGAATACAAAGGGAGAATAATTTTGATTCCGTCAATGGATGCCATGACAAATTATTCAGCAATAGAGTTTTATTAAAGAATATTTTTTGAGTAATTTAAAAAATTATCAAGATTTTAACGATTGTATTTTATTATCAGGATGAATAATGATTTTGCCTGAATTACAAAAAAGCAGAGGAACAAACTATGGCAGAGATGAATAAGCAATTGCGAATCGAACAAAAACGTGAAGGCGACAAGTTGTCTTGCAAATTGACAGGTTGGATGGACCCTAACACTTCTCCAGATTTGCTCAACAAAATAGATTTGAGTGGCATTAAGTCGTTAGTGCTGGATATGGGAGGAGTAGAATATGTATTTTCGGCAGGTTTACGATCAATCTTGATGTTGCAAAAATTACTCGAGTTTCAGGGCGGAAGCATTAAGTTGATTAATTTGTCAGATGATGTTCGCAGTATTTTTGAATGTACGGGATTGGATAGTCTTTTAGAGCCTAAAGCATGAAAAATTTTGTAAAATCGTGGTTTGGCAAACATTCTATAAAATTCAAAATGAACTTGAGCATTTTAACTTGCGTTTTTTTGTGTTTTTTGGGACTGATGATTATTATTTCAAAAAAATCAGAACCGATCATAAAAGAACAAATAGATGAAATAGCTCAAAAGTCGGTTGAAATGTATGCCGCAGATTTTGCACATTTGATTACTGATGCCGAGCAAATTATTATAAACACTAAAAACGCCTTATCCCAGATATCTAAAGATGACACCAAAACTTTAAATGTAGTTTTGAGTTCGGCAATAAAAACAGTTTATCACTCAGAATTGAGCTTTAGCGGAGGTTGGGTTTATATTTTTCCACCGGAAAATGTATCACAAGGCAAGCTATATTCAGCAATAGATAATGATGATAGCTTGATCAGTTTTAAAACCGAAAAAATTGAAAATTTTTATAACCATTTTCCATGGTTTAAGGCTGTACCTAAGGAAGAAAAAATTTTTTGGTCAGAACCGTACAGAGATGTAGAAACAGGAGAAACAGTGGTAACCTGTTTGATACCGTTCAAGTTTTTGGGACAAAAGGAGTTAAATGGTCTAGTCGCTCTGACGGTTGATTTGTCAAAAATGCATCGCAACAGTTTGAAAGGCTCATCTTTCTACCGAAACGGCAGATTGCTTTTGTTGTCAAAAACCGGGCTCTATGTAACCCACCCTAACCCAAACATCGCCTTAAGATTAACAATCTTTCAGTTGTCTCGTATGATGAAATTGCCGCAGTTGGGGCTTGTGGGGAAGCATTTGGCCGCAGGAAAATCCGGACAGGCAGAAATTCCTCATTCTTCAGTAATTAACGGACCGGCAATTTTCTTTTATGCGCCGATAAAAAACATTAAATGGGGATTTTGCTTAATATATTCCAAGGATGAGTTGTTAAAACCTATAAGACAGTTTAAGTGGA
>JAUNIE010000003.1:3280-54187 GCA_030523605.1 Clostridia bacterium | reverse complement strand
GACTATTTGTCGTCACGGTGTTCGAAGAATCATTTTTGTTATGATCATCCGACTTCTGACCACACCCCACTAAAGTTATGCTCGTAAGCATTGCTAAAATTGCCAACAATAAACCTTTTTTCATAGTTCTCCCCTCCTTAAAATTTTTAAATTATATAAAAAATATATAATTTACATCATCATATCATAATTTTTGATAAATATCAACTATTAATTTTATTTTTTTGAAAAAAATTAAAAAATGCCACTAAAAGTGACACTTTTTCTATGTTATTTCCACTCGGTGGCATCATAAATTCCACATTCTTCAGCTTTAAATACAGGATTTCTTCCTTCTTTGCGTTGTCTCAAAAAGTCTTTGAAACAAATCATAAATCGATCTCGCAAAATAAATATAACAACCAAATTCAAAATCGCAAGTAGCGCCATGGTTATTTCGGCAAAATTCCATACGAGCTTCGGTTTAACAATACAACCGCCAAAAACCGCCAACAAACAAATTGCCCTAGTAATATTTACAAATTTATTATTATTTTTTACGTAAAGAAGATTTGGCTCCGAAATACCAAAGTTACCGATTATAGCAGAGAATGAGAAACATACTACTGAAAATCCCACAAAATACGATCCCCACGGTCCGACCTGCGAGCTGACCGCTGCTTGCATGAGCGGTATTCCTGCCATGCTTGGCATAAGCGGAACATTTGAAAGAAGAATTATAAATGCCGATGCCGAACATATCATGAGCGTATCAATGCTCACAGATACGATTTGCATAATACCTTGCTTTGCGGGATGCGATGTGTCAGCCGTTGCCGCTGAGTTGGGCGCACTACCCATTCCCGCTTCATTTGAGAGAAGCCCTCTCTTTATGCCCAAAAGCACTATGCCACCCGTAAATCCTCCGGCAAATGAACCAAGATTAAAAGCATCCTCCAATATCGCACCGAAAACTCCCGGCATTCTTGTAATATTCGTTACTATTATGTAAAGCCCGACGAGCAAATATATACTTGCCATTGTAGGTACAAGATAAGAAGACACAAAGCTCACACGGTGCAATCCCCCGAAAACCACGAGCGAGAGCAAAATTGTAAATACAGCACCTACTACAATTGGCCAAAAAGTTTCGCTGTAATTCGGAATAAAAGTTTCAAAAGAACTTGACATATTATTGGCCTGCAAAGCGCTGAAAGCAAACATATAACAAAATGCGAATAGCAATGAAAATACTGCGCCTAATTTCGGTTTTTTCAAAGCCTTACTCATATAATAAGCAGGGCCACCGATAAACATGGTGCCATCTTCGGTTCTGCTTTTGTAAATCTGAGCAAGCGTGGCCTCAACCACAGACGATGCCGAACCTATAACAGCCATCACCCACATCCAGAAAATCGCTCCCGGCCCTCCTACTACTATCGCAATAGCTACACCTGCGATATTTGCCGTACCAACTTTTACTGCGGTACACGTCATGAGCGCCTGGAATGGAGAAATATTCCCTTTGCCGGATTTCTCCGCCATATAGCGCACGGAGTCGGGAAATAGCCAAAACTGTGCGAAACGAGTTCTAAAAGTAAAATAAAGTCCACACAAAATAATGAGTCCGGCCACCACATAAGCATACATATTGTCGCTTATCATGCCTAAAATATCGGTTAAATACTCCAAAATCAATCCCTCTTTCTAATTAAACATAAGATATATGGTACCGCATTACCGCCTGATTGTCAATCTGATTTTCAGCTCTATTAAATCAGATTGAAGCACTGCATATAAAATGGTATAATCATTATTATTAATTCAAAAAACGGAGAAAATTATGATAGAAAAAGTAAGGGAAAAAGTAAAAGAAATTTTGGAAAAAGACAATTCCGGCCACGGAATGGATCACATCGAGAGAGTCCTGCATTTATCCTTGAGATTTGCCGAAAAAGAAAATGCAGATAAAAATTTGACAGCTCTTATAGCGCTTCTTCACGACGTGGATGATTATAAACTTTTCGGGAAAGAAAATGCAGCAAATCTGACTAATGCCAAAAAAATCATGAATGAGTGCAACGTTGATGAAAATACGCAAAAAAGTGTTTGCGCAGCTCTCCATAAGATAGGATTCAGCAAACGCCTGGGCGGAGATAAACCCGAAAGTTTGGAGGGTAAAATAGTTTCTGATGCCGATATGTGCGATGCTATCGGTGCAAACGGGCTTTTGAGAGCTCACAAATACAGTACCAAACACGGTGCTAAATTCTTTGACAAGAATATATTCCCAATTGAAAGCGTTAACGCCAAAAGCTACACGACACAACCGACTTCAACAAGTGTTTGCCACGTGTTTGAAAAACTTTTAAAACTTAAAAATTTAATGCTTACAACAGAATCCGGCAAAAATGAAGCCGAAAGCAGACACAACATAATAGTAGAATTTCTGCGCCACCTTTTTGATGAAGAAAATGCTCCCGAATGGCAAAATTATCTCGATAATTATTTAAAAAATTTATAAAACCAAAAACCTCACAATTTAGTGAGGCTTTATTTTTGCTCTTATTAAATTATTAAAATCTATTTTTTTCTTTTAAAGTACGTTCTATATCACGGTTGGCAGAGCGCTCAGCCATTACCTTTCGTTTATCATAAAGCTTTTTACCTTTACAAATACCTATTTGGAGCTTCACGTTTGAATTTTTAAAGTAAACAGAAATCGGGATTATAGAAACCCCATCTTTTTTCACTTCTCCGTAAAGCTTATCGATTTCTTTTTTATGCATGAGAAGTTTACGTACCCTCATACTGTCAACATTGAAAATGTTCCCCTGTTCATACGCTCCGATATGCATACCGTTGACGAAAATTTCGCCTTTGACTACCGAACACCACGAATCTTTAAGATTAACATTTCCCCTACGTAACGACTTTACCTCCGTGCCTTTAAGCTCAATTCCGGCCTCAAAAGTTTCGAGTACAAAATAATCATGAGAAGCTTTTTTGTTTCTTGCAATAGTTTTTAGTGAATCCTTACCCATATAAAAACCCCCAGAGATGATTTTAACAAATCAAGTCTGAGGTGTCAATTTATTTTACTTTTGAATAGCTGCTACGGGTTTGCCTTCTTTGCCGTTCTTGCCGTCTTTTCCTTTTCCTACCCAGTGGTTTTTGTTTGCAGGTCCGCCTTTTCCGCCGTGACCCGGAGTACCACATTTTAAAACAACGCTCTTTTCCTGAACTAAGTTTGCGCCCTTACGTTCAAGTATCACAGCAGCACCTGCGTTACCGCCATCGCCGCCGTCACCGCCATTACCCGTAAAGAAAGGTATATGCAGTATGGCCTGATACTTACCATCGCCACCATTTCCGCCATTTCCGCCGGTGATAGTGATGTTTCTCAGTCTAAGCGTTCCCGAAACTATCGAAACGGCTTCAAAACCATCGTTACCTCTTTTTCCATCGCAATCAGTAAATGTGTCTTCTACACCGTCTGCACCGCTTTTTCCCGGTCCGCCAACGATATTTCCGTCCATGAAAACAACATCCAAATGATCTAAATAATCATAAACATTACGGCTCTTTGTTTCTGTCCAGCCATCATGCCAAACGTTCTCATAACTCACGACTTCTGTATCCGGAACGTGTTCATAGTAAAGAAAGTTACCGTAGGCATCGTATACGGCCAAGTCGGGATTTGAGATATATGTAACTTTTCTCTCCGTAGTATAGTAGCCGGGGTGATCAACCGTATAGTATTCGGTATGATTATATATTTTCGCACCGACTTTAATCTGCGCTCCACGGGACAAAAGGATACTATGCCCATCTAAATCAAGCGTGACAGATGAACGAATTTCAACATTTCTATCAAGTACGATATCTCTGTCAAGCACGATAGTACTGCCATTAGAAGCATTTGAAACAGCAACTGCAAAAGAATTTGCATCAGCTACGTGAACGTCCGAAGACGCACAGTTACCGCCTTGGCAAACATTTGATTGTGCGTTCGCCCCATATGTTGTTAATACACCTGCAGTACCAAGCATCGAAATACTTAACAAAGCACAAGACAAAACTTTTAAAAATTTCCTACTCATTTTTTACTCCTTACACATCACTTAATTGGTAAATTTTAATTTCTAAAAAATTTCACGATATCCGCTTTCAATCCAGCCCGGATGCCAAACTTCTTCGTAAGTGACGATTTCTGTGTCAGGCTCACACTCGTGATAAAGATAAAATCCATAGGCATCGTAAACATCATAACCCGGGTTTGAAATATAAGTAGTCACGGGCTCTGTGGTGTAATAACCATGATGGTCGATTTTGTAATATTCCATTATTTTGTGGCCATTTTTGCGGATAGTAACGCAAGATGGAACGTTTACCGGATCGTCAAGATAAATATCCGCATCAAGAATTATTGTCGTACCGCAGCAAGCTTCTTCCATCGCATAGCGGAAACCGTTTCCGTCCGAAACATGCACTTCAGAAGCGCAGTAACAGCAGCACGCATGTGCACTGGCTTCACTCGAAATTACCGCAGGTGTGCTCAAAAAAGCAGCTCCTAATACAAGACATGACATAAATTTTAAAAAATTTTTTTTCATATTAAATTTCCCCTTCACACACTTAAATATCATTTCTGATTAATGCCATTGTAACATAACTTTCAAAAAAAGTCAACTTGTTTTCTCGGAAACTATAAATCAATCTCACAAATTCCTATTTCCGTATATTCCGAATCATCCTCGGTTTGGTCAATACCCATACTGTGATCGATAGTGTAAATCTCCCTAAGACTATGGCCGTTTTTATAAAGTGTAACTTTACTATTTACGTAGCCTATCGGAGCGCCGACCGTGATATCATTATCAAGGACTATTGATATATTTTTCGACTTGAAATTTCCTTTGAAAATAGCACTGCGAAGTTCAAGTTCGCTGGAAACATGAATTTCAGTACGTTCGCTACGAAAATCATGCGCCTTTGCAGGACCTATGGCCGGTGCAACTAAAACAGCCATACTCAACAAAATGCCGGACATAAGCTTTATCAAATTTTTTCTCATGTTGACCTCCAAAACATTTAAATGATATCTTTAGTTAATATCATTGTAACATAAATTTCAGTAAAAGTCAACTTGTTTTTTATACCGCACCCTGTTTCATGATTGCTTCGGCAACACGCTTAAATCCACATATATTTGCGCCCATAAGGTAATTATTCGGTTCTCCATATTCGGCCGCCGCTTCTGAAATATTATCAAATATTCCTTTCATGATGCCTTTAAGTTTCTCGTCCACCTCTTCGCTGCTCCATTTCAAGCGCATACTGTTTTGACTCATTTCAAGACCTGAAACAGCTACTCCGCCTGCGTTTGAAGCCTTCCCCGGAGCGTATAAAATATCAGCATTCAAGACAATTTTAAGAGCTTCGGCGGTAAGAGGCATATTGGCGCCTTCACAAATTATCTTACAGCCATTATTTATAAGGTTTTGCACGCTTTCTGCATCAACTTCATTTTGCGTAGCGCAAGGTAAAGCCACTTCACAAGGAATCGTCCACTTAAACTTTCCGCTATGATATTCCGCATTCGGGCGGGACTCCTTATAAAGACTCAAATCTTTTCTCATTACTTCTTTTATATCTTTTACAACTTTTAAATCTATTCCTTCGCTATCGTAAATCCACCCTTTTGAATCTGAAAGTGTCAAAACTTTACAACCGAGCTGTTGAGCCTTTTCTGCAGCGTGTATTGCAACATTCCCCGCCCCGGAAACACACACTTTCTTGCCTGAAATATCATCGCCGTGATGGTTTAAAACATTTTGAGTGAAATATACAAGCCCGTAGCCGGTGGCTTGTTTTCTGATGAGGGAACCTCCATAAACAACGCTTTTGCCCGTAAGAGCTCCCTCATAAGTGTCACGAAGCCTTTTATATTGCCCGAACATATAACCGATTTCACGCTCGCCTACTCCGATATCGCCTGCGGGGACGTCCTTATCGGCGCCGATGTACTTGCTCAGCTCCGTCATAAAGCTCTGGCAAAAACGCATAATTTCAGCATCACTTTTACCTTTTGGGTCAAAATCGCTTCCGCCTTTTCCTCCGCCAAGCGGGAGCCCCGTGAGGGCATTTTTAAAAATCTGTTCGAATGCCAAAAATTTTATAATACTCATATTTACGCTCGGATGAAATCGAAGTCCACCTTTATATGGGCCCAAAGCATTGTTAAACTGCACTCTGTAACCTCTATTTACTCTGATTTTTCCGCTGTCATCAATCCATGAAACTCTAAATGCTATTTGTCTATCGGGTTCGGTTATTCTTTCTATGATTGACTCTTTTTCATATTTGCTGTCCTCTAAAACGGGCGCAACTGAATCGAGTACTTCTTTAACCGCATTTAAAAATTCAGGTTCATTAGGATTTTTCTCCGATATTTTCTTGATTTCATTGCTTAAATTGTACATTATGATTACCTCACAATTAAATTAATTTTCTACTAAATTATACCACGAATATATATGATTATAAACATCAAAAAACACCTACCAACAAAAAATTATTGGCAAGTGTTATATTTAATAATTATCAATTTCATAAGTTAGTTTTCGCCAATTATAGCATCAACTTCCGCTTTATGCTTTTCGTATTCTTCGGGATTTTTTTCTTTCCAAAATTTGAACATTTCCGGTTTAAAACGCTGAAAAGCTTCACCCGCATTCGGGCCTATCAAACTTTCAAACTTTTCTGCTTCTCGCACCAATTCTTCAAAAGACAAGGTTTCAAGCGGAGATGCAGGATGTTTCGGAAAGCTATCACCACCTGGTCTCGGCTGATGCGGGAACTCAATCCCACCTGAAACATTCTCCAATTTTTCATTATCTAAAGTAGTCATTTCTGTCATCTCCTTTCTAGTAAATTTGTATTAATTATAACACAAGTTTACAAAATGTCAAGTATTTTTTTGCTTTTTATATTTATATTCTATATTTGGCTTAGATTTGCCACTTTTTCCGGCAGAACCGCCTTTGGATTTATAAAACCAAAATTCACCGCTCGGCTCGCCGCCTTTTCCACCTTTTCCGCCTCTTCCTGACGAAATTTTAGCGTTTTTGTCCATTATCAGTCTTACTTCCCGGCGCAGAATAAATATCGCACTTCCGCCGTTCCCGCCATCTCCGCCGTCTGCACCACATCCACCTGAAAATGGTAAATGAGGCCAAGGATAATTCGCTCCGTTTCCGCCATTTCCACCATTTCCGCCGATTACTTTCATATTAACCAAGGATACTGCTCCCGAATTTATATTAAGCGGGGCTTTGGGCGTTTCTCCGTTTTCACCTGAACATTTAAGCCAAGTATTTGCCTCTCCGTCTTTACCATCTTTCCCCACTTCACGAGTTATACTTCCGTTTTGTATCGTCACATAAATATCATCATTATATTCGTAGCCGGATTCATAATCTATGACTGTAAGTTTATATCCGTCCCCGCCAAAAAACGGCTTTTTCACTTTATGTTCTTTCTCGTCCCAAATATAATCCGAAGAATACTCTTTAACTATTTTCTTTTTGCCTTCCGTTTGCTTACTTTCTACTACTATTCCGCTCGAATTTTGATCCACAAATATACTGTGCCCATTCAAATCAAGAACAATCGATTTTTTAATTTTAAGCGTGATACCCGACATATTTATATCGTTTTTTAAAAATATTTTTCCCCAAGCGGAAACATTATCGAGGGCTTGTAGAAGCTCAAATATATCTGAAACATATATTTCTTTAGATAAAACTTCTCCGCCACAATTATTCTCCCCACCCCCGCAACTCTTTGCATTTGCATAGGGACACTCAAAAGGTACGCAAAACATAATCATTCCAAGCAGACAAGCAACAAAATTTATTTTTTTTAAACGCATTTAAACAACTCCACAATTTTAATAGGCTGTGATAATTATACCACAGCCACTAACTTTTTGAAACATATTTATAACAAGAATTCAATCTTTATTGCTGTCTAAAAAGCTTTGGAGTTCACTCATGAATGCCTGTACGTCCTTAAACTGCCTATAAACCGACGCAAACCGGATATATGCGACTTCATCGCACTTTTTCAGCTGCTCCATGGAAAGCTCACCTATATATGAGGATTTCACTTCTCGCTCGAGCATATTCTGAAGCTTGGATTCTATCTCATCGGTCATATTTTCGATTTTTTCCAGTGATATCGCACGCTTTTCACACGCTCTTAGAAGTCCGTCAAATACTTTTTTTCGTTCAAATTTTTCTCTTGTTCCGCCTCTTTTGACTACCATTAAAGGTATATACTCGACAACTTCATAAGTCGTAAAACGTTTTAAGCAGTGTTCACATTCTCGGCGCCGTCTTACTCTTGAACCTTCATCGGCACAGCGCGATTCCACGACTTTACTGCTTTCGTGTCCGCAATAGGGGCATTTCATAACATCACTCCATTTTTTTAATTACACTTCATTACCTACAAGTACTTTTAGTTCGGGGTCTGCCGTAAGTTTGAGTTTACCAAGGTCAAATCCGCCTTTTTTAATAACCAGCTCTGAAATTTTATCCTCAACCTCTTTGCGTATCAAATTACGCAAATCTCTGGCTCCGCTTGCCCCTCCGATGGATTTATCCGCTAATTTTTCCACCGCTTTTTCGTCATACTCAAACGCTAAATCATGTTCCGCAAGCGAATCAACATACTCATCAAGCATAAGTTTTGCAATTTTTTTGTAGTCGTCTTTGGTGAGATTATTAAATACAATAATTTCGTCAACACGGCTCAAAAATTCGGGACGTAAAAAGTCTTTAAGCGCTTTCATGACCTTCTCTTTTACGAGGTCATCTCCGCTTTTTGCAAATCCAAGTGCGCCGTCTTTCTTCCCGCTGCCCGCATTAGAAGTCATCACTATTACCGTGTTTTCAAAATTCACCGTCCTACCGTGAGAATCCGTTACTTTACCCTCGTCAAGGATCTGAAGGAGCAGATTCATAACATCAGGGTGCGCTTTTTCGATTTCGTCAAAAAGTATTACGCTATATGGTCTTTGACGGACTTTTTCGGTAAGCTGTCCGGCCTCATCATACCCCACATATCCTGGCGGAGAACCCACTATCTTTGAAACCGAATGCTTTTCCATATACTCCGACATATCGAGCCTAATAAGTGCCTCGGGCGAGTCAAAAAGTTCTTTTGCCAAAACTTTTACCAGCTCGGTCTTTCCTACTCCCGTTGAACCCACAAATATAAACGATGCGGGACGTCTTCTAGGACTAATTTGAATACGATTTCTTTTTATCGCCGATGCCACAGCTTTTACGGCTTTTTCTTGGCCGATAACTTTTTTACCGAGTTCTTCTTCCAAGCTCCCGAGTTTTTCGAATTCATTTTCACGGATCTTAGAAGCCGGTATACCCGTCCAAAGTTCGATAACGTGCGCTATATCGGACTCTTTTACTTCAGCGTCTACGGCGTCTTTTTTTATAGATTTCATTTCTTCGCCGTGCTTTGCGAGTTTGCACCGTATCTCCGCAAGCTCTTTATAATCCGCCTCATCGCCTTTGGCAACCAGACTTTCTTCCTCTTTCTTTAGCTTTTCGTTTTCAAAAGTAAGCTCTTCGTACCTTGAGAGTTTCTTATTCCTAAGCGCCGCATACGTACAGGATTCATCGAGCAAATCTATTGCTTTATCGGGCAAATATCTATCCGTGATATATCTCTCCGAAAGCGTTACGAGTTTCTTTATAAGCCCATCGGAAATTTTAACCTTATGGTGCTTTTCATAGTAATCCTTGACGCCTTTTAGTACCGAGACCGTTTCTTCTGTACTGGGCTCGATAACCTTTATAGGCTGGAATCTACGCTCGAGTGCCGAATCTTTTTCTATATGTTTACGATACTCCGCAAACGTCGTTGCGCCGATAACCTGTACTTCGCCTCTTGAAAGTGCCGGTTTTAATATATTCGCCGCGCTCATTGAGCCCTCGGAGTCGCCCGTTCCGACCAAATTATGCACTTCATCTATGAAAAGTATTATATTACCTTCACGTTTTACTTCATCTATAAGTCCTTTAATTCTATTTTCAAACTGCCCTCTGAACTGCGTCCCCGCAACAAGCGCCGTGAGATCCAAAAGATACAGTTCTTTACTTTTTAATTTATATGGAACATCTCCGTTTGCGATTTTTATCGCTAAACCTTCGGCTATTGCAGTCTTACCCACGCCTGGCTCACCTATAAAACACGGATTATTTTTCGTCCTACGACAGAGTATCTGAATAGCTCGGTTTATCTCTTTATCACGCCCGATTATTCTATCAATTTTGCCGTCTGCCGCCCTTTGGGTAAGATTTGTACAATAAAGATTTAAATTTCTTTTTTTGGATTTCTTTTTGGATTTCCCCGAAGAATCTTTTTCACCGCTTTTTTCAGCTTCGTTAACTGCAGCATCTTTATTAGAGAAAAGCATATTTGAAAAGAGATTCTTAACAAACGGAAACGTCGCCGCACCACCCGGTTCAAAGCCGTTTTCTTCATCAATATCGTCCTCCGCGTCTTTATCGTCAAATTCCGCCGTAGCATTTATCATTTCATCAAACTGTTCTTGCATACCTGATAATTCTTCTTCGGAAATACCCATTTTATTCATCATATCTTGAAGCGGCTTTATTCCTATTTCTTTTGCGCACCGAATACACAGTCCTTCGGGAGGCGTTGCTCCGTTTGAGGTCGAAACAAAAACTACCGCTGCTCTCTTTTTACACCTTGAACATAGCATATAATCACTCCTTACAGATTATTTTTTAATATTTAAAATCTCACACGCCTGCAAGATTATTTTTCTATTTTCGTGTTTTTATTGTTTTTATAAAAATCTCTCCGTACCTAAACACCGCATAAAACATACATAGTGCCGTCAAAAACATCAATATCTCATTAAAAACTGCGTTTTCAAATCCGAAAAATGCTTTGACTCCTATTATCATCACTATGGAAACGTAAAATACTGCCGTCGCTACTTTTCCGTACCATCTGGCAGCCGGTGGTTTCTCGCCTAAAAGTACCAAAATTCCGCCCGCCGCAAGCATTAATATTTCTTTTAAAATCAGTATTATCATGAACGGATACACTGCCGGAAATTTCAGCCCTACGCATATCATAACCGCCATCAGAGTTATTTTATCAGCCGTAGGGTCTATCATTTTTCCAAGTTCGGTTACCTGATTAAATTTTCTCGCTATCATACCATCTAAAAAATCTGTTATTCCCGATATCACCAGTATTGAAACCGCCGTTATATAGTCATCGGCCACGACCGACATCACAAACGGCACAACTATTATTATCCTCATAAATGAAAGAGCATTTGGAACGGTCAAATTATTTTTTATATTCTCTATAAAACTCATATCTTTCAGCTCTTTTCTACTCTATTTTATACGTCTTTTTTCACTTTCTACATCTTTTGGAACATATCATAAATCGGATTTTTAAAATACAATTCTTTAAACACCATACTCGACGAGATACTTTCGTGTGAAAGCATTTCGGGAGGATTTTGCATCATGGGCAAAAGTGCACGGATACAGCAAAGTGAAACCGCTACCACAACATACGCTTTTAAAGCTCCGAAAAAACCTCCAACCAAGCTATTCGCTTTATTTATCGGCTTATGCTTGAAGAGCTTCAAAACAAAGCGTGAAGACAGTCTGACTACAAGCATCAGTATTATAAAAATAAAAATTGAAAAAATATACCTAAAAACTCCCGTAAATGCAGGTTCGACAAGCTTTGCCACCCTCGCCGGAATTTCACTTTCCGTGCTACTACTTATAATATGGTTGAATTCTGAAGGTGTTATTCCGTAGCTCGCCAACGCATCGCACAGTAAACTCGGTAAATTCCCACAAAAAGTCTGGAAACTTAGCGTACTTTCGGAGATAGACTTCAAAACGCTACTCTCTATCGACGGCGACACAAACGTTTGATATACGAAATCCGCAACTTTACCCGAGCAGTATCCCGCAAACACCGATGCAAAAATTGCTCCCACGAACATAACAAACGCACGCATTACACCGCTCCTAAAGCCCATAACGATGAAAACCGCAAATATCACCAAAACACTTAAATCCAGCACAAGCGAATTCATAAAAAATCTACCTCCCAAATTAAAATTTTACTCTAAAACTTAATATAAAATAAAATCAAAAATAAATTTCGTAAACAAAAAATCCGCTCAATCGTATCGCGCTCTGAATAACCTGCATTTCGTGCAGGTGGGTGCCCTGCCCATATCTTCACGCTCCCTTCGTTTGGCCGATGCCAAGAGGTCTGCAATCAAATACAGGACCCGAGCTCCCGATTTAATAATGTAGGGTTATATGAACGCAGTCCGCGAATTAAGCAGATTGAATTTTTCTAATTTAAATGCTCTTATATATTCCCAAGTCTTCTCTCAAATTCTTGCGAAAGTTCGTCTAAAAGCTCATCGTCATCAACTTCGAAAAGTTGATCTTCGCCATTCTGCTCGATAATCTCAAATATAAAATAAGTTTCATCGGCGTTCAAATCTTTATCGGGGAGCTCAAAATTCGGCATCAGCGCATAAAAACGCCCTTTGGAATTCTCGATAAAATCAAGTACTTCAAATTCTCTTTCAACACCTTCATCGTCAACCAGCGTTACGATATCTAACGGTAAACTGTCATCCATTACGGATCCTCCTACTTCAAACAACAAAATATTTACTTTACTATTTTAATTATATTAAGACCGGTAGTCAATATTAATATTTATTATTTTTTAAATTTTTGATATTTATTTTGGACAAACGCAACCATAAAATTTGAATATTTTTTATGAGAAACCAAAAAATTAAATTTGAAATACAAAAAAATGTTGACTTTATTTTTCAAAATATATATTATAAATAATATTTTATTATTGAAAGGATGGTTTACCATGGACGAAAACAAATTTGCGCAGCTTATCAAAAACGATGAATTTATTGACGGTCTTCTCGGCTGTTCTTCACGGGAGGAAATGCGCCAAATCTTTGAAAATTACGGACAAACTGTGTCCGAAGAAGAACTCGACTACTTTGTTGAAACTGTAGAAAAGGCTTTGCAGACCGCTAACTCAATCTGCAGCGATGAGTCTATGGAGATCGTCGCCGGCGGTCAAAAAATTGATGGAGGCGATGTTGAAGCCGAACAACACTTTGACCCCATAGAAGACGCCTTTTGCAGAAAAGCTATTTTTAATGCTCACAATGAAAGTTTTAAGCCTATGTAACTGACAATTAAAACAAATCTTTTAATCTATCAAAGAAGGTTCGCCTTTTTTGGTAGTTTTTTTCTGTCAAAGTTTTTTCAAAGTCCTTTAAGATATCCTTTTGCGCTTCGGAAAGATTTCTTGGCACTTCAATATGCACTTTTACATACTGATCACCACTGCCTCGTCCGTGAAGTTTCGGTATCCCTTTGCCTTTAAGTCTGAAAATATCACCGTTTTGCGTTCCTTCGTGAATATGGTATTCAACTTTGCCGTCTATTGTCGGAACTATTATATCCGCTCCAAGCGCCGCCTGTGAATACGTAATCGGTATTTCGCACCAAACGTCATAATCTTTTCTTTCAAAAACAGAATGTTCGCCAACATTTACATATATCTGTAAATCTCCGTTTTCTCCGCCACGAGTTCCGGCATTTCCTCGTCCAGGCACATTCAAAATCTGCTTACTGTTTATACCCGCAGGAACGTTTACTTCTATCTCTTTGTGCTTTCTGATTCTGCCTTTCCCCGAGCATATCGGACATGGGTTTTCGATTATTTTCCCTTCTCCATGGCATCGGTCACACGTCCTGGTAGTCTGCATCACACCAAACGGTGTGCGCTGATTTACAACTACATGGCCTTTGCCGCCACACGCTGTACACGTTTTTGGAGCCGTACCATTTCGCGCACCGTTTCCGCCGCATTCCGAACACTTTTCAACGCTATAATATGAAACCTTTTTCGTGCATCCTTTTGCGGCTTCCAAGAACGAAATATTCAGCTCACATTCAACGTCACTACCACGTCTCGGCATATTCGAATGCGAACGAGCTCTTCCTCCGCCGAATCCTCCGAAAAAACTACTGAATATATCTCCTAAATCGATGTCATCGCCAAACGGACTTCCTCCATAGTAACTATATCCGCCCGTTCCGCCGCCTCCGTAACTCGGATCTGTTCCTGCGTGTCCAAATTGGTCGTATCTGGCTTTCTTAGTCTTATCCGAAAGCACATCGTATGCTTCATTTACCTCTTTGAAATTCTGTTCGGCAACTTTATCGCCGGGATTTAAGTCGGGATGATATTTCTTGGCAAGCTTTCTATAGGCTTTCTTTATCTCGTCATCCGAAGCACTTTTATTTACTCCCAGCACCTCGTAATAATCTCTTTTTTCGGGCAACTCTTTCACCTCTTATTCAAAATAACTCCCTCCGCCACCGCTGAGAGGCAGAGGGTTTACATCATTAACAAATTATTTATTGTTTTCAGGGTCTACATCTTTATAGTCGGCATTATAAACATTCTCCGAACCATTATTATTCGCTTGTTCTGCTCCGGAATTTTGCCCCGCATTTTCGCCCTGAGGTGCAGCTTGCTGATAAAGTTTCGTAGATACTTCATACATTTTCTTTTGAAGTTCTTCTTTGCCGCTTTTTATATCATCGATGCTCCCGCTCTTAATTTTTTCACGCAGCTCGGTAACTTTCTTATTCAAATCGTCTTTATCCGCGCTTTCGATCTTATCTTCACTGTCTTTGATGAGTTTTTCGGTGGCATAGCAAAGATTTTCAGCTTCATTTTTTGCGTCTACTTCTTCACGTTTCTTCTTATCTTCTTCAGCGTACTGTTCTGCATCTTTGACGGCTTTTTCTATATCTTCTTTGCTCATATTGCTGCCAGAAGTTATGGTTACGTGCTGTTCTTTATTCGTGGCTCTGTCTTTTGCACTTACGTTTACGATACCGTTTGCGTCAATATCGAATGTAACTTCGATTTGCGGTATTCCACGAGGTGCGGGAGCTATACCGTCAAGTCTGAAGAGGCCCAGTTGTTTATTATCTCTTGCGAATTCACGTTCACCTTGAAGTACGTTTACTTCTACTTGCGTTTGACCGTCGGCCGCAGTCGAGAATACTTGGCTTTTCTTTGTAGGAATAGTTGTATTTCTTTCGATAATTTTAGTCATTACTCCGCCCATGGTTTCAATACCGAGTGAAAGCGGTGTTACATCTAAGAGGAGCAAACCTTTGACATCTCCGCCGAGAACTCCTCCTTGAAGTGCTGCGCCGATTGCTACGCATTCATCAGGATTTATGCCTTTAAACGGCTCTTTACCGATTAATTTCTTTACTGCCTCTTGAACTGCCGGAATCCTCGAAGAACCACCGACCATCAGCACTTTATCTATCTCTGAAATCTGAAGTCCCGAATCTTTTAATGCCTGGCGAACCGGCCCCATTGTCTTTTCTACCAAGTCTGATGTAAGTTCGTTGAATTTTGCTCTTGTTAAAGTTAAATCAAGATGTTTCGGACCTGTTGCGTCTGCTGTGATGAACGGCAAATTAATCGATGCGGAGGTCATGCCCGAAAGTTCAATCTTGGCTTTTTCTGCAGACTCTTTTAATCTTTGCATTGCCATTTTATCTGAGCTCAAATCTATTCCGTTTTCAGATTTAAATGACGAAATCATCCAATCGACTATTCTTTGGTCGAAATCGTCGCCGCCCAGACGGTTATTACCCGCAGTTGCCAAAACTTCTTGGACTCCGTCGCCCATTTCTATTATCGAAACGTCGAATGTACCGCCGCCCAAATCGTATACCAAAACTTTTTGGTCGTTTTCTTTATCTATACCGTATGAAAGCGCTGCCGCTGTCGGCTCATTTATAATACGTTTTACGTTGAGCCCCGCAATTTTGCCGGCATCTTTTGTCGCCTGACGTTGTGCGTCGGTGAAGTACGCAGGAACTGTAATTACTGCCTCGGTTACTTTATCTCCGAGATAACTTTCTGCATCTGTTTTGAGCTTTTGGAGTATCATCGCCGAAATTTCTTGCGGTGTATATGATTTGCCGTCAACTGTTACTTTGTAATCTGTACCCATTTCTCTTTTGATTGATATAACAGTCCTATCGGGGTTTGTAATCGCCTGGCGTTTTGCCACCTGTCCGACCATTCTCTCGCCTGTTTTTGAAAATGCCACAACGGACGGAGTTGTTCTTGCACCCTCAGCGTTCGCTATTACTACCGGTTCTCCTCCTTCGATTACCGAAACACATGAATTTGTTGTACCTAAGTCAATACCTATAATCTTTGCCATAATAATTTTCCTCCTAAAATAATTTATTTTTAATTTTTATTAGTTTGTTACTTGTACCATTGCGTGTCTTATAATTTTGTCACCTATCTTATAGCCTTTTTGAAAAACTGTCGAAACAAAATTTTGTTTGTCGCTCTCTTCTTCTACGTGTGAAATCGCATTATGAAGATTCGGGTCAAAATCATCACCTACATCTCCGAATGGTTCAACGTTTAACTTTGCAAAACAGCTTTTTAACTGATTTTGCAAAAGTTCTATTCCTTTTTTATACTCTTCGCTTTGCTTATCCGACGAATTCAAAGCAGCATCTAAACTATCTGCAAGCGGAAGTATCGCACTGACCGCTTTAGAAGTTGCGTCGCCGTAAATTGAAGTCTTTTCCCTTTCCGAACGTTTACGAAAATTATCATATTCCGCCGCAGTCCTAAGAAAAAGTTCTTTTGTTTCGGAAAGCTCTTTTTTTAGTTTTTTCGTTTCGTTATCTTCAGATTTTTCTTTTATTCCCTCGGATTTTTCTTCAGAATTTTTCTCTTCCTTATTCTCGCTCTCTTTTTTGCTCACTACTTAATCACCTCTCATATGAAATTAATTATTTTCAAGTATCCTTCCAAGAAGTACCCCGACAAGAGATGCCACATACTCTATTTGAGAGTAAATTTTCCCGTAATCCATTCTTGTGGGGCCTATCACACCTACCGCACCAAATTTCCCGCCGATACTATAATGCGTAGAAACTACGCTCGCCTCTTGAAGTTGAAGATATTTGTTTTCCTCTCCGATAGTAAATTTTGTACCGTAACTTCCTGTATCGAGAAGATCAAAAACTTTATTCTTATCTTCAAGAAAATCAAATATGTTTATGACTGTGCTAGGCGTAATTCCTGGAATCGAAAGCAAATTCTTCTGGCCGTAAACCTTGATTTTTACCTCGCAAGTTTCTCTTGCCGCCTCCATAAGAACGTCTATGACAGGTAACAACAGCATCGCCAATTCACGGTCTTTACTGACAAGAATGTTGATAAATTCGGGCGTGATATCCTTTAATTTTTCACCTCTGAACTTACCGTTCAAAATACCGCTAAACATATGCAAAACTTCAGATGTAAGGTCGTATTCACAGCGGAATATTTTATTCTTTACAATACCGTCCGACGTCATAAGCACAAGCATCGCTGTCCTTCGGCCTATACCGACAAATGTTATATCCCTCACGCACGACTGCGCACTCGGTGGGGTCGTTACGATTGCCGTAAAACTAGTTATCTCCGAAAGCGCTTTTGCCGCCGCCTCAAGTAATTTTTCAGGTTCTGCCGACGAAAGATTAAGTTCACCGGTCAAAAAACTTTTTTCCTCCAAAGTCAGAGGCTTTTTTTCCATCAGTTTATTAACATACAATCGGTAGCCTTGATGCGAAGGGATTCTACCCGAAGATACGTGCGGCTGAAAAAGATATCCCAAACTCGCAAGTCCTGCCATTTCACTGCGAATTGTCGCAGACGAAAATGAAAAATCCAAATCTTCACAAACTGCTTTTGAACCTACCGGCTCGCCCGAACTGACGTATCTATCCACTATGGACGATAAAATTTGAAGTCTACGATTTAGCGGTTCCAGTACATTTCACCTCGCTTTTGCGTTTGTTAGCACTCGCTTGGTTAGAGTGCCAACTATTTAAACTTTACCACTTATTCTTTATTATGTCAACACCTATTTTAAAATTTTTTTAATTTTATTTTCCGCAAAACAATTTTTATATCAGACTACTTATTCGGTATAATTATTTACATAAAAAATAGAGATCCCTACTCTAGAAAATCTCTATAATTATTTATCTGTTTAATATGTTCTGGGTTTAATTAAATAATTCTCGCACCAAACGGCATGAGCGCCAGTTTGGCAAATTTGAAAACTTGCAGTCCTACCGGAATTCCTACAATAGTTACGCACCATAAGGCGCCGATGACGAGTGACCAAAGTGCAAGATTCAGACCGAATACGGCAATCCACAAAATATTGAGGAAAACTGAAACTGTACTTTCCCCATAAACTACTTCTCTACCAAACGGGAAAAGCATTAAATTTGCAAATTTAAAGCACTGCGTTCCGAAAGGTATTCCTACAATCGTGACGCACATAACAATGCCTACTACCGCCCAAAAAGCCGAAAGAACCAGTCCACCAAATATTATCCAGAGTATATTTGCTATCGTTTTCATATGTACTCCTCCTTATAATTTTATTACATCTCAAATGTACCGCCATGTCAAGTTATAACTTTTAATTCTAATGTTTATGTGTTAATCACCGCAAAAAAATTTTATATTAGGCCTTTTTTGATGTTTATACTTTCTGAATTCTATGGTATTCTTAAGTTTATAAACCATAAGCGTTTTACTATATCTTTATAAAGAGGTTTTTTATTATGATAATCATGGCAGTTGACTACGGTAGGGCTCGCACAGGCCTAGCTCTTTGCGATAAAAAAGAAATTCTATCTTTTCCGCTCGAAACGGTAAATGAAAAAAATCCCGATATCTTATGCGATAAACTCGCCGAGAAAATTAAAGAAAACAAAGCCGAACTTATAGTCTTCGGGCTCCCCAAAAACATGGACGGGACTCTTGGAGAAAGCGCAAAAAACGTTCAAAATCTGGCTGAAAATCTGCGCACGAAGACAAGTGTAAAAATCGATTTTTGGGACGAACGCCGTACAACCGTCACTGCGCACGAATACTTAAACGAAACCAATACCAGAGGCAAAAAAAGAAAGAGCATAATCGACGCCGTAAGTGCGGTGATTATACTCGAAAATTATTTAAATTTCAGAAAGTCAAATATGCAAAATAATAACTTATAACGCCGACCTATTCCCCGTAGTAACACTTCATGTAGAGCTCTTTTATCTCACTTACAAGCGGATATCTCGGATTTGAACCCGTACACTGGTCTTCATGAGCAAGTTCCGAAAGTTCGTCGACTTTACTCAAAAATTCGTTTTCATCTATTCCGTATTCTTTCAAGGTCTCCGGAATTTTAAAATGCTTATTTAACTCTTTAATCGCATTAATAAGGTTTTGTATTCTTTCATTATCGTTATTACCATCAATCCCCATTATCTGTGCCATTTTTGAATACTTTTTATCCGCTATAAACTCTTTATACTTTGGAAACGCAACCATTTTTGACGGCAATTTGGAATTATATTTGGTAACGTACGGCAGTAAAATAGCGTTTGCACGGCCGTGTGGAATATGAAATTCTCCACCGAGTTTGTGCGCCATAGAATGATTAAGTCCCAAAAACGCATTTGTAAACGCCATGCCTGCTATTGTAGATGCGTTATGCATTTTTTCTCGTGCCTCGGGGTCGTTTTCGCCATTATCGTATGCTCTCTGCAAATACTCAAATACCAGCTTTGCCGCCTTTTCTGCAAGAGCATCGGTATAATCATTTGCCATAACTGAAACATAAGCCTCCAAAGCATGCGTAAGAACGTCCATGCCAGTATCTGCAGTCGCAGACTTCGGAAGTGTCATTACTAAATCCGGGTCGATTATCGCAACGCTCGGAGTCAAATAATAATCAGCCAAAGGATATTTTACATTTTCTTTTTTATCTGTTATCACCGCAAATGACGTTACTTCCGAACCCGTTCCCGAAGTGGTCGGAATTGCTACAAGCGGTATTTTATGCTCGCTTGGGTATTTATATATTCTTTTTCTTATATCCATAAATTTAAGCTTTAATCCGGCAAAATCTAGGTCGGGATACTCATAAAACAGCCACATGGCTTTGGCCGCATCGATTACAGAACCTCCGCCCAGTGCCACTATGCAATCAGGTCCGAAATCTTTCATAATCTCTAACCCTTTCCAAACCGTTTCAACATCAGGGTCGGGATTAATATCCGAAAACACTTTAAAAAGGCAATCATTCTCACGCTCATTCAAACACGATACAATTTTTTTGACATTCCCGAGTTTCTCCATTGTTTTATCCGAAACAACAAACACCCGACTTATACCTTTCATCTCTTTTAGATAAGAAATCGAACCGGATTCAAAATAAATCTTCGGCGGCACTTTAAACCACTGCATATTATTCCTCCTCTTGAAAACTCTTTTTATATTAACAAGATTTTGAACAGAAATATTTGAAGTCGTCGAGTTTTTGCCCCACGAACCGCAACCCAAAGTAAGTGACGGTATCGCACAATTATATATATCACCGATAGCACCTTGTGACGACGGAGAATTTACTATCACTCGGCCCACATTCATAATTTTACTGTATCTTTCAATCACACTTCTATCTTTTGAATGCACTACCGCAGTATGACCAAGTCCGCCAAAGTTAATGACGTTCTTACAAATATTAAATGCTTCTTCGGTACTGCCCGCTTTATAGTAAGAAAGCACGGGCGAAAGCTTCTCTACAGAAAGTGGATATTCTCTGCCTACCCCTTCTAAGCGCACTATTAAAATTTTCGTATCTTTCGGCACTTCTATATTTGCATTCCGCGCGATTTCGTAAGCACTTTTCCCCGCCACTGATCCGTTTAAAGTTTTAGTTTCAGGGCGTATCACATAACTTTCAAGTTTTGGTATTTCATCATCATTTAAGAAATAACAACCGTTTACTTTCATAATTCTCTCAAACAAATCTGCAATTTTCTCGTCGACAATAACAGACTGTTCGGAAGCACATATCATGCCATTATCAAAGGTCTTGGACATGATTAAATCATTACACGTCTGATTTAAATCAGCAGTTTTCTCAATGTAGCAAGGAACGTTTCCGGGTCCGACTCCAAGTGCCGGTTTACCGGTCGAATATGCCGATTTCACCATTCCCGAGCCCCCCGTTGCCAAAACCACATCGACGCCGGTATGGTTCATGAGCATCGTGGTAGCCTCTAAAGATGGCTCTTCAATCCACTGGATACAATTTTCGGGCGCTCCGTTTTTCACAGCTACATCACGAAGAATTTTTGCCGTCTCCACCGAACAATTCTGTGCGTTTGGGTGAAATGCAAAAATAATCGGATTTCGCGTTTTAAGGCATATCAGAGATTTAAATATGGTTGTCGACGTGGGATTTGTAACAGGCGTAACACCCGCTACAACTCCCAGCGGCTCGGCAATTTCTTCATATCCGCTTTGCTCATCACGATTTATAACTCCCACAGTCTTTTCACCTTTTACCGAGTTCCACACATATTCCGACGCAAACATATCCTTTATTATCTTGTCTTCGAAAATGCCGCGCCCTGTTTCCGAAACGGCAGATTTTGCAAACCTTACTCTATTTTCCATCGCCGCAAGTGAAGCTTGATAAGTGATTTTATCTACTTCTTCCTGAGTGAAACCTTTGTATTTTTCTAAAGCCCTCTTGGCATTTTCTACCAATAAATCTACCTTTTTTTCGATTTCTTCATTTATTGTCGGTTGCTCAGAATTCATCAAAAATTCCCCCTTCAACAAAAGCTATGAAAATATTTTAGAAATAATGTTGCCACTCTTGTGTCTATTTAACCACTGCGTTTAAAAGTCTGTTCGGTACATGAATTATCTTTACGATTTCTTTGCCTTCGATAAATTTACTAAACGACGAATTCGCTTTCGCAAGTTCTAAAACTTCTTCTTTAGAAAGTCCGACACCGCAATTTATCTTACCCCTAAACTTACCGTTAACTTGCAAGGCTATCTCGACTTCGCTGTTTTTGCATTTTGATTCGTCATATTCGGGCCACTTAGAATTACTGGCAAACCCTGAACCGAGTCCGCATTTTTTCCATACTTCTTCGGCTACGTGAGGCGCAAAAGGACTAAGCAACAGCGTAAAAATTCTTAGGTATTCGGTTGTTATAAAGCCTTGTTCGTAAATCTCATTTATCAGAGACATCAACGCCGCAACCGCAGTATTGAATTTTATATTCTCTATATCTTCCGAAACCTTCTTTATGGTCTTATGGAATGATGTCTCAAGTTTCGCACTCATTTTTTTGCTATCATCCACTATATTTTTAAGTCCGAAATAACGCTCTATAAAACGTCTGCTACCCTTTATGCTGGACGTATTCCAAGGTGCGGGTTTTTCAAAATCCCCGATAAACATCTCATAAATTCGCATTGTATCGGCACCGTATTCATCCACAATATCATCGGGATTGACAACGTTTCCACGTGATTTGCTCATTTTTTCGTTGTTCTCGCCGAGTATCATTCCGTGGCTCGTACGTTTCTTATACGGCTCAACGTCGGGCGCAATACCTATATCGTAAAGGAATTTATACCAGAATCTACTGTAAAGCAAATGTAAGGTTGTGTGCTCCATACCGCCGTTATACCAATCCACAGGCATCCAGTATTTTATCGCCTCATTTGAAACCAGACTTTCTTTATTTTTAGGGTCCGCATAGCGCAAGAAATACCACGATGAACCCGCCCACTGTGGCATAGTATCAGTTTCTCGTTTTGCAGCTCCTCCGCATTTCGGACATTTTGTATTGACCCACGAAGTTATATTCTCAAGCGGAGAATCTCCGCCTTCTAAACTTTCGAAATTCTCTATTTCAGGGAGCTTTAACGGCAATTCCGATTCCGGTATCGGAACATATCCGCATTTTTCGCAGCATACTATCGGAATCGGTTCTCCCCAGTAGCGCTGGCGTGAAAACACCCAATCTCTGAGTTTATAATTGACTTTTGCTTTACCTTTGCCCTCACTTTCGAGGAATTTTATCATTTTTTCTTTTGCCTCTGCCGATTTTAAGCCGTCTAAAATATCCGAATTTATCATAACATCATTTTCATCTATTACGCTTACTATCGGAAGTTTATACTTCTCGGCAAATTCCTTATCTCTTTCATCGTGCGCAGGCACCGCCATTATTGCACCTGTTCCGTAACTCATCAAAACATAATCCGAAACAAAAATCGGGATTTCTTTTCCGCTCACAGGGTTAACCGCATACACTCCCTCGAGTTTTATACCCGTCTTATTCTTATTCATTTCGGTACGCTGAAAATCGGATTTTTTCTTTGCTTCCAGTTTGTAATTCTCTACTTCGTCAATGTTTTCTATCTCGCTTTGATGACTATTTATAAACGAATGTTCGGGCGAAATAACCATATATGTAACGCCATAAATCGTGTCGGGACGTGTTGTGTAAATCTTCAGATTTTCGCCTGTACTTGTGGCGAAATCCACCTCCGCTCCCGTAGAACGCCCTATCCAGTTTATCTGCTGAGTCTTCACTCGCTCAGGATAATCGACTTTTTCCAAGTCGTCAATCAGTCTTTGTGCGTATTTTGTGATGCCGAGCATCCACTGAGATTTTACTTTCTGGACCACTTCACTTCCGCAGCGTTCACATACTCCTCCGACTACTTCTTCGTTCGCCAGGACACACTTACATGATGTACACCAATTAACTGTCGCCTCGCTTTTATATGCCAGCCCTTTTTTAAACATCTGTAAAAATATCCACTGCGTCCACTTATAATAATCCGGGTCGGTAGTATCAATTTCACGGCTCCAATCGAACGAAATACCCAAAGATTGCAGTTGGCTTTTAAATCTTGCAATGTTTTTCTCCGTTACAATTCTCGGGTGGATTTTATTTTTTATAGCATAATTTTCCGTCGGAAGTCCGAATGCATCCCAGCCCATAGGGTAAAGCACATTATAGCCTTGCATTCTTTTTTTACGTGCCACGATATCCAGCGCCGTGTAACTTCTTGGGTGTCCGACGTGGAGCCCTTGCCCTGAAGGGTACGGAAATTCAACAAGCGCATAAAATTTTGGCTTATCGTATTCGTTTTTTACATGGAAAATCCCTTCCTTTTCCCACGACTCTTGCCATTTCTTTTCTATTTCTTTGTGATTATATCTTTCGGTTTCCAATATAAATCTCCTCTCTTCTTATATCTGATGCGTTACTCTATTTCCACAGTTCTTCGAGTTTATATGAATTCCTCGATTCTTCCGAAAAAATATGCACGATAACATCGCCATAATCAAGTAACTTCCATGTGCTACCGTTCTCGCCCTCTTGATGCAGAGGGCTGACAGACATTTCCGCCATCTTTTCTTCAACCTCGCCCGCAAGAGAATTTATGTGCGTACTACTGGTCCCGCTCGCAATTACAAAATACTCTGCGATCGGAGTTTTGCCTTTCAGCGGAATTATATCTATTCTCTCTGCTTTTTTATTATCCAGAATCTCTTTTATTTTATTTGCTTTTTCTTCTGCCGTCATATTAGTTGCCTTCCTTTTCTATCATATCATTGTACGTTTCCACAGTATAAGGGTGTATAGTAATCCTCTTGTTTAGGCATTTTTGTATTGCCCACGTGCATTTTTGTATTGCCACCAAGTTTATATTCTCCAATGACAACGCTTGTAATTCTTTTAGATTATCAAATGGTCTTTCGTCTGAAATATCGTCTGCAACAAAAATTATTTCTTCCATAACTGTCATATTCTTATGCCCCGTTGTATGGAAACAAATACTATTTAAAATTTCTTCATCATCTATACCAAATTCTTTTTTCAGATAAACCGTAGCCACAGGGCCATGATAAAGTTTAAACGGAAATTTTTTGAATGCGTTAAAAAGTTCAGGTTTCGCCTCACTTAAAAGTTCGCTGAGAGTTTTTTCGTCCATCTCCTTACACACATCGTGAAGTAGCCCGGCTATCTTTGCTTTTTCTGCGTCTGTTCCATAGCGCACTGCTAATTTTTCCGCGGCTCTACTTACATTTACACTATGAATAAATCTTTTTTCGCTAAGAATACTTTTTAATTTTTCTTTGCAAATATCGTAATCAATCATTCTTCTGTTTCATCATCAGAGTCAAATAATGCCTCCGCAAACTCCTCCGCATTAAATTTTTGTAAATCGTCTATACCTTCGCCGACGCCGATATATTTAACAGGTATACCCAGTTTATTCTTTATCGAAAGCACGATTCCTCCGTGCGCCGTACCATCAAGTTTAGTCAGCACTATACCTGTTAAGTCCAAGATTTTTTGGAATTCTTCCGCTTGATTAAGCCCGTTCTGACCAGTTGAAGCGTCCAAAACAAGCAAAATTTCTTTTGACGCATTCGTCAGTTCGCGGTCAATTATACGGTTAATCTTCTCAAGCTCTCCCATTAAATTTTTCTTATTATGAAGTCTTCCTGCCGTATCGCAAATAACAATATCCATGCCTTTTGCTTTTGCCGAAGATATCGCATCAAAAACTACCGCTGCGGGGTCTGAACCTTCGGGCTGCTTTACTATCGGGCTGTTTGCTCTTTCTGCCCATATAGTCAGTTGCTCAGCAGCAGCAGCCCTAAATGTATCTGCTGCCGCAAGTAATACTTTTTTACCCGCCTGCGTAAATTTATTTGCAAGTTTGCCGATTGTCGTCGTTTTACCTACTCCGTTTACTCCCAAAACAAGTATCACGGAAGGTTTTGTTTCGAGTTTTAATTCGTTGTCTCCGCCAAGCATTTCTGCAATAATACTCTTCAGCGCCCGCTTTATATCTTTTGGGTCCGTAAACCCATGTTTCTTTACCTCTTCACGGAGTTTATTACACAAATCCTCGGAAGTCGTCGCCCCGATATCACACGAAATCAAAATTTCTTCGAGCTCTTCAAAAAATTCTTCGTCTATTTTTGTAAACGAATTTATTACCAGCTCAACTTTTTGCGTTATATTTTCTTTTGTCTTTTGCAGTCCCTCTTTTATCTTATCAAAAAATCCCAATACTCATACCTCCCTTTAGTAATTAATAACCCATTAGCTCAAGTGTCTGCTTTGCGGCCTGCTGCTCCGCCTGTTTCTTACTCCTTCCCGTCCCTCGCCCGACAACATTATTGTTTATCTTCGCCTCGATAGTAAACCTTTTATCGTGGTCAGGACCGCTCTCCCCAACGAGCACATACTCTATTGTTTCTTCGGGGTTTTTCTGTATGATTTCTTGAAGATGCGTTTTATAGTCTTTCATGACAACGGTTTTTGGGTGATTAATCGCCGGCACTATATTCGAAAGTACAAATTTGCGTACCTCTTCCATACCCGAATCTAAATATATCGCCGCACATATCGCCTCGAATACGTCAGCAAGAATTGACGGTCTGTTTTCTCCGCCCGAATGTCTTTCTCCTCGGCTCAGCTTAATATACTTATGCAGTTCCAAATTTTTCGCAAATTCAAAAAGTTGCCTTTCACATACTAACGCCGACCTTAGTTTTGTAAGTTCACCCTCGGGTAAACTCGGACAATTCTTAAAAATATAATCCGATGTTATAAGTCCGAGAACGGAATCTCCCAAAAACTCAAACCGCTCATAACTATGAATCCTTCCTCCGCATTCATTGGCGTATGAAGAATGCGTCAAGGCAATCTTAAGAAGCTTTCTATCCTTAAATTTATATCCGATAGTCTTTTCCAGTTCGTCCATACTAACTCCCCCTCACCTTTTTAGCTGTTAATTATCTTCTTCCTCGCTGTCCTTTTCAGATTTTATCTCGCTCGTGATGAGTTCCACAACATTACGTTTTACGTATTCTCCCGCCAAACGTACCGCATTTTTAAATGTCTTTGCGTCCGCACTGCCGTGAGCTTTAAACACGGGTTTCGAAATTCCTATCAGCGGGGCGCCTCCGTACTCTTTATAATCCGATTGCTTTTTGAGCGCCTTAAGCTCGGGTTTTATCATCATTGCGGCGATTTTTGTCTTAGCATTTTTCATAAGCACTTCTTTGAACTTACCAAAAAGTGCTTTCGCCATTCCTTCGTAAAATTTAATGATAATATTTCCCGTGAATCCGTCCGCCACTATAACGTCTGCGCCATCAAGCGGAATTTCACGAGCTTCGACATTCCCCACAAAATTGAGATTGCTCGCTTTTAAAAGCTTATATGCCTCCTGATAAAGCTCCGTGCCTTTCGTCGGCTCCACTCCTATATTTGCAAGCCCCACTCGAGGATTATGAACCGTCATAACGTTTTTCATATATATTGAACCCATTACGCCGAACTGTCTTAGCATTTCAGGTCTGCACTCAACATTTGCGCCGCTGTCCATAAGCATAAAATAGCCTTTATCTTTCGGTATAACAGGCGCAAATGCACATCTTTTTACCCCTTGTATACGTCTTACTATCAAAGTGGCTCCCACGGCAAGAGCTCCGCTATTTCCCGCAGAAACAAATGCATCACCTTTGCCTTCTTTTAGAAGTCTCAGACCTTTCGCCATTGAGGACTCTTTTTTAGATTTCATTATGCTCGTCGGGGCATCTTCCATAGTAATTACATCGTCTGCGTGCACTACTTCCATGCCGTCCAGCGAAATACTATTTTCTGCCGCGACTTTTTCTATTACTTCCTG
Organism: Clostridia bacterium; assembly: GCA_030523605.1. Lineage (GTDB taxonomy): Bacteria > Bacillota > Clostridia > Oscillospirales > Acutalibacteraceae > UMGS1491. The sequence continues at coordinate 26,401 of JAUNIE010000003.1, read as the reverse complement.
ATTGCCGACAAGAATCATTTCATAGCCGAGTTCACGCACTGCTATTTCCGCACCTTTCATAATTTCGAGCGGTGCGTTATCTCCTCCGAAAGCATCTACTATTATCTTCAATTTTATCACCTTTTATATGAAATTTTATTTTGAAAATCTATCCTCAAAGTACATTAAAGATCTTTTCGCAAATTCATTATACCTCATTTTCTTATCTTTGATAAGCTCATCGAGTGGCGGTAGTATGCCAAAATTTGCTCCCATCGGCTGAAAATCTTCAGACTCCGAATTCGCAGCGTAGTTGGCAAGTGCGCCAATCATCGTGAATTTTGGAAATACGCATTCGCCTTTACCTGTACGCCTTAAAGCTGCATTGATACCGGCAACCAGCCCCGAAGAAACCGATTCCATATATCCCTCGACGCCTGTTATTTGCCCCGCAAAGAAAATGTTCGTATCATCTCGCATACTATAATCGGGATTTAAAATTTTTGGCGAATTTATAAATGTATTACGGTGCATAACACCATACCTAATAAAATCGGCGTTTTTGAGCGCAGGAATCATTCCAAAAACTCGTCGCTGCTCGGGGAATTTTAAGTTTGTCTGAAATCCTACCATATTGTACATTGTGCCGTCTAAATTTTCTTTCCTTAGTTGTACTATGGCAAAAGGCCTTTTTTCAGGTTCTTTTGGGTCACGCAGTCCGACGGGTTTCATGGGGCCGTACCTAAGTGTATCAAATCCCCTCTGAGCCATGACTTCCACCGGAATACAGCCCTCATAAACTTTCGGATTGGAAACATCTACGTCATGCAGCGGAGCCCTTTCCGCCAATATCAAATTATTATAAAATTCTGTATATTCTTCCTCCGTAAGAGGACAATTCAAGTAATCTTTACCGTCACCTTTACCGTATCTTGAAGCAAAAAATGCATGGTTCATATCTATGCTCTCCGACGAAATTATCGGCGCCGCAGCGTCAAAAAAGCTTAGCTTTTCACCGCAGATTTTGCTTATTTTGCCCGAGAGTGATTCGGAAGTGAGCGGACCCGTGGCAATAATCGTGATACCTTCCGGTAAATCTGAAATTTCTTCCGATATAAAATTGATATTTTTGTGATTCTTTATTTTGTCGGTAACCATACCCGAAAATTTATCTCTGTCAACTGCTAGCGCACCGCCGGCGGGCACCTTACACTTATCGGCGCAACTCACAACAAGCGAATTCATTTTTCGAAGCTCTTCCTTAAGAAGTCCCGCAGCGCTGTCTATACGCTCAGCTTTAAATGAATTCGAACAAACTAGTTCGCACAAATTCTCACTTTTATGCGCCGGTGAAAACTTTTTTGGTTTCATATCATAGAGGTTGACTTTTATTCCTCGCTCTGCTATCTGCCACGCTGCCTCACAGCCCGCAAGTCCGGCGCCTATTACGTTAATTTCATTATTACTCATATTCTACTCACTCGTTTTTTCATATCCGCAACCTTCTGCAGGACAGTATAATGTAAGTTTTTTTCTTTTCTTTTTTAGAAGTGTTTCACCGCAGTTCGGGCATTTCTCATTTGTGGGTTCGTCCCAGGAAATATAATCACATTCCGGATAATTACCGCAGCCGTAAAATATCGTTCCACGCTTACTCTTGCGTGAAATGACTTCTCCGCCACATTTTGGACATTTTACACCGATTGTATTAAGCTTCTTCTTTATATTCTTGCATTCAGGGTAACCCGAACAAGCAATAAACGCTCCGTATCGCCCGTGTTTTACCACCATAGGCTTGCCGCATTTATCGCATATTTCATCGGTTTCATCTTGCTTTAAAGTGATTTTTGTATCGCCCATTTCTTCTTTTGCTTTTTCGAGGGTTTTCGAAAAATCATCGTAAAATTCATGGAGCGTTGCAACCCAATCGTTTTTGCCTTCTTCGACGGCGTCCAGATTACTCTCCATTTGAGCAGTAAACTTCAAATTTACAATTTTTGGAAATCTTTCCTTCATAAGCGCCGTTATTACTTCACCAAGTTCTGTGGGCTTTAGCACCTTTGCTTCACGAATTACATACTGCCTTGACAGAATTGTCGAGATTATCGAGGCGTACGTTGACGGTCTGCCTATTCCGTCTTCTTCCAGGGCTTTAATTAATGATGCCTCCGAATATCTTGCCGGCGGCTCTGTGAAATGCTGATTCGAGTCCATAGATTTAAGCTTTAAATCCATGTTTTCTTTGAGTTCGGGGAGCGCTTTGGCTTTTTCGTCGTTTTCATCTTTGCTTTCGGTATAAAGCACTGTGTAACCATCAAACTTTACGGTATATCCCGAGGCTTTGAAAATATATTTCCCTGCACCGATTTGTGCTTGAGTCGTATCTTGAAGACACTCAGACATCTGACAAGCAATAAATCTCTGCCAAATGAGTTTATAAAGCTTATACTGATCTGAACTCAGACTTTCTTTTATATTATCCGGATTTAAGTTCGGCATTGTGGGCCTTATGGCTTCGTGTCCGTCCTGAGCGTTTGATTTCGTTTTAAAATGGCGTGGTTCTTTGGGTATATACTTATTTCCCCAAGATTTTTCGATATATTCACGGGCTTCTTTTATTGCATCGTCCGAAATCCTAAGTGAGTCCGTTCTCATGTATGTTATAAGTCCTACTGCGCCCATACCGGCAACGTCAATACCTTCATAGAGTTCCTGCGCCACTTTCATAGTGCGTTTTGCGGGGAATCCAAGCCTTCTTGATGCTTCTTGTTGGAGCGTGGAAGTCGTAAATGGAGGCGGTGGGTTTCTATGACGTTTGCCTTTTTTCAGTTTTATGATTTTATAGGAAGCACCTTCCAAATCCGACAAAATTTTACTCGCCTGTTCTTCGTTTTCTATTTCTATTTTTCCGCTTTCATCGCCGTAAAATAATGCCGAAAACGATTTTCTTGAACCTTTCGGAATGAATGATGCATCAATCGTCCAGTACTCTTTCGGAACAAATTTACGAATTTCATCTTCCCTGTCAACAATTATTCTGAGTGCAACGGATTGAACTCTTCCTGCCGAAAGCCCTCTATATATTTTCTTGCACAAAAACGGACTTAGTTTATAACCGACGAGCCTATCCAAAATGCGCCTTGCCTGCTGGGCATCCACAAGCTTTAAATCAACTGTTCTCGGCGCTTTTATTCCGTTACTTACGCCTGTTTTGGTGATTTCATTAAACGTAATCCTGTTTTTTTCATTTAAATCCATACCTAAAATGTAAGCCAAATGCCACGAAATCGCCTCTCCCTCACGATCCGGGTCGGTTGCGAGAAATATCTTTTCGGATTTCTTTGCTTTTTCTTTGAGGTCTTCTACCAAATCCTCTTTACCTTTTATTATGGCATATTTTGGCTCGAAATCTTTCTTGACATTAACGCTGAGTCTGTTTTCGGGCAAATCCCTGACATGACCCATGGAAGCTACGACATCGTAACCTTTACCGAGATATTTTTTTATTGTTTTGGCTTTCGCCGGTGATTCTACTATTACTAAATTACTCATAATATTTTCCGTCCCAAAATGATTTTTAACAAAAGTTTGTCAAAAGACATTATATACTATTCTAAAAATAAAAAATACATTAAATTAAATAACTTCATAATATTTTCCCGGATACGATTTTACAAGTTCAAATAGTTCCAAAGTCGTCAGAGCGGACAAAACCCTGTATGCAGGCAAATTCACTTTTTCCACTATCGAATTAACTTGCACTCTGCCCTCTGCGACAACTTCATATACTTTGCGTTCTTCTTCGGTTAAATTTTCGACGTCAAATTTAACTTCACCGAGTTTTTCCTGGATTTTCGTCTTGTCGCTTTTTGCGGGAATGTAATTTGAATCAGTGTTTTTTAATTCATAGCACTTTTTTGAAACTGCCGGCGTTTTAAGCGCATAATTATCGCTTATTATTCTATTCGAAGAATATTCATTCAGGATATCTCCTCCCGAAGTTATAACTTGCGCACCATCGTTTATCAGAGCGACATTACCGCTCAAACCAATATGGCCACTATTTGGAGCGACTACAAAAACATCACGATTTTGCTCATTAGCTAGGTTTGCCGTAATCAAAGAGCCGCTTTTTTCGCCTGCTTCCACTACAACCGTTCCATGGGAAAGCCCCGAAATTATTCTGTTACGTGCCGGGAATGTCCACGCTCTTGCAGGCGTGCCCGGAGCATACTCTGTAACAACAGCTCCGCCTTTTGCTACTATATCTTGTTTTAAGGCTCTTTTTGAATTAAGGTAAGAAGCACCCAATCCACAGCCTAACACGCAAACTGTTTTCCCGCCGGCATTTACGGCGCTTTCATGTGCGGCCGAATCTATACCTATTGCTCCTCCGCTAACCACAACAATATCATTTTCCGCAAGCGTTTTTGATATCTTTACGGCCATATCAAATCCGTAATCCGAAGCTTTCCTCGTGCCCACAATTGCCACACTCAACCTGCCTCTAAGGCAAGTTATATCACCTCGCACATAAAGAACTGCCGGTGGATCGTCAATTTGCCTTAGTAAATACGGAAAACGCTCATCATCAATCGTTACGGCTTGTGCTCCTAATTGCTCACATCTTTTAAGTACTGCCTTTGCCTCTTCAAGAGTCGTATTTTTCAAGCCTTCAATATCTTTAGCGCTAAAAATACCCAGCAAACGCCACTCTTTTTCACCCGCAATATAGAACTGTTCTATATCTTTATAAAATTCCATGATATGTTTTATTTTTCGGTTTTTATATTTTAAGGCTTGCTGAAGCCAAATCCAATAAATAATATTTTCTTTCATAGTTTTTATTCCCCTACTTCATCAACTCCCAGATTACTATTCCCGCCGCCACGGCAACATTGAGAGATTCTGCGTTTTTTGCCATCGGTATAGTCAATTTGTGCGTACACAAATCTATTGTTTCGGGAGTAATGCCATTGCCTTCGTTTCCAAAAACCACCGCACTTTTTCCGCTAAGCAAACTACCTATACCAAGCTTTTCGGCATCATTTGACGGGACAGTCGCATAAACTTTATATCCGCTTTCCGTACATTCAGAAATCCGGCTTCTAAAATCATCGCAAATTTTTATGTTTAGGCGAAAAACAGCCCCCATACTTCCACGCAATACCTTGGGGTTATATACATCACAACTGTCACCTGAAATTATCACGTTTTTAACCCCGAGGGCATCGCAGGTACGAAAAATACTACCTAAATTTGACGGATTTTGTATGTTTTCCAACATTACCAATTTATCCGAATATTCTCCATTTTTTCCGATTATTGAAGGCGTTTCGCAAATACACACAATCCCTTGAGGAGTATCGGTATCTGAAATCAGCTTTATTATTTCTTCTGTTGTTTCAAAAGAATTCTCTGATTTTTCTATTAAAGAATTTATAATTTCAGGAAATTTCTCTCTACACTTTTCAGTATAAAATATTGTTTTGAATTTTATACCGCTTTTTAATGCGTCTGCGCAAAGTCTGACACCTTCGAGTAAAAATGATTTTTCCTTTTTTCTAAACGATGCCGAACTTAAAAGTTTTTTTGTGTATTTTATGCTTGCGTTCGATTTACTTGAAATTTTATCCCTCATTGATTCCCCTCTTTAAACTCTCTGTCTAATACCAATTAATGTTTTTTATTTTTACATATAAAAAACTTTATATAAACCCTTTATAAATCTATTTTTTTAGGTCCTTACAAGTGTCTAATATGATATCTCTCAGCGCTTCCGGATTATCAACATCATCGACCAAAAACATCGGTTTTGCGCCATCGTACGGAATAGACTCCTCCATATTATATTTCTTATTACCGTCTACTATTTTAACAAGCAGCCTATCATCATATATTCCACCAAATAATAGCCCACTATAATATAGTAAATATTCTCCCATCATAGGTCTACAAGTAATATCATTTAATATACTTAATTGTTCCAGAATAAAATCTTTATAATCTTTCGTGGTAGACATGTAATCAACTCCTATTTAAATTATATAATAAATTTAATAAATCCGAATAAACGTAGTTTATAGCCGTCGGATTTACGAGAAGTCCGGTTTGTTTTTGTGTGCCGACCATGAAAGATATTTTGTAACCAAAGTATCACTAGCCCAGTTATTATACATCTGCTCGGCATCATCGATTTGGAATCTTCTCAAAATCAGTCTTGGCGTTTCTATAATCTGCGTACCCACGTGATTTAGCATAAAAGTTTCCTCCTAGCCTTTATAAATCATTCCGCTTTTTGCACTATCCGAACTTTCTTTCCCTTTAAGATATGAAAGCAGCGCAAACCCAAAATTCATAGCTGTGCCGGGGCCTTTGGATGTTATTATATTTTGATCTATGGCCACGCTTTCACCCGAAACACTTGCACCTTTTAGATATTTTTCAAACCCAGGATAACAACAAGCTATTTTACCTTGCAAAACGCCCATTTCTCCTAAAATGCTCGGCGCCGCACAAATTGCACCTATCAAAAGTTTATTTTCAAAACAGTATTTTATAATATCCAAAAGCTTTTGATTATTTTTTAGGTTGGTCGTGCCGGGCATGCCGCCTGGCAAAATTATGCCTTCAAGATTATCTATATCAACGTTTTCAATCTCAGTATCAGTCTTTATTTGCAGTCCGGATGCACTTGTAACCATTTCACCTGTTACACCGACCGTTACTACTTCTACACCGCCACGCTTTAAAATATCACGAGGCGCAATTGCCTCAATCTCTTCGAATCCGTCAGCTAAAAAAATATAAATCATTATAATATCCTCCTCATAAATTATAATAAAAAACGTACGCCCAGGAGTTACCCGAGCGCATAATTTCCGCTAAGACTATTTAACCTGCTCAACAAGTTTTGCAAAACCTTCGGCGTCGGCAATCGCTATCTCCGAGAGCATCTTCCTATTGAGAGTAATTCCGGCTTTCTTAAGTCCGTTTATAAATTTGGAATATGTAATTCCGTTCATACGGCAAGCCGCTGATATACGGGTAATCCAAAGTTTTCTGAAATCACGCTTTTTCTGACGTCTGCCGATATAAGCATAATTCCCTGATTTCATTACGGCTTCTTTAGCCATTTTAAAGTGTTTACTCTTTGCGCCCCAATATCCTTTTGCAAGTTTGAGAACTTTTTTTCTTCTATTTCTTGTTGTTACTGCACCTTTAACTCGTGCCATTTTATTTACCTCCAATTAATGGTTATTTTCTAGTTTCATTCTTTTAAAGTCGCTTATAAATTATTTTGCGTAAGGCATTAAGCTCTCGATTTGAGCTGTATTGGTTCTGTCAAGAACTACGATTTGCCTTAAATTTCTTTTTCTTTTTCTCGTTTTCTTATTGAGGATGTGGCTCTTATTTGCATGAGCTCTGAGAACTTTTCCTTTGCCTGTAAATTTGAAGCGTTTTTTTGCTCCGCTGTGTGTTTTTAACTTATACATTTTCTTCGGGCTTTGAAGCTACCGTTTTAGCCTCTTTCTTGCCCTCTTCACTACCTTTCTTTGAAGATTTTTTTGATTGATTGTTTGATTTTGATTTGGGTACTAAAAACATCGACAAAGACTTACCTTCAAGAGCTACCGCTTTGGACAAATCCGCAAATTCACTACACATATCCGCAAATTTCATCATCAAATTACGTCCGATATCCGTATGCCCCAGCTCACGGCCTTTTAGGCGCATGGAAACTTTGATTTTATCGCCGTCTTCGGCAAACCTTTTCGCATGGTTCACTTTCGTATTAAGGTCGTTTACATCGATATTCATCGAAATTCGTACTTCCTTAACGCTCGATATACGCTGATTCTTCTTGGATTCTTTCTCTTTCTTTGCCATATCGAACTTATACTTCCCGTAATCCATAATCTTGCACACGGGTGGGTTTGCTTTGTCGGCAATTTTTACGAGATCCATATCCGCTTTAGTTGCCATCTGCATGGCTTTTTTAATCGGCACTATACCTACCTGCGCACCGTCTGCGTCGATAAGACGTACTTCGGCATCCCTTATTTGCTCATTGATTTGAAGTTCTTTGTTACTGATAATCAAGCACCTCCGTCAAATTTGAAATAAAAATATTGTATGGAGCTGAATTGTCCATACAATAACTATATCAATACAAATATTGAATCCAATTATTGACCCATAGCACATGATACTAAAGGTGAGAACAAATAGCTCTACTTTATTTTACATTATTCATTCTACACCACTATTTCATGATTGTCAATACCTAAAAAACATTTTTTATAAAATTCCTGCGTATTTTTCTTTCATTTCAAAGAAATAATCCGTTTTCTTGGCGTATTTTACCCACCAATCATATCTGAATGCGTCGTAACTCTTCCATGGTTTATCAACGCAGTGGAGTATCACGGGATTATTTACCGCATTCGTCAGCTCCTTGATGCTATATTTATTTTTAGCCGTCAGCGAACGCTGAAATTTCGCTATATCATCTGAATTTATATAAGTATTAAACACTCCGAATTTTGCAGGTAGTATTCCCATTTTGTCCGCACACAGAACATTTATTACAGTTTGGTCATGTTGTACGAGTTTATCGTTCTTTTCTTCAATGAAATCCTTGAATTTATTGAACATATCGTCTTTCCTGAGTTCCGCCAAGTTCAAAAGCATTACTCCTGCGCAAATACAGTGATCATTGTTTACGCCGAAGCTTTTTGTCGCCGTTACGTTTGAGTCAAGGAATCCTCGGCAATACAGCCCTTTCATATCCAAGTTATACATTTCGTTTAAATCGCCACGAGTTATTGTGTCGCCGTCTATCCAGATGAGTTTATCTATATCGGGTAAAATTTTCGGCAGCGAAAGCCTATAATATGTTGGAGTCGTTATATGCCCCTTATCGTTGGCGTCTTTATACTCCTGCCCCATATCTATCAGATTTATCTTACACTCGCTATATTTATCAGCCAAAGATTTAAGTTTATCTTTGCTATCTTCGCTGAATTCTCCCGGATGCATTATATAGTACTCATAGACCGAGGGGCTTGTCTTGCTCTCCATCATGGACGTTATGGCTACTATTGTGGGATAAGTATATCCGTCATCAAGCGCCATGGCTATGGGAATATTTTCATTGACTTTTTCACCTGTATCATGTTCCTCAAAAAACCATAAACACGCTCCAAAAACAGCCGCTACCAATATAACCGTCAGCAGTATATACCATCTGTTTCTTACTTTCATTTGCCAACTTCTCCTAACTTTTACATTCCTAAATCTTCTTCTTGAAACTCCACAAACGCTGCAGCGTACTTTTGCGAAATCTCACCGTAGAAATCTGTCTTTTCCGCATAAGACCACCATTTATCTGCGCCATATTCCAGTACCGACTTCCACGGTTTATACACTACGTGCAAGATGACAGGGTTTTCAAATGCCTCTTTAAGTTCTTCTTTTGAATATTTATTTTTGGCATGTATAATATCGTGATATCCCATTGCCATTTCTGATGTTTCAAACGAATTAAAAATTCCGTACTTTGCCGGTAAAACCCCATTTTTTACCCCGCAAACAGCATTTATTACGGTTTGATCATGCTTTGCAAGTTTCTCATTATTCTTCTCGATAAATTTATCAAACTTCGCAGATATTCCGTCATTACGCAGAGATTTCAAATTTACAAGCATAACACCCGAACAAATATAATGGTCATTCATTGGTGAAAAATGGTCTTGATCCGGATAGTCTAAAAATCCGTCATAGTATCTACTGCGCATATTTATATCATACATTTCCGACAAATCCGTAAACGTGATTGTGTCGCCGTCAAGCCATATAACTTTATCAATACCGGGCAATACGTCAGAAAGCGCAAGCCTATAATATGCAGGCGTCGTGATATATCCGCTTTGATTTGCCGCAACGTATCTGCCTTCCATATCTATCAAATTTATAGTACAGCCTTCATATTTTGCTGCCAAGCTTTTCAGCTTTTCTTTATTATCTTCCTGCAAATCGCTCGGGTGCATTATATAAAAATCGTATTTGGTTTCGGGATTTTTATTTTCCATTACCGATGTTATAGCTACTATTGTAGGATATGTGTATTCATCATCAAGCGCCATGGCTATCGGGATACTTGAGATTTTATCCGTTTTGGTGTTCTTTTCCCAAAACATCCACCAGAACCCTGCCAATAGTGCCACGACAACTAATATTGATGCCCAAATCGCTTTTTTACTCATAGATTTCATAAATTACTCACTCTCTTTCTGTTAAAAACTTGAATTATCTAAATTCCTAAAGCCGGTCCGTATTTTTGGTGTATCTCATTATAATAGTCCGTCATCTTGGCGTACTGCCACCACTCGTCAAAATATTTATCTCTTTGCTTCCAAGGTTTCATTACGCAGTGTACCAAAACAGGTTTATCTCTTGCCTCTATAAGCTCATCAACTGTATATTTATCTTTTGCTACGAGCTTATTATAGTAGTTTAGCAAGCTATTTGTATCGTAATAGTAGTTAAAGAGACAATACTTCGGATCAAGTTTACCTATTTTGCCGGCACAAACACAGTTTATGGTTGTTTGATCGTGCTGGACAAGTTTTTCGTTATTTTTCTCTATGAAATCTTGGAACTTAGAAACTACGTCGTCTTTTCTGAGCTCTTCCAAATTGACTACCATTACGCCTGAACAAATGCAGTGGTCATTTTCTATGCCGAAATCCACGGTTGCATCAATAGTTTCATCGAGGAGTCCTCTGTAATACAGCCCTTCCATGTCCGTATCGAAATACATCGGAGCCAAATCGCCAAAAATGAGTGTATCTCCGTCTATCCACAAAATTCGGTTTAAATCCGGAAGCAAATCCGAAAGTGACAGTCTATAATATGCGGGCGTTGTTATATGTCCTTTATCGTTTGCCAGCTTATATGCTTCGCCCATGTTTATAAGGTTGATATTGCAATCCTTATATTTTTTGCCGAGAGATGCGAGCTTATTTTTGCTGTCCTGCGCAAATTCAGGGGGATGCATTATATAGTAATCATAAACTATATTCTTATTCTTATTTTTCATCATTGATGTTATCGATACAATTGTAGGATATAAATATCCATCATCGAGTGCCATTGCTATAGGTACATGTTTTTTCTCGGTGTCAATGCGATTTTTGACTATCCATCCGCCACAAACAATAAGTGCCAAAATCAATACTGACGCTATTATCCAGGTCCATTTTTTTTGTTTCGCTTCCATAATACTAAACCTCCGTTTTTATAAAATTTACTAGTTGAGTGTGGGTCTTACAGAATTTTCTTGAGTCTCACCTTTATCTTCTAGAAGAACGACATCTGTTTCAAATGTATCAGACGACATTCTGTTTGCAGAGGAACGATAAACCGTAAGTCTTACGGTATTGCCGGGTGAATGGTTTTCCAGTTCGGCATAGAATGTATCAAAATCCGTAATATTCGTATCGTTTATCTTGGTTATTATATCGCCGACCTGTATACCCGCTTGTTTCAAGTTACTATCGCCGCTAATTTCCGCAACTATTATTCCGATTGGGACGTTATACATTTGAGCTTGATAATTGCTTACCATTTTGCCTGAAAGCCCCAAACGAACTCTTCCCGTAACATATCCTTTGGCTATTATATCATCTACAATGCTCTTAACAGTATTGCTCGGTATCGCAAATCCCATACCTTCACAGTTCGGGAGCGCTATTTTTGCCGAATTCACGCCGATTACCTGACCATACATGTTTATAAGCGGCCCGCCTGAGTTGCCCGGATTTATCGCCGCATCGGTCTGGATATATTTTACAAGGCTTTTCGGCGACCCATTCGACGAACGATTAACTGCTGAAATTATTCCTTTTGTGAGCGAACCCGCAAAGTTGAGCCCCAGCGGGTTACCGAGCGCCAGCACGGACGAACCTACTTTGGCTTCATCGGAATTTCCGAAAGTCACCGCTTTCAAACCCGTTTTTTCGGCTTTTATAACTGCGATATCCGTTTTTGAATCGTATCCTATAACTTTACCCGCTACCTCTTCGCCGTCGTGGAAAACTATCTTTATATTACTCTGCTTCGAGTTGCCCACAACGTGAGAATTCGTAACGATATAACCTCTCTCATTTATGATTATGCCAGAACCTTCACCTTTTGGATCTGAAATTATATCTGATTTCGAATCATATACGACCACACCAACCACCGACGGCGCTAAGACTTCATATATCGATTCTGCAGTGTACTCGTCCGTATTTTGGGGTTTGGATTCGAATTTTATCGCAGATTCTCCTCCGAATTCATCTACATGCTCAGAAACTGACGAATTACCGCTTTTTGAGCCGCCATTTATACCGGTGATATCACCTCTGAGCGAATAGATAATATACGAAACCAACGCTATTACAAGCACGGACAATATAATTATCACCGATATCAGAAAAGCTTTTAAACTTTTTTTGGGTCCGCCTGAATTTGAACCTCCGCTACCCTCTTGCATATCGTTTTTCTCATTCCAGAGAGTAGATATTGCTGATTTATTTTTGTGCTCATTTTCGGAACTTTCATAGTAAGTGTCAAATTTATCTTCCACCATACATTCCCCTTTCAGAAAACAAATAAATTATTCTGTCACCGTTTCCGATTCAGCCATTATCTCTTCAAATTCTTTGCCGCTAATCTTTTCTTTCTCAACAAGCACCTTTGCAACTTCATGGAGTTTATCTATATGCTCTGTAAGAATTTTTTCCGTCCTCTCGTTGCACTGCGTGATTATCTTCTTTACTTCTTCATCAATTTTTGCAGCTGTGCTTTCGGAATAATCTTTCACGTGACCCATATCACGGCCTATAAATACTTCATCGCTGTTCGAACCATATACAATAGGTCCGATTGCATCGCTCATACCGAATTTGGTAACCATGGAACGTGCTATTTTTGTAGCCCTTTGAATGTCGCTGGATGCCCCTGTGGAAGTATCATTTATTATGAGCTTCTCTGCAACTATACCTCCGAGGAGAACAACTATATCTTCGAGCATCTTATTTTTAAACTTGTATTCTTCATCTTTTTCGGGAAGCGAAAGCGTATATCCGCCGGCACTTCCTCTTGGAATTATAGAAACTTCATGCACTTTATCTTGAGTGTTGCAAAAATAAGATGCAACAGCGTGGCCACCTTCGTGATATGCAGTATGGCGCTTATCCTCTTCAGTTATAACTTTTGATCTTTTTTCCGAACCCATTACAACTTTTATTGTGGATTCTTCAATTTCTTTCATCGTGATTGCGCTGAGTCCTCTACGCACCGCCAAAATTGCCGATTCATTAACTAAATTTTCAAGGTCGGCCCCCGTAAATCCTGCCGTACTTCTTGCTATAACTTTAAGTTTTACATCGGGTGCAAACGGCTTACCTTTTGCGTGAACTCGTAAAATTTCCTCTCTACCTTTTACGTCGGGATACCCTACAACAATTTGTCTATCAAATCTACCGGGTCTTGTCAGCGCAGGATCGAGAATATCCACTCTGTTCGTGGCAGCTATGACTATAACTCCTTCATTTGCTCCAAATCCATCCATTTCGACAAGCATCTGATTTAGTGTCTGCTCACGTTCATCGTGTCCTCCGCCGAGCCCTGCTCCTCTACGGCGCCCGACTGCGTCGATTTCATCTATAAATATTATACACGGAGCGTTTTTCTTGGCCTGCTCAAACAAATCTCTTACTCTTGAAGCTCCCACACCTACGAACATCTCGACAAAATCCGAACCGGACATCGAGAAAAACGGTACATCGGCTTCTCCTGCAACTGCTCTTGCAAGGAGTGTCTTACCTGTCCCTGGAGGCCCTACCAAAAGCACTCCCTTTGGTATTCTTGCTCCGAGCGCATTATACTTCTTTGGGTTTTTTAAGAAATCCACTACTTCAAAAAGTTCTTCTTTTTCTTCATCGGCGCCGGCTACGTCTTCAAATGTGGCTTTTCTCGACTCTTTATCCATATTTTTTGCTTTTGCTTTTCCGAATCCCATTTGACGTCCTCCGTCACCCATCATGGAAATTCTGCGCATAAACAGCCAGCCGACAATACATATTATAATAACAGGCAAAACAATCGCTCCAAAAAGACTTGTCAGCCATGATGTATCAGCCGGTTTTATGAGATTATAAACCATAGGTTTATCGGGGTTTTCTGCATTATATTCATTAATATAACCTTTGATATCCTCATAAATCAAATTAACGCTCGGTGCGGTGTAATGTATTTGCTCACCGCTTTCGAGTTTAATATTCATATCGCCCGAACCCAAATTCATATCGTATTCGGTTACCTCATGCTTTTTAAAATGCTCTACTATCTCCGAATAATCATACGTTTTTTCGGGGAGTATTCCGTTTATCATAATAAAGCCCAATATTATAAACAGCGGTAAACTCAAAAATATTAATATGCTCCTCAGTGTCCTATTTTTATTTTCCAATTTTAAATCCTCTCCTTAATTTGATAACAATCTATATATATTTTGGATTGATTATGCCTATGAACGGCAAATTACGATACTTTTCATTATAGTCCATGCCGTAACCGATTACAAATTCATCACCTATCTCTTTACCTACGTAATCCGCTTTCATCTCTACTTTCCTTTTCTGCGGTTTATCTACCATAGTGCATATCTTTATGCTTTTTGGATTTCTCGAACCCAGCATTTTCATTACGCACTCTAGAGTATAACCGCTTTCGAGTATATCTTCAACTATCAAAACGTCATAATCTTTTATGTCAATATTTAAATCCTTTATAATTTTAACATTTCCGCCGTTATTTGTGAGGCCTGAATAGCTCGAAACTTCCATAAAATCTACCGAACACGGAAGTTTTATGTTTCTCATGAGGTCGGACATAAAAAGCGATGAACCTTTCAGTATGCTTACCATCAGAAGATTTTTACCTTTATAATCTTCTGTAATCTTAGCGCCAAGCTTTTTATTAATCTCGAAAATCTCTTCTTCCGTAAGTATCACCTTAGAAACAGCATCTTCAATCATTTACATTATCCTCCAGCTCTAAAATTAGTATTTTTTTGCAGCCTTCTTTTGGGATATATTCTTTTGAAACGCCTATATATTTTGCCCATATCACGCCGTTTTCACACGCTAAAATCGGAATTTTTGAACGCTCCTCAACAGGGATTTTAAGTTCATTAAAAATTTTTTTGAAGCTTTTTGATATTCCTCTGCTTTTAAATGTAAATTTATCGCCGCTTTGTCTGGATCTAAAGTAACACTCTCTCGGCAGTGAATCGTAATTTATAAACCAAACATTATTTTTTTTATCTATATTTTTCAGCTCATCTGCCGATACAGTTTTTATTATCACATTACTATTTATATTTGTCAAGAAATTTTTGCCAATTTGCATTTTTTTCTTCCAAAATAACAATTTTTCTTTTTCCGCTTTTCTGACAAGCAGTTTTTCGCCGCTACAGACTATCTTCAAATTTTTAGAAACATTAACTGCTCCCATGCGATTTTTCATAATATCAAGGAGCAAACTGACATGTTTATTCTCAACGGGTTTTTCAAAATATGTTGAAAGTATTTTATGCGCCACTCGAGATTTCACGGCATTTGCAAGATTTTCTATATATGAAATATTATAAGATTTTCCGTCATAGCTTTCTCTAAACGCTTTTTCGGAGATTTCGTCCAGATATCTTTCGCTTTCACCGAGAATATCACAAAGCCTTTTTGCAGAAACTTCAAAATTCGGATTAATCTCCTGAATCAGCGAAATTATCCCCAAACGAATTTTATTTCGTGTGTAGTCAAGACCAAAATTAGTGCTGTCATTAATATATTTTAAAGAGTTTCTTCGGCAATAATCCTCCACCTGCGCACGAGTTACCGAAATAAGCGGCCGAATTATATTATCTCTCGTGGGCGGAATCCCACAAAGACCTTTTATGCCTGTTCCACGTATCAAGTTAAAAAGCATAGTTTCGCAGCTATCCGAAAGCGTATGAGCCACAGCGATTTTCGAGCGTACCCCCTCGGCATATCTCCTAAACGCACCATAACGAACATTTCTACCAGCCTCTTCTGTGCTGACCTTATTTTCAAGCGCCAAGGCATTTACATCTTCATGAACCACCACTAAATCCAGCTCCAAAATTCGGCAAAACTCTTTGGCAAAATTTTCATCTCTGTCGGCTTCTTCGCCACGCAGTCCATGATTTACATGAACCGGCACTATTTCAATATTTCTACCTGTTTTCTTTACAAAATCACTTAAAAAATAAAGCAAAGAAACAGAGTCAGCGCCCCCCGAAAAGCCGACAACTACACGCTCTGTTTCTTCAAGCATATTATAATTATCTATGGTTTCTGTTACCAGTCTCTCAAAATCAGTATGCACTATGGCGTACCTCCTGAGCCGTAAAACGCATGTATTCTCCTTGCCAGTGTAGTGGCACGCTCCGAGTTTCCCCGTGACGGTTCTTCGCTACTATACATTCTCCACTATTATTATCTTTATCTTCTGAAACATCTCCGTTTTCGTAATATCCCTCACGATAAAGAAACATTACTATATCGGCATCCTGCTCGATTGAACCCGAATCCCTGAGGTCCGAAAGCACAGGTTTATGATCTGTTCTCTGCTCACTCGCCCTCGAAAGCTGTGAAAGCGTCAAAACAGGCACATCAAGCTCTTTTGCCATTATCTTTAAATTACGTGTGATTTCAGAAATTTCTTGTACTCGGTTATCTATCCTTTTTGCGCTGGACATAAGCTGCAGATAGTCTATCACGACCAAATCGACGTTTCCGAGCCGCCTAAGTTTCGCTTTCATTTCGGGGATTGTTATTCCCGGAGTGTCGTCTATATAAATTTGGGATTTCGAAAGAATATCTCCCGCTTCGATAAGACGCTCCCATTCTTTATCGGTCAGTTTGCCCGTTCTTAAGTTCTGACCCGAGATTTGTCCTTTGGTTGAAAGCATTCTGGAGGCAAGCTGCTCTTTGGACATCTCAAGCGAGAAAAAAGCAACTTTTTTTTCTTTATTAATCGCCGCATATTCGGCAATATTGAGCGCAAAACTCGTTTTACCCATACCCGGACGTGCCGCAAGCAAAATCAAATCAGTCTTATTAAGACCCATTATTACTCTGTCGAGGTCTTTTATACCCGTAGGAACACCGCTATAATCCAAATCATCGCTGGAATTCAGCGCATCGAGTCTATCAAACGTCTGGACTATAATTTCATTTACTCTTTGAAGTCCTCTGCTTTCTTTGCCACGTCTGATATCAAATATTTTCTGTTCGGCACTATTCAAAAGCTCTGACGGATCAAATTTTTCACTCTCGGCATCATTTATTATCTCACGAGCTGTATTCGTAAGCACCCTGACATTATATTTATCCCTTACAATCTCTGCGTAAAATTCGGCATTCGAAACCGACGGAACTATCTCGGCAAGCTGCAAAAGATACGATTTGAAACTGTTTTCGTCGTCTTTGCCGCTGAGTCTAAGTTTATCAAGCACCGTTATATAATCAATCGGCTCTCCCACCGTGAACATGTCTATCATGGTCGAGTAGATAATTTTATGGTTCGAAAGAAAAAAGTAATCGGGCGAAACTATAATCTCGGCGATTTTATTAAGACATGAAGAATCTATAAGTATAGCCCCGAGAACAGACTGCTCCGCTTCTAAACTATACTGGAGTTTTACAGAATTTTCCAGCCCCGTGCTTTCCAAATTAAAATCCACGATTCTTCACCTCAAAATTACTTTTTTGTAATCCGCTTACACTCTACCTTTCATCCAGCAACTATGGCAAAGCGTTATATATTTATCTTCTCCGCCGATGTCAATGATATTGCCTTCATAAATAATTTGGTCGCCTATGTACCTTGCGTCAACAACCGCTTTTGTGCCGCATTTACTGCACATTGACTGTATTTCACGAATAGTATCGCAAACCTCGATAATACGCTTACTGCCTTCGAAAAGATGTCCTGTATAATCGTTTCTGAGCCCATAGCACATGACCATAATTCCGTCATCGGCAAAATTACGCAGTTCATCAACCTGTGCAGTGGACAAAAATTGCGCTTCATCAACTATTATTATATCGTACAAATTACGATTTCCGATTGTATCGATTATTTTTGCTTCACGGTCCAGAAACAGTGCCTCACTTGAAAGTCCGATACGTGATTTTATTAAAGTTTTACCGTTCCTTGTGTCCAGACTCGGTTTTAAAAGTACTACTCTACGTCCTCTTTCTTCAAAATTGAATTTCTTCATCAGTGCATTTGCTGTTTTGCTCGAGCCCATTACTCCATAGTAAAAATACATTTTCATTATTATCACCGCAACCCTCAATATAAATATCATACAGTAACCAAAAACAACCTCAACGTTTGGAAGCGTTAAGGTCGAAAAATGGCGGAGCGGGTGGGATTCGAACCCACGTGCGGTTGCCCGCAAACTGATTTCGAGTCAGCCCCGTTATGACCACTTCGATACCGCTCCTTTTTAATTCTATTGAATTACAAAGCCATATATAATTCTATTTCTTTATGAACCGAATGTCAATATTTTATTTTTAAATTTTTTACACTACATATTTCGGTTATAATCAGACAATTGCGCTTGACAGTTTAATCTTAATTTGATACCATATTAATATAACATTAACGCCAGCGGAAAGGGTATCTCACATGGAAAATATAAAGTTTCTCAAGTTTAGTAAAACTTTTTTTAAAAATACCACCAGCGCAAAACGTCTTCTAAAAAAGATTGTAGCCTCCGCTACCGCAGTTTTGAGTTTGGCATTCCCAAACGCCACTGCGCTTGCCAATAATTTCAGTATTCCGCAGCAATCGGCAAATATAATTTCGTATAAAAAATCTCAGGTAGATGAATATGAAGATATCCTCACCGAAATAAGAAATATGTCTGACAAGGAAATAAAAGAAAAGGTAGCTCAAGCTCGCAAAAAACATTGGAAATTATGGGAATACTACGAAAAAGATATGCAATATCTTTACATGGGCTATGGTGACCGATTCGACTACGAAAATGCATCGGACAAAGATTTGGCCGCAGATAAACAAGGTTTATCCATATATATGCATTTGGATGCATTTTTTAAAAAATATCCCGAATACTTTAACTCATTTCCCGATGATTTTTTCTCCGAAACGATAGACGCCCTAGAATTATCCGATACAGAGGTAACGAATAAAATTGAAGAAGAAAAAGAAAGATTTAAAAAATTGGGCACTTCCGAAGGAATACAACATTTTGAAATTGAAGATGAGATTGAAAATTCTGTAAATCCGAAAATTTTTCTTTTAAGTATCCGCAAACTTAATAACATACTTGAAAAATATAGTAAACTTACCGACACCATGCTAAATGTTTTAAAAAGAAATAATGCGGCATTTAGAATAAACTCTTTTGACCCAAACGATGAAGACGGAACAACTTATGTAGATATGTACACAGAATACTGTCGCAACGAACACGAAACATTTGCTATATCTCTTTCAAAAACTCTGCTAAATGATACAGAATATCTATACAAATCAAGGCTAATAGGCAACTTGGACGGCTTTGACTGCTACGTTGAAAAAAACGAGCTGATTCCAAGCATCATAGCGCATGAAACGGGGCACGTATTTGAGTTTCTTATGTTTGACGCAGCTCTTGGTGTAGCTTCGTCACATAATTTAAAACTTGAAAAAACGTTTTACGAGGATTTTGATAATAAGATGAAAGAGAAAATAATTGAAACCTCAAAAGAAAAATACGGAGCCGGCGATGCTAAAGTAAGCAAATATGCAGAAAAAAACAGTACAGAGTGGTTCGCTGAAGTATTTGCCAACTTGGAATGTGCAAACGAAGAAAATATAAGCCCATACGGCAAAGCGTTGCGGGATATTCTGAATAACATGACATTTAAAGAATTTGAAAGCTTAGTTCTGGAAATTTGTAACCAAAACTAGTATTCATAAAACCGGCAGACTATATCATAAATGAAGGATATGATATAGTCCTTTTTTATTTTCATTTTTAAATTTATTTTCCCTTGCGCCCGTTTACGACATAATAATTAATAAAATCGTATCATAATTTATTTTATAAAACATTTCCGGAGGTGGTTATGAAAGAGGTAATATATATCGATGTGCTTATCGCCGTTAATCTGTTCATAAATTATTTTTTAATCATATCCACCGCAAAATTTCTACACCTTAAAACCCAAAAATTAAGACTGATATTAGGAGAAATACTCGGCGGAATATACTCGCTTTACATACTTTTACCGCCCACAAACTTCTTTGTTTCGCTTATCATAAAATTTTTGATGGCCGCAAGTATAATTTTCGCAGCATTTAAATTTTCAGGGATTAAAATATTTTTCAAAACCTTGATTTGCTTTTATCTGATAAACTTCGCTTTTTCGGGAGTAATGCTTGCGCTTTGGTGTACACTTAGACCTAACGGAATGGCTGTTAACAACGGAATTGTATACTTCTCGATTTCACCCGTCATACTCGTTATTTCTACCGTGATTACGTACTTAATACTCAAAGTTATAAACCGAATAATCGGAAAACGTTCTTTTGGAAAATCAACGTGCAAAGTGAAAATTATCGGAGAAAACTCAGAAGATTTATTAACAGCTCTCATAGACACGGGTAATTCACTCGTCGAACCTTTTTCGGGGCTACCTGTAATAGTTGTGAAAAGAGAAAGCATTAAAAATATTTGTCCTGAAGAAATTTTATCCGCAGAGAAAATAAGTAGCATAAACGAAACGGCGTGTTTGAATTCGAAACTGCGAATGATACCTTTTAAAACTATTTCGGGTGAAGGCCTTCTACCATCTTTTAAACCCAAAAGCGTAATTATAAATGGCGGCGCACCAAAAGAAGCATATGTAGCTGTCTGCTCAGATAATATTCTCTCAGAAAACTGCTCGGCAATCATAAATTCCGATTTAATCACTTAAATATCTTGAACGGAGAATGAATTATGAAAATTTTTTATTTTATTTCTAAAAAAGTATTTGACCTATTTCAAAAAATAAAAAAATTATTATCACCATGTCCAAAAGGGATTCATTACATAAACGGCCCTGAACTCTTACCCGCACCTCTCACAAAAGAACAAGAAAACGAGATTATGCAAAAAATCATAAACGGAGAAGGCGGAAACATCAGAGAACCGCTCATAACTCATAACTTAAGACTTGTGGTTTATATTGCAAAAAAATTCGAGTCTACGGGCATATGTACCGAAGACCTCATCTCAATCGGAACCATTGGCCTTATTAAAGCTGTGAACACCTTTTGTCCGACCAAAAACATCAAGCTCGCAACGTACGCCTCCAGGTGCATCGAAAACGAAATTTTGATGTATCTGCGCAAAAACAATCAGCTAAAAAACGAAACATCGATAGACGAGCCACTAAATACCGATTGGGACGGCAACGAACTACTACTTTCGGACGTCCTTGGCAGCGACCCAAATATTGTTACCACAAAAATCGAACAAGAAGCCGAATGCAATGTGCTAATCGAAGCAGTGAACAACTTGCCCGAACGAGATAGGCTCATTATGCAGCTAAGATTTGGCCTTTCTGGGAGAAAAGAGCATACACAAAAAGAAGTCGCCGATATGCTCGGAATCTCTCAATCGTACATTTCCCGCCTTGAAAAACGTATAATTCATCACCTAAAAAAAGACTTAGAAAAAATTTCCTAATTTTTTAAAAAGCGCTTGCGTTTTTGACAAAAAATATGTATAATGAGCACAAACTTGCAGATGCCCCCTATTTTTGATTTTGAGAAGGTGATTTGATGATATTATATCCAGAATTTAAAAGTAATCTCAAAAAATCTATAGGTTTAGCAGCACCATCAACAAAAGAATTAATCTTATCATCCGTTAATTCAGATAGCCAAAAATTTCCGGAGCTTTTGGCAAAATATTATTGGGGCGGCACAAGGGATTACAATGTAGCATTAATTATCATCGCTTTCTATGCCTACTGCATCAACAATAACAGTGATACCATATTAAAAGCGTTCGCAAATATGATAAAACAAAATGGCACAAATCACCATAAATTGCTCGAAAATCTAAAAAAAGGTGATGGTACAGGAATAAGAAACTGCATAGGTAAAAACTTTGATGACACTTTGGATTATGTACTACGAAAAGCGTTACCATGCGACGCAAACAACAAAGAAATCGATGCTAAAAATGAAAAAATCAGGAATAAAGTGATCGAAAACTTCAAAAACCATGCCAAAAAAATAACGGCTTGGAAAACCAATAAAACAAATGTGGAGAATCTGATTGACAAACTGCTTCGTGTAGCTCCTGACGAATCGGAATCGCAAAGCACCCCGACAGATATATTTGGACAGCATTTAAAAGATGATTTATCAAAATATGCAAGTTCATCTGATTCTCAAAAACCTGAAAAGGCAGCAGAAACTCTGGTAAATTTCCTGATTTTTTGCATTGATAATCAAAAAAATATTGATATCAAAATGAAAAACTTAACAAGCAAAAGCAATATAAACACAAAAAATATAATATCGGGACTAAATTCGGAAAATGGTGAGCAAATAAAAAACGGCTGCGGAATAGTATTCAAGAATGCGCTTTCTTCCGCTCTGCAACATCTGGATATAACCAATGTAAATACAACAAAACTAATTGAAAACTTCATAAATGCGCTGGGCAAAATTGATGATAAAATCACCTTGCCGGAACCGCTCACCCGTAAAATCAAAAATTTAGCATATTACTATGGTATTGATTTGGTTGGAGATACAAAGCCCACCGCAGATATTAAGCAAGCTACCGGCGGAGGTGCAAACGTGCAGGATTCGCAAATTGAACCGCTCGTAAGTGACATTTGCAAAATATTAACTAATCCAAATCAAAACAAACAAACCAACGAAGCTATATTCCCAAAAATGGAAAAGCTCGTGCAGATATTAAAAGATAAAAAGAAAGAAATCAAAAATAAATATATCCAAAAGATAAAAATAGCCACAAAG
>JAUNIE010000003.1:0-3270 GCA_030523605.1 Clostridia bacterium | reverse complement strand
GACCAATGGGAAAGGAAAATACTTGTTATTGGGATAATATATTGGAAGAAAGTTTGAAAAAAGCTGACGGTAAGTTATATTATCCATGCGAGGGGCTTCAATTTACATTAGAAAATATGAATTTTAAGTACTTGATGGGACAAATAAAGCCCTACAGCCAAGTAACTTTAATGCTCGGAGCCAAATGCAGTGACGGATTTAATTTAGCTATGCAAATTGCGATGAAATTGGAAAACAATTCAATAAAATTCGATAAACCTTTTGAGATAAATTTCAACAGCGATTTTAAATCGCTACTAGGTAAATACATTGACCACTGGATGGTTTTCAAACAGATACATAGAATAGCAATATTGAAAGTGGAATAAACAAAATAAACATATCTAATCGTCTCAAAAACGCCTCGAAAAAAATTCTTAAATTTTTTTAAAAAATATTGTTGACAAACAGATAAAAGGTGTGCTACAATAGTGTTGTCATGGAGGCGCAGGTGTAGTTCAATGGTAGAACTTCAGCCTTCCAAGCTGATAGCGTGGGTTCGATTCCCATCACCTGCTCCATTATAGCCGACCTATTTTTGGTGTGGTGCTGACATCTGCGCTAGTAGCTCAGCAGGATAGAGCAACTGCCTTCTAAGCAGTAGGTCAGGGGTTCGAATCCCTTCTGGCGCACCATTTATAATATGGTGGATATAGCTCAGTTGGCTAGAGCGCCAGATTGTGGCTCTGGAGGCCATCGGTTCGACTCCGATTATCCACCCCATCTTTAGTAATTTAATATTGGGGTGTCGCCAAGCGGTAAGGCAATGGACTTTGACTCCATCATTCGCTGGTTCGAATCCAGCCATCCCAGCCATTTTAATTAAATAAGAGCCATTAGCTCAGTTGGTAGAGCACCTGACTTTTAATCCGGTTGTCCGGGGTTCGAGTCCCCGATGGCTCACCAAATCGTACCATTTTGGTATGAATCAAACTCTCAGTATTTCTGGGAGTTTTCGTTTTTTAAAAAATTTTTCAAAGCTAATTTTAGCCTGTTTCTTTATTTTTTGATTTTTTCCCATTTGAGAAATGCGACCAGTCGCATTTCTGTTTTGCATATATTTTTTCATTAATTCTCTATTATTTGCATAAATTATCTTTCGACAACATTATTTGATAAATTTTTTTAGATTCCTCAGGATCTTGGTAAAGAAGCGTCCCAAAAGCCTGCACAAAAAACTGCCGAATAACCGATATCCACTATTGTGCTCGATATGAGCTCCAATTAATATTGCACACAATGCATAAATTTTAAGTTCCAAGTTGACATTATTATGTATAGATGATATACTTGCATACATATTAGTATTTTTAAGTAAACAAAAATGTAAAGGAGATAATTTAAAATGGAATTTAAAAAACTAGTACAAAACATTATGAAAAGCAAAAACCTTAAAACAGAGCTTTTAAAGAAAAAATCTTTTGAAGAAGTATATGAATTTTTTAGGGACAACGGATACATCGGAAATAAGGAAAAACTAAAAGAAAACTTATTTGGAAAAACCGAATCAACTTATAACATGTCCGACAAAGAACTGGAACAAATTTCGGGTGGTGCAAGCGGCCATAAAGCTCTTGCAGCATGCGCAAGCCTAATGATGATGTTTGGAACTACAATGATCATACCAAATAACTCAGTTGCATATGCCGAAACAGCGCCTAGTGTGAGCGTAGCTGTAACGCACGACTCCATGAAAAATCAAAAATCCGCAGATCAAAAAAACAAGGTAATATTCACAAAGAATGACGTCGACCGTAACGCCACTTGCATAACCGTACCGGAGGGTGTCACAGAAATCGAAAGCGGCGCCTTTTGGTATTGCAAAAATTTAAAAGAAGTGAAATTACCAAGCACACTACAGTCCATTGGGTCAAGCGCTTTTGGTGGATGCGAACTTCTGGAAAAAATAAATATTCCAAAAGGAATTGAAAAAATAAATTTTTTAACTTTTGGTGATTGCTACCAACTAAAAGAAATCACATTACCCGATACAATTAAAGAAATTGGCCCTTCTGCATTCGCAAGTTGTATTGGATTATCACATATAGAGTTACCAAGCTCACTTGAAAAAATTGGTGAACGTGCATTTGCAAACAATTTAGAACTAAAAAGTATAAACATACCAGATAAAGTGCAAGAAATTCCCAAAAGCGCATTTGATTGTTGTATGCATTTAGAAAAAGTAAAATTACCAAGCTCACTTGAAAAAATTGGTGAATGTGCATTTTGGTTTTGCACCGAATTAAAAGAAATAAAGTTGCCTAAAACACTGAAGGAAATCGGAGTCTCCGCCTTTGATTCTTGTTGGAATTTAAGCAAAATAAGTATACCAAATAGCGTAAAATTGGTTGACAAAAACGCATTTAACAACACAAAATATGAGAAATCATTAAAGTATAAACTGCAAAAAGGCCTTACAAAATTTAAGAATATTTTTCGAAAAAAAACTAATCAAACAATCATCAAAGACTAAAGCATAATTGAAAGCCCAGTAATACTGGGCTTTTCGTGTTTTTAGGAAAATTTTTCAAAGCTAATTTTAACCGTGAAACTGTGCTTAACTTTAATATAAAAATTTGTTTATTGGAATTAATTAAAAAAGCTTGACTTTATATATATATTTACGTATAATATCATCCATAATGAAATGTTTTCGTTTAAAATTATTATTTTTGGAAAGGCGTGATTATATGTTTATTTCATCATCAAAAACAACGCAGGCTAAGAAAAAGCTCGAAGAGATTAAGTCAGCAGAGGCCAATGGCAAGGAGGTCAACGGCAAACAATTATTAAAAAACTTTTTGGAACATGAATTAAAAGAGAAATTCATCACAAAAAATAGCGCACAAGCAATCATAAAAGCAGCAAAAGAACCGGATAGCAACGTTTACAAATTTGCAACACTTTTAAATATCACAAACAATATGATTCTGTTCAAAAAAGCCATTGAATTGCAAGCAAAATCTTTGGGTACAAACGCAAAGAAAGGGCTTTTTAACAAATTTATTTTCCCAATAAAAGACAATTGGCTAAACTCGAAATCAAAAATCAAAACATTTTTACTGGCGGAAAAAGATAATGATATTAGCGACGGCGAAATAGAAGCCAACGACAAAAAATCTAGAAGAATGAAAAATATGAATATAGCTGAAAAATTAAAAAGCAAAAGGCTTTCCAACGTTTTGAAAGTGTTTATGGCGTTGGTTATGTGGGATTATATAAGAATAAAAG
>JAUNIE010000080.1 GCA_030523605.1 Clostridia bacterium | reverse complement strand
CCAGTCAGTTAAGACTGATGGGGTTGTGGTTTTATTTTTGCCTTTTTAATATTTGCTCGATAAATTTTAAAGACTTAATGTATTATTCTTTCCCTGTAAAGAATTTTCTCTGCATTGCGTAGAACGCAAGTCCAATAGCTATCCATACTATTAGCATGATATAGCTCTCTTTACCAAAATGTACTCCATTCAGTCCTGGAATCGGGATAAGCTGAAGTATCATGAATATCGCACTAAATATGACTCCTACTGTAGCCATGATTTTCAAAAACTTCGTTCCATCTCCATCACGCTTTGTCGTTACAAGTGTAGCTGCAGAGGTAAAGAAATAACCTATTGAAGCTCCAATTGCACTCATATCAACAAACCAGCCTAAAGCCTCACGTCCAAGTATCGGACCTGACAAAGATATGATGATACAGAATAGAATTGCATTCTTTGGTGTACCATACTTTTTATCAACATAGCCAAACCACTCTGGGAGGTAACCTTCTCTACTCATTGAATACATAAGACGGCTTGAAGCAAGGTAGAATCCCATAATACCTGAAAGCACCGCACATGAAACTCCTGTTCCTACAAGAACTTTTCCAAAGCTACCAAGTAACTCTGTAGCTGCAACAAGAACAACCCACTCTCCTGCCATAACTCTTTCAGGCCAATTTTCAAGAGCTGCAGCTGCAACTGTATTGTTAGAAGTATATACAAAACATCCAAATACAATCGCAACAATCATGATGCCTGAAACCTTTTTGAAACTGAAATTAAATTCTTCTGCCGCCTGAGGGATTGCATCAAAGCCTACATAAGCCCAAGGTGCAATTGCAAATGTCGCCAATATAGCTGACAAAATTCCAGCTGTTCCCTTATGAGCATACGAACTTATGTCTGCCATAGTTGCATTTGCCGCCATAGCTGAGCTTTTATCAAATCCCCATATAGGCTCCATGTTTATACCCTTTGCCTTGGAACTGACAAGTGCTGAAACAAATAATGTAAATACACAAATAACCAGAAGTGAACTTAGAATAGTCTGCACTATAGCTGCCTTCTGAACTCCAATGACATTAAGATATCCTAATAGAATTAAAATTGCAGTGGCAAGAAGCATCTCACCCATATAAATATCAAATCCAGCTATGGAGTAATGAAATCCAAACTTTAAAATATCAGCAGGTCCGTCCAGCCCATCAACAATCAATCCTATGGCAGTACTGTTCATTGGTACATTTGTCAGATATGCAACTACCAAAAACCATCCGCACAAAAAAGCAGCATTCTTACCAAAGCAGTTTTTAGTAAAAGTAAATTCTCCACCAGCCTTAGGATACTTAGGCACCATATAAGCATAGCTGAATGCAATAATTATCATTACGAGTGCACCAAAAAGCATCGCAATGGCAGTACCAGCCACGCCCGAGTTGCTTAGGAACTTCTTCCCAGGATTAATGAAGGATCCCCATCCGATAACACATCCAAATGCTATCGCCCATACATGCATTGGATTTAATTGCTTTTTTAAAGCAGCACCATTTTCCTGTTGTTTGTTATTCATAAATGTATCTCGTCTTTCTATGATTTTTATATACCCTTAGTAATATAACATGGATTTCATTTATAGAACAGCCAACAATGTCTGTTTTTTCTCCATCTCTGCTCCAACTCTCCAACTTCTTTGATTGACCGAGTTTTCTTATCTTCAACAGAATCTATGTTAATATCAAATCTATTTTTCTTAGCAAGAAATCAATAATATTCACATGTATTATTCCATCGTGACTCATATCTATCTTATCTAACGACATAACATGTTTGGGAGATGCATCTGTAATCTTGTCATATGCACCGAACTCTCTCTTGATTGTTTCTTCTGATGCTAACAAATAAGAAACCTGAATAAAACATTTCTTTCCATTACGAATCGCCACAAAATCAATTTCACCCCTGTATGTTTTGCCAGCAAATACTGTGAAACCTCTAGTAATTAATTCATTATAAATAATATTCTCTAAGAAAAATGTATCTTCATAGTTTATAGTATTTGTATTTATAGTTCTAAATCCCATGTCGATTGCATATTGTTTTTCTTTATTACTTAACGCAGACTTCCCAACAATATTGTACCTACCCACTCCATGTATTAAATAAGCCTTTTTCATGCG
>JAUNIE010000079.1 GCA_030523605.1 Clostridia bacterium | reverse complement strand
AATAAAGATATACTGCATTCCTAGATTTGTTGCTGCCAAACAGTGTTTACACTGCTCGTCTGTAAGCTCCCCTGCGATAAATGAATTAATAATCTGGAACATACGATTATCTGCAATTGGAGCAATTATATAATCACAATCCCTTGATTCCTTCACAAGTGCCTGAATTTTTGGATGATTTTTATATTCATCAAGCGTTCCTCTGTAATATGCGATTGTCATCATCCATTCTTGGTCAACCTCATATCTTTTGCATTTCAAATCCTTATCATCAAAGCTCAAATAATAAACAGATGAATTATCAAAACCTGATACAAACGATATTGCTTGTTCATAGCTTTCACCGGTATAAAATCCTTGGCCAAAATCATTGTTGTTTCTGCCATGGTGAACATCAATATCCCCATCTATTACGCTTTTTGCTCCATGAAACAACAATTTTTTATCAATTCCCAAATCGTCTCTGAAGAGCATTTCTTTTAATTTATTAATCTTCACATTCTTACCAAATGCATAAGAATATATGCTCTCTAATAGCTTTGGAGAGGGTTCTGTCTTTTCTGATTCATTTCTTGATATGGTTACTTGCTCCACACCAATTTGTTCTGCCAATTCACTCTGTGACATTCCTAGTATCTCACGAATTGATTTTAAATCTTTTGAAAAATTGTAATCCATTATAATCGCCTCCAACTTGTTTATAACACATTACTTAAACAAGTTCAATCAAAACTTACTTATAACATATTACTTAAACAAGTTTATCAAGTAAAAAAGGACCATATATCTCTACATGATTCTCTCCCTCTATCACATCCCCGATTCCATTGTCTTCAAGTTGCATCTCCACCCCTGCAGTTTTAGCTTCTCACAGCCCTCTCTCTTTCCCACAAAAGTGTTATTTTTCATCTCACATTGAATAAAAATCTCTGGCACAATCACCAGAGATTTCTTATCGTCAATATTATATTCCATCTACACCCTGCTAAGACAGTCTCCCATACAACAGGTGTACAAAAGGTGTCTATAGCCGTTTTAATGTATGAACTATGCCTAAACTCGTAATATGCCTTAGAGATGTTCATATTGTTGATTGCATCTTTGAACCTAATAACCTTATTTACAGCATTCCTTCATCATATGAAGCGCGAGATCCACCAATGAATTTCGCTCTAGTTCTTGCGCAGACAACATGTGCTTCACCTATAGTCTTTTTATTTGTTCTAACAGGCACCACAACTGGCATTAGATGCATACCAATGAGTGTGTCACCGATATCAATACCCGCATTTGCCTGAATCTTTTCAACTGCAACCGCATTTTTAAACCCAGCATATGCAGCAGTGGCAAAACTTCCACCAGCCTTTAACTTAGGGACAACATTAACAATAGGAATCCTTAACTCCTTAGCCAGCTCCTTTTCGATTATAAGTGCTCTATTCAAATGCTCGCAGCATTGGCATGCAAGAAATATACCCTTTTCAGATAAAATAGTATTAAGTGTTTCAAAAATTACTTTACCAATTTCTTCGCTCGAATATGTACCAATTTTCTGGCCTACAACTTCACTCGAAGAACAGCCTACAACAAGGATATCACCCTTCTCAAGTTTAGCCACCGTTAAAAGTTCCTCTAAAACAGTTTTAACATCATTTTTTATATTCTGCAAAATCAACATCTCCTTTATCACATAACTTTTTATATAGACATCATTATAACCTACTGTAACACCCTAATAATCACTTCACTCTCACTACCACTTAAAAACTTTTCAAGTTCATCAGCACTCTCATTAATATGGCCAATCTGTGTATATGCCCATGAATTAGAATCATAAAATATAACAATCTGACTTCCATTATAAAGCATGATATCACCTGGTCTTGTTGTAATCTGCTTATCATCTCTCGAAATAGACTGGCCTATAGTGCAAACTTTTTCAAATCCACCATAATTAGACGCTGGCATTTTAAGTTCACCTTTGCGTAGAATTTCCACTAACTCATCTGTAGATGCATTGATTTCTAGTTCTGCAGTTTTGAAATTGTTACCAATCTGTATTCTCTGATAAAAAGCTTTTTATTATGTCTTTTGTTTTTTCTTCATCCCCTGAAATCTCGGGAGTGTTATGTAGTTTTTTTCGAACTTCTTTTATTTTTTCCAATATATTCATG
>JAUNIE010000078.1 GCA_030523605.1 Clostridia bacterium | reverse complement strand
AACAAAAAGACCGGCGCGATCTCTCCGAAGACCTCCCATTCCCTGAATCCGGTTCCTTTCATCATCTATGACAAGGACACCCGCTATGAGATCAAGGACGGTCATTTCGGACTGGCGAACTGTGCCGCAACCGTTGCCAAAATTCTCGAGATCGAACCGCCTTCCATGTGGGAAGAGGCAATGATCTGATTCTCAATGCCTTAATTGCAAAAGGGGCTGCAAATTTGCGAGCTCACTGAAAAAGTGAGGTAAAAACAAAACAAAAACAAGATGAGAGAATAAATCCCATCTTGTTTTTTTGTTAAGGAATCAGAAAAATACTCGTAAAAACGGCGATTAAATTATAATTAAATATGAAGGAAGCGCCATGATAACGAGACAAACTGAATTCAAAATGAGTAAATATATGGAACTGTATGACATGTTAGTTCCCAAAGATAATAAACTACGACAGATCAAAGAAATCATAGATTTCGAATTCATCTATGAAGAAGTTAAGAATAAGTATTGTCCGGACAATGGAAGAAACGCAAAAGATCCGATATTGTTGTTCAAATATTTATTATTGAAAGTTATTGATGGAATGTCAGATATAGGAGTAGTGGAACGGTCGAGATATGATTTGTCATATAAGTATTTTCTGGATATGGCACCTGAAGAAACAGATATGATAGATGCCAGCACATTGACAAAATTCCGAAAATTACGTTTGAAGGACAGTAATCTATTGGACTTGCTAATCGGTGAAACGGTAAGAATAGCCAGGGAAAAAGGCCTTATAAAGAGCAAGAACATCATAGTAGATTCGACTCACACAGCATCAAAATATAATCCGAGAAAACCGATAGAAGTACTGAAACAAAGCACAAAGAAACTTCGAAAAGATATATATAGATTTGATGAAGTTATAAAAAAAGATTTTCCTGAGAAGCCAATAGAAGATGACCTTGAAACAGAAATCCAATATACGAACGAATTACTCAATATCGTTGAGAAGCAAGAAGCATTGTCAGAAATTCCTAGTGTTGTAGAGAATATCCGTATCGTAAAAGAAGTATTGGAAGATATAAACGAAGCAAAAACATTTTCACTGGATCAGGATGCCAAGACCGGGCATAAAACGAGGGACACGTCCTTTTTTGGATACAAAACGCATATCGCAATGACAGAAGATCGAATCATTACTTCCGCCATAATAACATCCGGAGAGAAACCAGATGGAAAGGAGTTGGTGTCTCTTATTGAAAAAACAAAAGCAACAGGCATTGAAGTAGAATCAGTTATTGGGGATACCGCATATTCGGAAAAGTCTAATCTGGAATACGGCAAAGAACAGAATATTGAAATCATTTCCAAGTTGCACCCGGTTATTATGTCTGGTTTCCGAAAAGATGACAATGGATTTTATTTCAACAAGGATGCTGGTTTGTATGTATGTCCTCAAGGCCATATGGCTATTAGAGTAAGTCATTGTGTTTATAAAAAACATCCTGAAAAAACCAGCATAACAACATATTTCTTTGATGTTGAAAAATGTAAATTCTGTCCAACAAGAAACGGCTGTTACAAAGAAGGAGCTGCTTCTAAGTCATTTACAATTTCTCACACGCATCCTACCCACTTGAAACAACAAGAATTTATGGAAACAGAGCATTTTAAAACTCTGGCAAAAAACCGTTATATGATTGAAGCAAAAAACGCTGAATTGAAAAATAACTACGGTTACGATATTGCCAATTCAACAGGTATTTCGGGAATGCAATTGCAAGGTGCTTTGACAATATTTGCAGCTAACCTTAGGCGAATTGTATCTCTTTCCAACAATTTATGAAAAATTCCTAAGGATTTAAGCCTATTTATTCATGTTTATAAAAAAATGAGCCCATTTCTTCTATATCAAGGCTCATTTTTATTTGAAATATTTAGACTTCTTCAGCGGGCTCTAAATGGCCGCCGTTTTGTTATTATAAATCAAACGATTATTTTGCAGTTTTCGCCAGGTTGCGGATGCACTTGGCACACAATGTCTTTTTCACCAGTTTACCGTCTTCGAGAACGGTGACACGCTGAAGATTCGGATGGAACGCCCGGTTCGTCGTGCGCTGTGAAAAGCTTTTGGCGTGTCCAAAAGTCGTTACTTTACCGCATGCTTCACATTTTGCCATTTTGTTCAATTCCTTTCGTATCTTTGGTCAGCATTGTTTCAGCTGCAAATATATTTCTCTTTAAGTTTTCT
>JAUNIE010000077.1 GCA_030523605.1 Clostridia bacterium | reverse complement strand
AGAAGTTCCAGCAGAACCTAAGACTCCAGAAGCACCAAAGGCTAAACCAGTTGCAGCTAAGACAAATGTCTTACCACAAACTGGTAGCAAGTCACAAGACACAACATTAGCCGGTGCGTTGGTATTAGCAGCAGGTACAATGTTTGGTTTAGGTTTAGCAAAGAAAAAAGAAGACTAATTCTTTATATTAGCTAATTAAATAATTCATAAACAAAGACTCTAAGATTTAATCTTAGGGTCTTTTGTTTTAGATAGAATCTTGCTAAAATGAAGTTGTTTAGAAAAAGGATGTGGGAAATTTGAGTAAATATCAATATTTGCTATTTGATTTAGATGATAATTTAATGGATTTTCAAGCAAGTGAACGCTATGCTTTAAGCGAACTTTTAAAAGTAACGGGAATCGGTGACACTAAAGAAGCGCGGGATAGTTACCACCGTTATAACCGTGCTATGTGGGAAGCCTTAGAACGTGGATATATCAGCCGTGAATATTTGTTTGCTCGTCGTTTTGCGGCTTTTGCTAAGCGTAAGTACGATATTGACATTGATGACGTTCATGAATTAAATGAAGAATACCAAGAATGGCTTGGAAGTGGTCATGAATTGATGCCCCAAGCCAAAGAAGTCCTAGAAGCATTGAAGCAAAAGGGATATCATATGATTGTTGTCACTAATGGGGCCGCTAAAGCTCAAAATCGACGTTTGAAAGATTCGGGGTTAGATCAATATTTTGAAAAGGTCTTTATCTCAGAAGAAGTTGGTTATCAAAAGCCACAAAAAGAATTCTTTGATTATGTCTTCCAAAATAGTGATGCAACTCCGGATAACAGCTTAGTTTTAGGTGATAGTTTATCTTCTGATATCCAAGGGGCAAATAATGCAGGCATCGATTCTGTCTGGTATAACCCCTCATGGAAGGTTAACCACACAAGTGCCCGTCCAACCTATGCGATTAAATCTTGGGATCGTTTGTTAGATTTTTTAGAAAATAATTAAAGTAAAATATTCCTAATAAAAAGTCTGAAAAAAAGTCTTATAATTCAAAACCTTAAGAAATTATGTTTTCCAAAACGTTGATTTCTTAAGGTTTTTATTTTGCTATTGCTATGTCTGTTTCGAAAATGCTAGTTTTTTTAATCTCTTTTTGTGTATAACTAATTTATATTTTTTCTTATAAATGTCAACTTTCAACTAAATGTGGTTGCTAGCACTAATCCATGATAAAATATAAAAAACAATTAATTAATGGGGGTAAATCTATGAACTATCAAATTTTAGGCGACTCTGATTGTCCACTCGCACAAGTTAACCTTGGTTATGGCGAAACGATTCAAGTTGAACGCGGCGCCATGGCTTATTCATCAAATGTTGATTTGCAAGGAAAGATGAACACGAATAAAAGTGGTATCGGTGGGTTATTTAGCGCTTTAGGTAGAAGCTTAACTAGTGGGGAAAGTTTTTTTATGACTCACGCTACCGGTCAAGCTGACGGAGCTTTTATTGGGATTGCTCCAGCTGTTCCGGGTAAAATTACGAGTTTGACGGTTGGCCCTAATCAATATCGCCTCAATACCGGTGTTTTTCTAGCATGCGATAGCTCTGTTGGTTATAACATGGTGTCCCAAAATGTCGGTGGGGCCTTCTTTGGTGGCACCGGTGGACTTTTTGTGATGGAAACTCAAGGGCAAGGAGAAATGTTAATTTCAGCGTTCGGTGATATTATCGAACTTACAGTAACGCCTGATCATCCGTTAACTATTGATAATGAACACGTTATTGCTTGGGATAGTAGTTTAGATTACAACATCAAAGTTGCGTCTGGGACATTTGGTTTTACAACTGGTGAAGGCTTAGTTAATGTCTTTCACGGAAACGGGCGCGTTTTGATCCAAACGCGTAACCTTAGAAGTTTGGCAGAGACAGTTGATACATATTTGCCAAAGTCATCAAATAGCTAATATCAAAATAATCAAAGAAACATAAAAAAACGTTAGAACTCAACGTTTAATCAACGTATATTCTAGCGTTTTTATTTTGTGATTTTTTATTTTAGCGAACTAAAGCAGGGCGCTTTGGATCGAATTTCCATCCAGGAATAAGGTATTGCATTGTCTTAGAGTCATCGGATTACTACTATGTGTTCCGGTATGGATGATGTTAGGCTTAGTATAAAAATTAAAAAAGAACTTGATGATTTCATTTTTCGATGAACGTCATCAAGTTCTTTTTTATAATGATAGGATTGAAAATCCTCATACAAACATGTCCCCACAACTTATTTGAT
>JAUNIE010000035.1 GCA_030523605.1 Clostridia bacterium | reverse complement strand
AAAAGATGCCGTCGAAAGTTTAGTTGAACTTGTAAATTCAGGTTTCTCACGTTCGGCTGACGATTCACGTGTATTTGATCCGTCTTCGGTCAATTTGTCTGAGGAATCAAAATAATTATATTTGTAAAAATAATTTGGAGCCTTACCAATTTTGGTGAGGCTCTGTTTTTATGCTTTTAACTAAAGAATTTACTTGGATTTGAGATACTCTTTCAGTTTTTGTACGATTTCTTCGGTATGCGTTCCTCGTGAACCTTTTATTAAAATTCTGTCATTTTCTTTTATTATACTCTCAAGACATTTATATGCTTCGTGATTGTTGTTGCAGTGTACTACCAATGTGTTTTGATTTGCGCTTTTTGCGCCTTCGGAGGCGTTTTTTGATTCATCCCCAATCGTAATTAATATGTTTATGCCTTCTATCGCAATATATCTTCCGATTTCATAGTGGGCATTTGCAGAATTTTCACCAAGTTCGAGCATATCAGCCATCACAACAATTTTTCTTCCGCTTTCTATGGATTTTAGGACACTTACGGCACTTTTCATCGAATCAGGGCTTGCGTTGTACGAATCGTCAATTATAGTGATACCGGCTATTTCCGAAATCTGTTGACGCATGGCCGCATTTTTAAAAGTGAGAAGCCCTTTCTTAATATCCTCAAGATGAATTCCCATACCGAGAGCAATCGCAACAGCCGCAAGTGCGTTGTATACATTGTGAATGCCAAGACACGGGATAGAGATTTCCTCACGAAATTCAGGAGTGATAAGGGTGAACTTTGTTATACCATTAATTGAATAAACATCTTGGCATTTGAATGGATAATCGCCGTTCAGTCCAAAATAAATAACTTTTTGCGGAATATTTTTTTCAGATTCCAGTAGAATAGGGGAGTCGCCGTTCAGATACAGTACAGCATTTTCTTTTTTTACTATTTTTAGCTTTTCTTTGCATGTGTTTTCCATGCTTTTAAAATTTTCCATGTGTGACATGCCAATATTTGTAATAACACCGATATCGGGATTTGCTATGTCGCAAAGCGTTTCCATCTCACCAAACTTACTTACACCCATTTCCAAAATTGCTACCTCGTAGCTGCTGTCGAGATTAAAAATAGTCATCGGGAGACCTATTTGACCGTTATAATTTCCTTCTGTTTTGAATACTTTCATAGTTTTCCCGAGAGCTGCGGCTATCATTTCTTTAGTCGTCGTCTTGCCGACGCTTCCCGTCACGCCTATAACGGGGATATCAAATTTGCTTAGGTAATACTTTGCAATGTTCTGCATTGCTTTTAGGGTATCTTCAACTTCAATGAGGGCGCCATTAATACTTTTCGAATTATAATCACTGCTTACAAGAGAAGCCGCAGCGCCGTTTTCAAGCGCTTTTTCGATAAAATCGTTGCCATTAAAGCGCTCACCTTTTAGTGGTATAAATAGGCAGTTTTCTCCTATTTCTCTGGAGTCGCAAGAAATCCTGTTAATAATTTGATCGGTGTTCCCCGAGAGAAGTTTACCTCCTGTTGCTGTTAATATTTCAGAAATGGTTATGGTTTCCATATATTACCTCATTTAAAATTTTTTTGTTTTTCAAGAATATCTTTGACGATAATTCTTTCGTCCATTTTGTGTTTGATACCGTTTATTTCTTGATAATCTTCGTGACCTTTCCCCGCCAACACTATAATTTCGCCGTCATCGGCGTTTTTCATTGCATATTCGATTGCTTGCTTTCTGTCGGGAATGACGATGTATTTTCCGCTTGTTTTATTAATTCCGGTTTTGATGTCCTCAATGATGTCGAGTGGATTTTCGTAGCGTGGATTGTCGCTTGTAATGATAGATAAATCCGCTAATTTTCCTGCAGTTTCACCCATTTCATAACGCCTTATTTTGGGGCGGTTGCCACCTGCTCCAAAGAGCACCGTCAATTTTTTTGGCGAGTATTTTTTCAGGGTAGAAAGCACATTTTCCATACTCACCGCATTGTGAGCATAGTCTATGAACATAGAATATCTCTCGGAAGCATTAACGGGTTCCATACGGCCTTTAATTTTTACACTTGCAAGCCCTTTAAAAATTGCGTTTGGGTTTATATTCAGAGCATCACAAACTGATACTGCGGCCAGAGCGTTGTAAGCGTTAAATTCACCCGGAACATTTATATAAACATTTTTAAGCGAGATTTTGCCCGTAAAATTTGCTTCCACGCCCAATGAATTTTTTGATTTTTGCAGTTTAATATTCTCCATTTGATAATCTGCATTTTTATTTTTACCAAAAGTATAAATATCACATGTACTGTTTTTTGTCATTTTTTCTGCAGCTTTGTCGTCGATGTTTATAATGCCTTTTTTGCATTTTTGGAAAAGCAAACTTTTGCACTGCAAATACTCTTCCATGTCTTTATGCTCTGCACCGCCGATATGATCGTGGGAAAAATTTGTGAAAACTCCAATGTCAAAATCAAATCCGTCTAACCTGTGCGTTTTAAGACCTATCGATGAAGCTTCCATGATAACATATTTATATCCGAGATCCAGCATATTTTTCATGTGTCTTTGTATTTCATATGATTCGGGAGTTGTGTTTTCAAGTTTTGTTATATTTTCGCCATAGATTGCGCCTATTGTGCCGATTAGTCCGCATTTTTCGCCCGAGCTTTCCAGGATCGATTTTATCATAAAAGATGTGGTTGTTTTACCTTTCGTGCCGGTTATGCCGATGGTTGTGAGTTTTTCTGCGGGATTGTCAAAAAAATTTGCGGAAATTTTAGCCAGACATTCCCTAGTGTCTTCTACCACGATAAGAGGTACATTTAAAATTTCGATTTCTTTTTCTGCAATTATCGCAGTGGCACCATTTTCGGCTGCATATTTTGCATAATCATGCCCGTCATAGTTTATACCTTTTAGGCACACAAAAACACAGTTTTCGGTTATTTTTCGGGAGTCGTAACATATATTTTTGATTTCTGCGCTGTTTATATTTACTGCTTTTTTTACATCTATATTTGAAATAAGTTTGCTTAATTTCATTAAGACTTGATTCTCCTTTTGAAACTATCTTTATTTCCGAAATCCATTATATATAATGTTCGAAAATTAATCAAATGCATGAATTTTAAGCAGGTATTCTTTTGAATTTTCAAAACAAAAACTTGACAAATCTTGAATATTATTGTATAATAATCTTAACAGTAGAACAATTTTATGGAGGCGCTTTATGTTCAAAAAATTGAAGTTTAACGTTAAGAAGAGTTTTTCCGTATTATTGTCTTTAATTATGATCGCAAATTCATTTGGAACTTGTCTCGGTGTTTGCGCCAGAAAATCGCAAAATCAAGTTTCTATTTCAGAAAAAATCAATGCGTTGGTTAAGGCGAGCGTTGTTGCGGTGGGTGCTACTGTTGTTGTGGGTGGCAGTATTATTGCTGCTGAGGCCTGTGGCCCTGTGGGCAGCAATGCAGCCGAATCATCTTACTGGAAAAATGTCGATGTTGCAGAAGATTATGGCAGATTTGTTGTGGATAAGAGATTTGCAGATGAAATACCAAATCAATTTAGGTCGAGAATTGTGAAAAAGGTTAAGGACATCTTTGAAGCTTATCCTAATATAACGCACTCTTTTGATGATATATGTAAAAAAAGTAAAATATCAAAAAAATTTTGCATAAAATTAGATGATTTTAGTAAGAGCTACTATAATAATCATAAAAAGGCTGTGGCCGTTTGTTGTTTTCCTTTTGGAATATCTCTTAATCAAGATGTTTATCATAATTTTGCAGCTGATAACGCAGCCAAATCTTCGGTAGGAAATGATGACGTATTTATTCAAATTTTTATGAGTAATTATAAAAATTATCGTGAGTGGCTGTATTTGGAAAGAATGGCTGCACATGAAATGGGCCATTTGATACAGCACACCTTGGCTATACGTGAGCTTGGGTTTCGGACGGTCGGTGATTATGTTTCTTTGGACAACATAAAAAGAGCCGAAAAAATGTATGCGAAAATAAAAAAAGAAGTTATTAAAATAGCAAGGGAAAGATTTGGTTATATGGGAGATGGTTTTATAACCAAATATGGTGAAACAAGTGATTCGGAATGGTTTGCAGAAGTTTGTGCGGATTGTTTTGCGAGTAAACATCCGACTGCTTTGGGTAAAGCTATGGGTGAATTCTTAAAACTAAAAAATCA
The DNA here is from genome assembly GCA_030523605.1 of Clostridia bacterium. Classification (GTDB taxonomy): domain Bacteria; phylum Bacillota; class Clostridia; order Oscillospirales; family Acutalibacteraceae; genus UMGS1491. Next base: position 10,009 of record JAUNIE010000035.1, on the reverse strand, counting down.
AGAGTTGCAATGGGCATTTAAGTAAATTTGTTAAATGATTTACACTCTCGTTCAAAATAGGACGGGAGTGTATTTTTTATGCGTATATTTTGTCTCTAAAAAATGAAATTGTGATATTTAATATAAAAATTGTTCGCTTGACACGCTAATATTTTTATTGACAATTTTTTGTAATATACAGGATAATATAGTGTGAAATTGTCGCCTGACAGCGTTTACATCTTAGTTTAGATTAGGAAGGAATGTGATTATGAAAATCAGAAGATGGTATATTCTATGCGTACTTTTTTGTCTTGCTTTTTGGGGCGGTGTTTCAGCGAAAAACAGTAATATTACCGAAGGAATTTATATTTTGGAGAGCGCAGGAAAACCGGGAAATGTTCTGGATATTGAAGGCGGCTCGTCTGATAATTCGGCGCCTCTGCAGCTTTATGAAAAAAATTATTCAGACGCACAGAAATTTTATGTTTATAAGGCCAATGACGGGTATTTCAGAATAAGATCTCTTTGTTCCGGAAAGCTTCTCACTTGCGGAAGCTATTTCAGCGATAATGGGAAGTTTTCTAGTACCGGAATTTTTCAAAAAAAGTTTGTAAATTCAGACTGCCAAAAATGGACATTTGAAGAGAGCAACAAAGGGGGTGTGTATATCATCTGCAAAGCCAATGATTTGATTATGGGATTTAATGATCGTGGCCATAAAATAAAGCTTTGGAAGCAAAATATCAGCAAAGGCCAGAGGTTTAGATTAAGGCCTATAAAAACGTTTAATTCGGACGGATACATAATAAGTACTGATAAAAATGATATGCAAATTGATAGAATGCAAATTCTCTTTAAATCTCTCGGTAAGGATTGGAGCCGTCAGAAATTCAAGAAAATTATAGATAATTCATCAATGTGTTTCGGGGTATTTAATAAAAAAGGTATTCAGGTAGGCTTTGCCAGAATCATAACAGACTATGAAACAACCTGTTTTGTCATGAATGTTGTAATTGATAAAAGCTGTCGGGGCCTGGGAATCGGCACCAAACTTATGAGGTATATTTTGGAACATGAAAAACTGAGAAACTGTCAGTTTTCGCTTACTCCATCAGGCGAAAAAGTGGCCCGTACTTACGGCTTGGTGGGATTTAAAAAAGCGCATTGTACATATATGAGAGCAAATTAAAATTGTGATTGATTGGAGAGAAACTATTTAATGAGAAAAACGTTTAGAAATTTATTTATTTTATTTTTAATGCTTTTTTCGGTTGTAAATATAGCCGGGATTAACGCAAAGGCGTATAGTTGCCTTGAAGAAGGCTTTTATACTTTTTCGAGTGCTCTTGGTGGCAACAAAGTCCTCGATGTTCAGTGGGGCTCGGATGAACTTGGAGCAAATTTGCAGATTTATGATAATAATAAATCTGCGGCGCAGAAGTTCTACGTATCGCAGACGGATGATGGGTATTACACAATAAAATCTGTTAGTTCGGGACAAGTTCTGGATGTATCGCATGGCCGGGCGTTTCTGGGAGCAAATGTCTGGCAGTGGGGAGAAAACGGCACAGATGCTCAAAAGTGGACGTTTGAATTTTCCGGTAATAATACGGTAAACATAAAATCAAAACTTGGTGATTATTATCTTGACGTTGAAGGCGGCCGAAACGCCAATGAAACGAATGTAAGGCTTTGGGGCTGGAACGGTACTGCCGCTCAGGCATTTAAAGCGGAAAAACTGAACCTTGAAGAAGCAGGTACTGTTAGTGAAAAAACATATCCGCAAAGGCGTATGATTAAACTCAGAGATAAGTTTTTGGATCACTATAAGAAGAAAAAATGTAAAAATGCACTTGTTATTGCAAGAGATAAATTTTTCAAAGATTTCCAAGCAGCTTTCAGAAGTCAAAAGAATTTTACATTTGACAGAGTTGACAGTATAGGGAAAATAAAAAATATCGACAAGTACGACCTAATAATAAACGAAAAATATGATACAAGATTTTTAAATATACTGTTTCCCGATAAAGAAGTGGAAAGCTTTAGATCTGTATATAGATCTATAATTTGCGAAGCGGCAATAGATTATTTGAAATCTAACAATATACCTGTGTTTTTCTTTAAGGCGCCAAGCTTTGCCGAAATAAAGAACTTAAGCGAAGTCGACAGAAAGCTTTTACGTTTGGGACTGGATCCGAGTAATATCAAAAACAGCGGAATGCTCGATACGATGTTTGGAAATGCGGAAACCTGTAAAAAATATTATACTTCGGGGGAATTCAGTGCAAGCAGTAACGTGGTTAGAGTAAGGAATCATTTTGCACTTGCGGATTTTAAAGGTAATTACTGCAATATAATAGGTCATGCAAGATACATTCCGAGCGCTCCCGAAAGTTACAGAAATACTATCTATATGTACGGCCCTTGCACGATGAGGAGTAAATATGTTTCCGATGATTTTACGATAGGTAATTTCATTCAAAAAAGAATTAATAAAGACTTTGGTGGAAAGTATAATGTTGTGGCGTACGGCTGTGAAAGTGATGAAGTAAACGATTTTGAGTATATACTTGATACGGCATTCAAACCCGGAGATATAGTAATTGAAGAACGTGATTTCAGCAGTAAATTAAAAGATATCATAAAGGAAAAGGGATATTCTTACAAAGAAATAAGTGCGCAGATCAATAATTTGGGACTTACAAATTTTGTGGTTAATGATGTTACCCACGTGAACCATAGAGGCTGCAAAATGATTGCTGATTTTATATATGATACGATAAAAAGCAAAATCAGCGAGCTTTTGAGGCGTAACTTTGAAGATAAAATCGTGAAGTTCGACTATCAAGATCGGGACGAAAGCTTTATTAAGGATAATCCTGACTTTAAACCATATCTGGAAAATCTGGAAAAAGTTTCAAAGCCATATCGCAGCGCCCATAAAAAGATTGGTTCACTCAACGTGAACTGCAATCCGTTTACTCGTGGACATAGATATTTGATTGAAGAGGCACTTAAGCGTGTTGACCATTTATTCCTCTTTGTTGTTGAAGAAGACGCATCAGAATTTTCATTTGACGACCGCTATGAAATGGTGAGAAGAGGGGTCGCCGATTTGATGGACGAAGGTAAAATCACACTGCTTACAACAGGAAAATGGATGTGTTCCAAATTTACGTTCCCGGATTATTTCGATAAAGATAATCTGCAAACAAAAGTTATTTTGAATCCGACTAAAGACGTGGATCTGTATGGCGCATTTATAGCTCCGGCAATTGGTGCCACAAGGAGATTTTTTGGTGAAGAACCCATAGATAAAGTTACTCAGCAGCATAATAATTTCATGAAAAGGCAGCTCCCCGAATACGGAATAGAAGTTATAGAAATACCCCGCAAAGAGCTCAGTGATGGTCAGGTTATAAGTGCATCTAAAGTTAGAAAACACCTTAAAGAAAAGAATTGGGAAGACCTTGAGAAACTTGTCCCTCAGACCACATATGATTATCTGAAAGAACACTATGACCGTATAATAAAAAGGCTTTCATGACAGTTTTCAAAAATAAATTTTATAAATCGACTGGATATATTTCGGTCGGTTTTTTTATTTAATTTTCTGTGCATGTATATTTAGGTAAAATTTTCCTCTTAAAAAGTATAAAATATATATAAAGAATCAATCTATAGACAAAAATAATATTTAAAATGCGCTTTTTGGGGTTTGGCATTTAATTTATCGAAATAAAAGGTTGCAAAAAATTTATTAATTGTATATAATCAATAAAAGAACAGATGCATTATTGTCATCTAAGTATTTTAAAGAATTCAGTAAGAAAGAGGTATAATAATGTCAAACAGGTTATTTCAAAACATTGCTCATCAAACTTCAGAGGTTCTGGGAAAGGTTGTAGGTGTTGTCGATAAATCCTCGACAATCATCGCTTGCAGTGACGTTGCACGCATGGGCGAAAACTTAAATTTGGTTGATGCTAATTTGATGGCTTCATCCACACCGTTCGTTGTTGGCGCATACACTTGCAAATCTTTTGGTGATACTTCAAATCCTGACCGTGCAGTTTTCATTATGTCAACAGATGAATCAGCAAAGCATGAAGCGGAAATATTGGCCGTCGCAATGAACAGCGTGTATCAAAACACTGACGAAAAGAAAGACAGACTCAACTTCATAAAGAATGTTTTACTTGACAATATTTTGCCGGGTGATATTTATCTTAAAGCTCGTGAACTCAGTTTCAATTCTGACGTAACAAGAGTTTGTATGATAGTCAAAGTTAAGTCTAAATCAGACGTTTCCCCATATGACGTAATTCAAGCGCTTTTCCCCGACAAGAGCAAAGATTTTGTTGTTAGTATCAATGAGACAGATATTGCACTTGTTAAAGAAATTCGTGAAGATACCGATACAAAATCTCTTGAAAAACTGGCCGCTTCAGTCGTTGATACGCTCTCGGGTGAGTACTATACACACTGTGTGGTAGGCGTAGGAACTCCTGTAACGGGAATAAGAGATTTGGCAAGATCCTTTAAGGACGCACAAGTTTCAATCGAAGTCGGAAAAGTTTTCGATACGGAAAAAAGCATTGTTACATATGATCACTTGGGAATTGCTCGTTTGGTATATCAATTGCCGACAACTCTTTGCGAAACATTCTTAAAAGAAGTATTCAAAAAAGGTTCCGTTGAGTCGATGGATCAAGAGACATTATTTACAATACAAAAATTCTTTGAAAACAGCTTGAATGTTTCTGAAACTTCAAGAAAGCTGTTCGTACACCGTAATACACTTGTTTACAGACTTGAAAAAATCAAGAAGATTACAGGTCTTGATTTAAGAGAATTCGAAGATGCAATAGTTTTCAAAGTAGCGCTCATGGTTAAGAAATATTTGATGTCCAATCCGGTGAAATTTTAATAAAAAGGACAAAACTGAATGTGTGTTGCCTATAAACTTGGCAACACATTAAAATTTTAAAGCAAGGTGGGAGTAAAATTATGGTAGAATTTAGAGGTGTTGGAAAATTTTACGATAATAATTCTGTCGCACTTAAGAATATTGATTTGAATATCAGAGACGGCGAATTCGTTTTCATAGTCGGGCCGTCCGGTTCGGGTAAAAGTACGCTGCTTAAATTGATTTCAAAAGAGCAAGAACCGACTTCCGGCGAAATATTCGTAAGCGGTGAAAATATAACTCATCTCAAAAAACGAAAAATTCCATACTTAAGAAGAACGATGGGAATTGTTTTCCAGGATTTCAGGGTTATTGAGAAAATGAGTGTTTTTGAAAATGTTGCTTTTGCGATGCACGTGGTCGGTGCCGGCAGCAGAGAAATAAGCCGTAGAGTTCCGTATGTTTTGAATCTTGTCGGGCTGAGTGATAAAGCACGCAAAAAGGTTTCGGAACTGTCCGGTGGCGAGAAACAGAGAGTTGGTCTTGCACGTGCGCTTGTTAATAATCCTCGTGTGATTTTGGCGGATGAGCCTACTGGAAACATAGACCCTGCTATGTCACTGGAAATTGTTGAGCTACTTAAACAGATTAATAAATGTGGTACGACAATAATTATGGTTACACATGATATGTCAATAGTTAAGCATTTTAATTTCAGAATTGTTGAAATTGTTAATGGCCAGATTATAAATGACATACCGCCGGAGGTGAGCAATGCATGAATGGATGCTTCTTCAATTGTTTTATTAAGGAGAAATTCAAAAAATTATTAAGTTCAGGCGCATTGTCACTGTTTGTGGTTTGTTGCATTTTTGTCGCAGGTTTTGCATTGACCATTTTTTCGTGCTTCAATACAGTTGCAGCACTCGAACCGGTAAAACAACACAGTAATGTAATAGTATTGCTAAAAAGGGATATCACAGGCGATGAAGTTGCAGAAGTAGGCAGAAAAATTGCGGCTGTTCCGAATATTTCGAATTGTGAATATTATCCGAGTGAAAAAGCTCTCGAAAAATATAAATATATTCTTGGAGGTCTTTATGATATAGTCAAGGAACAGGAGAATCTGTTTCCTGAAGCATACCATATCACCGTGGAAGATTTGTCAGCGTACGATGAAACGATTTCAAGAGTAAAAGCTATTCCAAATGTAGATTCTGTGAGTGATAGTCCGGAGGTGAATAATATATGAACGCACATTATTTAAAGTATTTTATCAAAGAAGGATTTAAAAATTTGTGGAGCAATAGCATAATGTCCGCAGCATCTGTGCTTGTTATGACGTGCTGTATGATTTTAACGGGCGGTGCAATGCTTATTTCACTTAATATAAACAAAGCGCTTGAGTCTGTTGAACATCAGAATAGTATGACGGTATTTTTGAAGAAAGATATATCGCAAGAGGAAGTTGTAGAAGCGGGTAAAAAAATTGCGGCTGTTCCGAATATTTTAAAGTGTGACTACTATCCAAGCGACAAAGCCATAGAAAAGTATAAAGATGTTCTTGGGGAACTTTATGAAATTGTGGAAGAAGGCGAAAACCCATTTCCTGAGGCATACCACATAACTATGGAAGATTTGTCGCTGTATAATAAAACAATTTCAAAAATAAAAAACATTCCGAATGTTGAGTCTGTGAGCGATAGGAGTGAGACGGCCAAGAAATTATCGGATTTCAACAGATTAGTTGGACAAGCAGGTATATGGATTGTGTGTTCTCTGGGTATCGTATCACTTTTCATAATTTCGAATACAATAAAAATTACTATGCATAGCCGTAGATTTGAGATTAGTATAATGAAATCGGTTGGTGCGACCAATGGATTTATCAAGGCACCTTTCATTATCGAAGGTATGGCAATAGGAATAATTTCAGCGATTATTTCAACTGTGATTTTGTATTTTGTATATAACAGCATGTTTAGTTTGATATCCGGCATTTTGCCCTTCCATAGCATTGCGTTCGCAGATATAATGTGGCAAGTTTTTGGTATTTTCACAGCTGCGGGTATTATGTTTGGTGTTGTTGGAGGACTTATTTCGATAAAGAGATATCTTTCGAAAGAAGGTGGCGAAGTTGTTGCGTGGTAAGGAATTTTTAAAGAAGGCATTTTGCGTAGTATCTTCGCTCATGATGATTACGGGTTATTGCATTTCTCCGATCATCGCTACAAGCAGAGCGGAACAAAGACGTCAAGCAAAGGCGGACTTGCAAAATAAAAGAAAAGAGCTTGCAAACGAACTTAAGAATGCGAAAGATAACGTAAATGAAGAGGCTGAGAAGAAGAAAAATCTTGATGCACAGATTGAAATTCTTCAAAAGCAAATTGACGAATCTAATGCGTACATAGACGATCTTGATGGCGAAATAGCCGATATCGAGAAGCAGATCGATGAGATACACGCAGATATGGATCACAAAGTTGTACTTTTAAAAAATAGTTTGGCATCGATTTACGTTGCGGGAGATACCACAACCCTCGATATAATACTTGGCGCCAAGAGTTTTGAGGATTTTCTTGATAAAGCAGATATTGTACGTTCTGTAAGTCAGACAATTCAAAAGCTTATAGATGAGTTGAAGGCTGATCTTAAGGAGATAGAAACAAAAAAAGAAGAGCTTGAAAAAACAAAATCGGACAAGGAAACCGAGAAATCCGATTTGGAGAGTAATAGAGTTGAGCTTCAGGATTTAGTTGATAAAAGCGAAGAATTGCTCAAAAAACTTGAATCCGATGCGCAGGATGTTCAAAAGAGAATCGATCAAAACGATGCTGCAATAAAAGCAATCGATGATGAAATAGCCAGAGAGCAGCGCCGCCTGGAGGAAGAAAGAAAACGGCAGGTAGAACAGGGCAGACCGATTGATTCAGGAACAGTTGCGAGCGGTGATTGGGCTTGGCCGGTTCCGGGTTATCATTATATTTCTTCAGGGTTTAACGATTCAGAAGGTCGTTCGCATGTCCACGGAGCAATTGATATAGCAGGTGGCGGTATATATGGTGCAAACGTTGTCGCAGCTAATAGCGGTACTGTAATTATGGTGTGTACCGATGGACGTGGCGGTGGCTATGGAAATTATATAGTTATTGACCACGGCAACGGGAAATCTACGCTTTATGGACATCTCAGCTGTGTAAGTGTTTCAAGAGGACAGAGAGTATCCAAAGCACAAAAGATAGGTAATGTAGGAAATACAGGATTTTCTACGGGTCCGCATCTTCACTTTGAATATAGAGTTAATGGCATGAGAACGAATCCAAGATCGATTGTGTAACATTAAAGTATAAAAGGAGTGATTAGTTATGAAAATATTCGGTAAAATTTTTGGCAGGAAGATTTCTTTGGGAATTAGTATAGCATTGCTTTTTGTGGTAGCGGCACTTGTGTATTCTTTAGGGTATAACATGGCAATGCACAAATTTAATAGCATTGTTGGATATGCGCAGGAAAAACAAAAAATGTACTCGCAACTTAGCGAAGTTGATTATAACGTTCGTGAAAGTTACATAGGCGAAATTGATGAGGACAAGCTTTTCGATGCAACTTGTGTAGGATATATCAAGGGGCTGAGCGACAGTAATGCGAAATTTTTGAGTTCTGCGGATTATAAATCTTACAAAGCTGATCAAGAAAATTTGTTCGGCGATGTGGAAGTCAATACTTTGGAAAATGGTATGGCAGTTTTGCGCTCTAAATCGATGGGCAAGGGTTTTGCAGATAGTTTTATAACGACACTTAATAATTTAATATCTGAAGGAGTACGAGGTGTTGTCGTCGACCTTAGAGGCTGCTCTAAAGGAATAGAGCAAGAAATGATAACAGTTTCGCAGCATGTTGCCGGTAAAGGTGACGTTGTTTATACCTTGGATTCTAAAAACAATAAGCAAGTTATTTGTTCAAGTTCTTCGGACAATGCAAATGTCAAATTCGTCGTTTTGGTAGATGATGAAACTTCAGGTTTTGCTGAGGTTTTTGCATCGGTACTCAAAGACTCATGCAGAGCTAAGATAATTGGGGTTGAGACTGCAGGCAATGCCGTGAGAACCAAGGCGGTAAATCTTTCTGACGATTCTGTAATTATTTTCCCCGATGCGTTTTATGTGACGGCTAGTGGAAAGAAGATGTTTAAGCAAGGGCTTCAGCCCGATATTAATACTATTAATAAATCGCCGGATGAGGATTTACAAATGAAAGAGGCTATTTCGGCGCTTGAAAAAGTATTATGAGCATAAAAGATTTTTTAATCAGCTGTCTTTTTCCGAAAAGATGTATATTTTGTAATGAGGTTATAGAATATAATAAAAACATGTGCGAGGATTGCACGGAGGTTTTCTCTTCGTCCCAAATTGTGCGGTACATACCTTACATGGGCGACGAGAGATATGTCGAGTGCATTTCTCCGTTTTTGTATAAGGGCGGAATTAGGAAGGCAATTTTAAATTTGAAGTTTCATAATGTTCGCAGTAATCTGGAATTTTTTGCGAGTTCGATTGCGGAAAAACTTTTGGAAAAATTCGATATAAACTACATAGATTATATTTGTTTTGTGCCGATGTCAGAAAGAAGTTTTGTGGATAGGGGATATAACCAATCGGAACTTTTGGCAGTTGCGCTTAGCGATATTTTAAAAATTCCGGTAAGAAATGTGCTTATTAAAGAGCATGAAACCTACACTCAGCACGAACTTGGCGCTGAGGAGCGAAGTAGAAATTTGCTCGGTGCTTTTTCCACCAATGACGGCAGCAGCATCAGTAATAAAAATTTTATTTTGTGTGATGATATTATAACCACAGGCAGTACCTTGAAGGAGTGCGTGAAAACTCTTAAACATTATGGTGCAAGAAAGATTATTTGCTGTACGATTGCATCTGCGAGATAATAATATGGTGGTTTAGTAGTAACTGCGCAGTTATTTTGATAAAATTCACAGTTTTTTATTAATTGAATTAAATTTTACTTTATGATAGAATTTCCCAAAATAATCAATCATAGATTATGGAGGGATTTTTTATGTCACTTTTTTCGAAAAAATATATGTTTTTATTTTATATTTTT
>JAUNIE010000034.1 GCA_030523605.1 Clostridia bacterium | reverse complement strand
TAATTCGCTGTTTCTAGCCATTTCTTTCATTTCTTCAGTCCAAGAATCTCTCCTTGAAGGGTAATCCCACGTTTTCAAGACTTCATTACCATCATTAAGAATAAATTTAAGGTTACCCTTGCTTGGAACAATGATTTTACTTACTTTGTTTTTGAATATTTGTTCATCGAACTTTGTGATTCCAAGCACCTCACAAGATAGCTTTTTGATTGTTTCTTCGGGAATTCTACTTGAAGGGCAGTACTTTTTACCATAGCTGTTAAACGTAGCACAAATCCATATCGGCTTTTCATACTTTGTACCACTCGCAGAGATTTTCCTTCTATAGTTCTTACCACAAAGTCCACATTCAATTTTTTGGGTGAAAGCGTATTCTTTAGAGCTGCCGGTAGCTTTGTGATGTTTTGCTTGCTTTTTTATCTTGTCTTGCACTTTTTGAAAAGTATCGACATCAATAATCGGTTCATGATTGCTCTCTACATAGTACATCGGTAATTCACCTTTGTTTTTTCGCTTCTTTTTACTGATATGATCGGATATAAAAGTCTTTTGCAATAGCAAATTTCCTGTATATTTCTCATTTTTAAGAATCCCCCTGACTGTATTCTCATGCCATGTTCCACCGTCTTTGGTAGGTATACATTTATCTCTAAGTTTACGTGCAATTGCATTTATTCCCATTCCACTTAGGTAATCCTGGAAAATCATTTTTACTATCTTCACCTCTTTTGGAATAACAGTTATTTGATTATTTTTAAGTTCATATCCTAACATCTTAAAATTTGTGGATATGCCCTGCTTGAACTTATCTCTGATTCGCCATTTGCAGTTCTCACTAACCGACAAACTTTCTTCCTGTGCAAAAGAAGAGAGGAGGGTAAGCATTAGCTCTCCTTCCTCTGATAGACTATGAATATTCTCTTTTTCAAAATACACATCTATTCCCAGTTTCTTTAGTTCTCTGACAGTTTCAAGTACGGTCAGTGTATTTCTTGCAAATCTCGATATAGATTTCGTGATTATCATATCAATTTTTCCTTGCTTGCAGTCTTCCAAAAGCCTTTGAAACTCAGGTCTTGAATCTTTGGTTCCTGTCTGGGCTTCATCTGCGTAAACTCCGCCGTACTGCCAATTGGGATTATCCTGAATTAGTTTACTGTAGTAACTAACTTGAGCTGACAATGAATGCATCATTGCATCTTTTCCACTCGATACTCTGACATATGCAGCTACTTTTTTCCTTTTAGGCAATACGTTTTTATGCCCACTTAATTTTAAAATCTGTCTTTGCATTTTGACTCTCCTTTAAATTGTTTTTGCAGTTACATATTACCTCTTGTAAAGCCCAGTATCAAGCCATTTCATCGATATAAACTGCCGAATATGGGAGAGTATTTCTTTAAGAATTTGGTATCAATTTTATCGTACTCACTTTTTGTTATCAGCCCTAATTTTAGCATAGTTCTCATTATGCTCATTCGAGACTGGTACTCTTTTTCTGACTCAAATTGCTCGCTGGTCATAGACGAATTTCCCTTTCTTGCTTTTTAAATCTATCTGCTATGTAGCACTCATGACTACAGTATTTTCTATCTTTGTTATCATAGCTTCCAAACTTTTTACTACAATTCTTGCAAACATTAATTTTTACACATTTTCTATTGTTTTCTGTGTTTTTTCTCCACCATTTGTATCTACATAAATTTGAACAAAACTTCCTAACATTTGATCTCGAACTTTTTTCTAATGTGACCCCACAATTTTTACATACGTTATTATTTTCATCTGATTTCAGCCTTTTACGGCTAAAAAAAGATTTTACTGTACCTTCGGAAATAGAAAGGGCAGAAGCTATTTCCTTATAACTTCTGCCACTGCTTTTTAATTTTAATATTTTATCCTTTTGAGATTCATTCAAATTTGGCCACATCCTTAAATCACATGATATTAAGCGTTTTCAAAATATCGTGAACATAGTTGCTACCTCGTGAAAAAAGAATTCCTGTTAAAACAGAGCCTATGTAAGGTATGTTACTTTCGATATTCACGAGTTTTAGTAAGTCTATTTTATATGCCACGGCTATCAAGATACCAAAAATAAGACTCAGTACCATTTGATAATGTGGCTCAGTGGTTACAAAAAAGTTATTTATGTATGTGATAATCCCTTCTAAAACTACACACACCATAAACATCTTTGAAACTTCCGTATTCATATATAATTCCTCCTCAATTTGGTATTTTCAAAGTTTGATTCGGATAGATTGTATCTGAGGTTAAAGCATTTAAAATCTTAATTTCCTTATACTTTGAACCACTCCCAAGATAACGCTGAGCAATAGTCCATAACGTATCGCCTTTTTTCACCGTATATGTGAAATAGTTTGTACTTTCTGAATTGTTTGCTTTACTAAACCCATTTAAGCCTTTATTTCTCATAATTTCAGAATAATTTTTGTAAGAAACATCGAGGTCTACATTTCCACTTATTCCGTCAATATTTCCTGTACTTGAACGTTGCCAAAGTCCACACGACACAGAGGGAGCATCAACACCCCACTGTGCAAGCCACAAATCGTATTTCGGCAAAAGCTCATCTTTATAAAGATAGTTGTTAAGCCAGTTCAAGTTACAATAAAACATCGCATAATAGCCGTGCTTTTCTATCTCACTACAAAACGCTTTTATTATATCCGTACGTTGTCTATTATTAAGCTTTAACTGTTCCTTGTCCTCTACGTCTATGATTACAGGATATTCAAGTTTCAACCCTTCAATATTTTCTAAGCAAAAATGAGCTTCATTGATTGCGTCTTCTACCGAATCGGCATAGCTGTAATGGTAAACACTTGTGTGAATACCTACACTTTTAGCACCATTTATGTTATCTTTAAATCTTTTGTCAATTTGACGCGGATCTTTTTTCCCGTAGCCCTCACGGACTATGGCAAAATTTATGCCTGCGCTCTTTACTTTGTCCCAATTAATATTTCCGTTCCACTTTGATACGTCTATTCCTTTAAACATAAATTAATTCCTCCTCATTAATTCATTTCAAAAACCTAATTTTTTGCTGTTTTTTAAGCAAATATCAAGCTGTTCGTTTGAACATATAACAAGTAATATACGCTTGAAGCGTGCTTGTTAGTGATGTATCACCTTGTGAGTATTTTCCCGAAGGCGTAGCTGTTACGGAAGATTGATTGTTATATATTGCGGTGTTTACAGGAGATGATTTTCCGCTTAAATCTCGAGCCCAACCGTCATATCTGCTTTCCGAATAAACATAAGCTCCCGTGCCATTTCCTACACCTTCACCGCAAGCGCCTCCGTACCACCAGTGCATTCCGATTCTAAAACTGTGTCTGTGGCTTTTGCTTCCTCCTGTTTTTTCCGGAGAACTGAAATCAGAATCCGAAGTATTTACACCTACGGGCACACGCCCTGAGCCCCAAGCCACCCAAGTACCACCAAATAATTCGCCCGGATTCGTACTGCTCACAGACATATAAATTGAGCCTACAGGATAAACTAAGTCAAAAATAGTTTTATTGTTAATAGTTAAACCGCCCGTAATCTTGGTGTCCATATTAATTTCAAAAGCATTTTGCGTTGAAACTTTACCAATCGCCATACCTTTTCCGGTTTGATTGTAGTCTACAAGCGTATAAGCGGTGGATAGATTGTGTGAATACTCTGCAAAACTAAAAAAATCAGTAGCAACAATTTTGAAATTGTACTCTGATTCGGTATCAATATTTTGAATTATTTGTGTGGCGTTTATCGTGTAATTTGTGTTATCTAAATCAAAAACATTCCACTCGGTTTCTGATATTTTCTTATACTTGATTTGAAAAGATTTTGTGTTCCCATTATTAACGCTTGAAATCGAAGCTGACACCACACATTTTGCGCAGTTGCCCTCATCGTTCGGCGTCCCGTCTTGGTCACATCTTGAAACCGAAAAAGAATTAATTGCAGGATTTGCGTAGGCTATAACATTAAAAGTTATGCTTTGCGATTTCGTGCGACCTCTGCTGTCTTTAACGGTTACTAAGCAAGTATTGCTGCCGCTTGTTGTCAAGAAATCAGTTGTAAAACTGCTTGATGTATACGACGCCCCATTAATACTTGTAGAATATGAACTTATTGTACTTGAATAACTTCCGCTTGCTGAAATGCTACCTGAAATTTTAGATTTCCCTTGAACATAAGCCCCAAATTGAGCATAAATCCCTGAAACTGCTTCGGATAAATTAATCGAGTTAATTGTCGGAACCACGCTTGAAGGTACATTTGCGGTTAAACTTACGCTATTTGCGCCGATATACGTACTTCCGTTATATGTTTCAAGCCAAAGTTTAACACTTAGGCTTGTAGAATTCGGAGTGCTGTTCGCAAGGCTCAGCGGAACTGTCCAGCTTTTACTTGTTCCGATACCCGTACCAATGGTATTCCAACCGCCTGAGCCGATTTGATAATAAAGCGAATGTGTAAAGCTGCTTGACGCTCGGTTCGTGCTTACTGTTACCGAATTTCCCATAGTAACAGAGCTTGAACTGAGTGTCGGTTTGCTGGCTCTCGGTATTGTAGAAAGTGTTTGAGAATATGATTGTTCACTTGACGAAAGCGGCGTATCCATAGAAATCCAAGCCGAGCAAGTCAGCGTTTTAGTGCCGTCATTATTATGATAAATATCAAGAGTTTTACCAAAAAGGTTTATTCCCGAATCGGTTATTTTTTGGCTCGGAGAAACTGTCGCTGAGTAGGTCGTACCGTTGATTTTACAATAGCAGGTTCCTGAGCCATAAGTTGTGTAGCCGCTATTGTCGCGCCAAAACCTTACATAAACACTAACATTTGAACAGTTATTTGAAACATTTTGAGAATTCTGATTTACTGTGATGTTATATTTAACGTGTGTATTGCTTGTTGAAAAAGTGCTTGATGTCCCCAAATTATCACCGCCTTTACTTTATTTTTTTGAATGACAAATTCCCGCTTGTTCTTGGGTAAAAAGCAAAATTACCGAGTTGGAGTGAATTTAAAAACTCTCCGTCGGTAATATAAAGCTTGTTGTCCGTCATATATGCAACTTCAATTCCGTTTTGTAAAAAAGAAATTTTATCGTTGCTTATTTTAAGCATAAGATTATTATTAACTTCGCCAAGAATTATATCTCCGTCCACAAACCGAATATATCTGATGATATTATTAAATTGCTCTGCCGAATCTGCGTCTAAGTTATTTATAAGTTCCGTTAAATTCGAGAATTGATAAGTAAAATCTTCATTTGTTTGTATAAACTGAGTTGTAATATTACTCTTATATGTTTCGAAGTCCGTAATTTTGGTGTAGAGCTCGGAAACTTGCGACATTATTGCTTGACTGTTTTGCTCAAATGCAGAGCTGTTTTCGATTGTTTCGTTCGCTATATCTGTAATACTGCCACCGTTTATATAACCACGCTCAACTCTGTCAACACGGGTGATAATATTATCCGTGTTTTTCTTGTTTTCCAAGACTTTATCTGTAAAAGTTAAAGATGACTTGTTGAGTTCAATCGTGGTGGCTTGAGGATTTTTCATGTTTATTGATATTTTTTGTAAAAGATATAAATCATCAAGACCATGTGGACTACTTAAACACCTGATATACTCACCAATTTTAAAGGCTCCGATTTGGTCATTTGTCAGTTTTAAATCTATTGCCTTTATGGAAATTTCGCTTTTAAATTTTACGCTGTCGGCAAGATATGAGAGGGCTTTGGCTTGCAGATTTTCCACTATTTTTACATCTTCCCACTTAACAACCTCATATATAACTCCGTAAGTTTCCGCAAGTGTGGTGTTTAAGATATGGTCGCCTGTTTTTATAATTCCTTCCGATAAAATCCCGTCCGGCAAGCTTTCTATTGTCAAATATTCGTCTGTTTGATTTCCATCTGAATCTTCAATCCTTGCTCCAAGTGGGATAATTCCCGTTTTTATATCTGCTCCGCTGAGTTCTTCGGTTAAATCAAGAAGATTCGCTCCGAATTCTATTTTTTGCGTACAAACAAGTTTGTTCCCGCTTTTAGTGCCGTCAGATGTAAAATCTTCAAGATAATCAAGATAGTTTACTCCGTTTTCTTCACGAATTACAAGATACCCTCCGTAGCTTTTAATAAGCCTTGAGGTTATAATTTCCCATGAGCTTAAATACTCAATACTTGAACGAGATAAATAATTATTGGGGTCTGTTACGGTTACATTCCCAAGATGTATTTTTTGAAAATCTTTAGCTTGTTCATTGTGTTTGGAAATTATCCAATTTAAAAAATATTCTATGACATTGTCTTGTTCATAATCTAAGCTTGAAAATTGGTCATCATTTGGAAAATCAAATGGGCGAATAACGCTGTCAAGCAAAAAAGCGAGGATTCCCTCGCAAGTTATCTTTTTTTCGTTATGGAATCCAAGCTCCGAATTAATCACCCGCCCTTTAAAAATTAAACTGCTATCTCGATAAACTTTAATTATGGAGCTTAGTTTTGATATGTTATTAAAATACGGGTGATTCGGATAAATAGTAAAAGTCAGCTCGTTTGCGGTGTTTAATTCTTGCTTTAAAACAGGATTTTCAAGTTGAAATTCATTTAATTGCGAATCGTATAAAATGTAGTCATCGCAAAATATTTTATATTGCATTAAATTTCGCCCTCCTGAAAATTAAGGGTAGCATTACCGCTTGAATTTAAGGTATTTGCACCACTTGTAAGCTTTATCGCTCTCAGGTGTGTTCCTGCACTATAAACTTTTGTATTTATCGTGATTTCCGTTTCATTTATCAAGTCTGCGTATACGGTCATTCTTGAGTTTTGCACCATGTTTGCGCCTTCGGTTAAATTGTAATTTGTTATGTTATTTTTATACTTAAAAGGTTCACAATCGCAAGAAATAACAATCTTTCCAAGCTTTTGATTTGAATTATACTCATCAATCTGACATCTACCAATATAATAAAAATCGGGGTCGGACCATGTTTTTATTTTCATTTTTTCTCCGTGTAAAAACGAGGAAATATTTATCATTTTAGCTTGCCAATCGGTTATTTTATCAATGCTCTCAAAAGTAAATTTTAGCGTTCTGTTTTCGTATTTTATTTCACCGAAACATTCCGATAAATCAAGGCTCCCGTCCATGCCCTCAATGCTTACACTATAAGTTTTGGGCGAGGGAAGCCCAATATTTTGCTCTGTCAAAATTACTCCGAAATCAGTATAGCTGTGTTTTGAAATATTTGTACTCCAAGATGTAAAAGTAACTCCGTTAAAATTAATCATCTTCCACGCTCCCGACTTGTTTCAATTTTTGCAAGTTCTCGGTTTATTGGCGGTGTTAATTCTCCGACCAAAACTCCGGTATCAAGACAAAGTTGTCTGTTTTGAAGTTCGGGAATGTAATATTCAAGAAGCGATAAAATCGAATCAAGTTTTCCGAATATTCCATTATTTTTTATATCTAAATTAAGTCTATCGCTACTCATAGAAACTAAAGAATTAGCAGAGTCAATAGACATATTTAGATCATTGCCGAAATCTTTAGGGATAGCCTTATCCATATCTTTTTTAACATTCTCCATAGCCTTCATAAAACCTTCGCCAACACCTAAAGCCATATTCTTTCCGACTTGCTCCTCAAAAACCTTTGAAGGTGAATGTATTCCGAGTGCTGATTTTATACCATCCAAAATACCTCTTGCAAATTCTCGAACCTTGCTTGTTATCCAACCAATCGAATTTGAGATGCCATTCCAAATTCCCGAAACAATATTACTTCCGATTGATAGCATTTGGCTTGGTATTTCTCTGACTTTATTAACAATTGCACTAAACAAATCGGAAGCAGCTTGGCGACCTCTTGAGACCATATCTGCACCCCAAGAAATAACTTTTTGAATTACGTTTGAAAGCCAACTTCCTATTTGGCTTGGAAGATTCTTTATAACATTTATAACGTTATTTAAAAATTCACTTGCTTTTGTTTTTGCGGTGTTTACCGCGTTTGTAAAGAATTCTGATATTTTTCTCATTGTATTTTGTAGCCACTCCCAGACTTTACTCGGAAGCTCTTTTATATAATTAATAACGTTCGTTATAAATTCGGTGGTTTTAGCAATACCCAAATTTATTATATTCCCAAAGAACTCCCCGATTTTAGAGATTGTTTCCAATAGCCAAGTCCAAATTTTACCGGGTAATTCCGCAAAAAATGTTATAACTTGAGATATAAATTCTGGGACAGTAACTGTCGCAAAATTCCATAAATCAAGACCGAATTTTATGATATGTCCGATAGCTTGGCCTATTAAAAACCCCAAATTATACGGAAGTTGCCTAAACCACTCTAACACGCTCTCAATCCACGCCGGAATTGTTTCGGTAAAGAAAGAAACTATATTATTCCAGCCATTTATAAAAAGCTCTCTTATAGAGTTCATCGCATTTTCTATAAATGAGCCGATTTCGTCACCAATATTTCTAAACCAATCAAACATCGGCTCCATAGCTGACATAATATTATCCCATAAACCGCTAAGCCAAGCGGAAATCTGTGGCCAAAAATCAGCGAGTGTCTTAATAAGCGCCACAGGCCACGAAACAATCCATAATAATACATCTTGCCAATGCTCGCTTAGAAAATCTTTGATTTTACTCCAAATATCGCTGCACCAAGAAACAATCCCGTCCCATAAATCACTAAAAAATTTTGAAATTTGCGGCCAAAAGGCGACTATTAAACCTGCAAGTGCTATTCCCAAAGCGACTGGCCAAGCGGCAATTGCGGTTCCCACTACTGCCATAACCGCCGATATAGCTGCGGAAATTGGTGGTCCTAAAGCTATAATTGCGCCAACAATAACCAATCCCCAGCCCACAATTTGAGCCGCAAAAGGTTCTATTGCTGCCCACAGACCTTCTCCGATTGCGCTTATTATCTGCCCGCCAAGCTCTAAAAACGCAGGTATTTGATTAGATATTTCCGTAATTAAAATTTTAACGGTTTCCTTAAAATTACTTATTTCTTCGGACAAATCATCATCGCCTGAAATAATGGATTCCACAAGTTTTCCAAATGAGTCGCCAACATCATAAGCTTTGTTTCCAATTTCGCTCAGCATTGGTGCAAAAGAAAGTTTTATTTCATTTGCTATTTCTCCAATTCTTACTTGTGTGTTTTCCAAAGCTGCCGAAAGCTGAGCCATTTTGCCTGCGTCTGTTTGTCCTAAAGCCTCATTCATACCTCCGATTGACGAAGTTATAACCTCCGTTAAGACTGCGCACCTTTCTTCTTCGGTGCCATATTTCAAGATTTTTTCTTGTGCTTCATCAAACTTGTAGCCGTATCTTGAAAGAGCTCCCGTTTGACCGTCCATGACTTTTCCGAGCATTGTGGCAATATTTGCGGCTGATTCTTGCGAGGCATTTATTCCGTATTGCTGCGCAATCATATCATTCATAACGGGAATTAATTTTTCAAGTGTTTCTCTTTTGGTTAAGTATGTGGAAAGCTCTTGCGCTCCGCCAAGCTGAACGGTTTTTGAAACTACTCCGAGTTTTTCTTGGCTTGAAATTAACGCTTCGATACTCTCGGCATCTTCAAGTCTTGCATCCATAGTGTTTTGCATGACTTGTAAAAGTTTTTGCCTATTTTCTGTTTCTGCATTTGAAAGCTCTATTCCTGTGTTTACATAAGAAATGACGGCTTCTTTTATTTTTTTAAAGCCGTCAATTATTTTCTCTATGCCTGCTTTTATGAAATCCGCAGCCAAATTTGCTTTTAAGACTTCTCCGAAAGTACTTGTTTGTTTTGCAGTGTCATCCATTTCGTCTCCGAGCTCATCTGTTGCCTTCTCAGCCTCATTTAATTTATCTTTATTTTCTTTTATGTCGCCGTTTAAATCTTTTATCTGCGTTGCAAGTTCTTTAGCTTCGGCAGAGTTTTTGCCTTGCTCCAAAACTACATTTTTATACTGAGTCTGCAGAGATTTAAGCTCATCTTCCTGCTCAGAGATTTCATTTGTCAGTTTTTCAAGAGGAGTGTTTGTTTGATCTATTCTGGACTTATACTCCGTCAATGTATTTTCCATTTTGTTAAGGTCTGCTTCAGCATTATTAAGCTTCTCAGCCCATGCCTGAGTTCTTCTGTCATTCTCTCCAAACGACTCTGTAGAGTTTTTAAGAGCCTCCTTCAAAAGTTCGATTTTTTCTTTTTGAAGTGCGATTTGTTTACTCAAAACCTCACTTTTTGATGATAAAGAACTCATTGAATTTTCTTGTTTTGAAAATTCAGAAACTACCAAATTCATCTCACTTTTAAGAAGTTTAAATGAATTATTGATATCTCTGATAGAATTTTTAAACTCTTTTTCTCCTTCAATTCCAATCTTTAAACCAAATTTATCTGACATTTTTTCACCCCCGTATATGACCGACTTTTTAAATTCCCGAAGGAATAACCTCGTCAATATATTTTTTTATTTTAGGTTTAGAAATGCCATGATACTGCCTATGGCATTCCCATAAATCAAGAATTAATCCTATCGGCATAAGCCAAAACTCATCAAAACTTAAATTAAGATGAGCTTTGGCGATATACATAAGCCGAGTAAAAAATTCTTCATAGTTTACTCGGCTGCTTTGTTTTTTGATTTTGCACTTTCGCTTTCTATATTTCTGTTTGTCCCTTTTGCCATCGCTTTTACTATCGCTTCTTTCTGATCTGCAAGCTCTGACGGAGTAGTTAAAAGCTCCACCTCTTCTTCGGTTAAAAGGTCTTTTTTATCTTTTGGGTTTTTTAGGTTATGAATGAGCAGGCTTTGATTCGCAAGAAGAGTCAAAAGCCAAATTATCTCACTTATCGCCATTTCAAAGTTCTCGGACTTCATTAATTTATCGCCTAAATTTTCAAGTCCGCCATACTTTTTTGCGATTTCTTTTGTAGCTCTAGTCGTTAGCGTAAGTGCGTATTCTTTATCTCCGATTTTAATAACCGAACTTCTGTCAGAAGTCATTATGAAGGCCTCCTTTATCCGTTATTTTCAGGTTCTTCGTTACCGGATGATTCAAAATCAGGCTCATAAACCTCACTAAACCACCCTGATATAGTGCTACTTGAAACAGAGCTGTCATCTTCGTTTACTTCACTTTTCCAAGGATGGTTATTAAGTCCATCAACTTTGTTTCTTCTCATTACCGTTCCTTCGATTGTCGGAGTGGAGAACGTAATTGAATCGCCTTTAGTTTGTAAACTTGCTCCGGGTATTCCGAATTTAACTCTGTAAAGCCAATAATATCTGTATTTTCCGTTTGATTTCTTTGCTCTGAATCCTATCGCTACAGGTTCGCAGCTATCATCACTTGTTGAAACAACCACATGATTGTTATCTATTTTTGCACCAGTTAAATCTTGTGCTGCGGTCACACCGATATCGTCAATTCCGAGTGAAATTGTACCCGATTTAAACTCTTTGACTATCTCTGAAGCTCCGTCATCGGCAAAAAGCGTAGCCTCAGCAAGTTCCACCGAAAGTTCGGCAGTCATAGCTTTGGCAAGTTTAATAGGGGATGAGTAAGTTTCATCTCCGTTTGCATCTTCTGTTATTTTCGCATAATATAGCGAATCGAGTCCTATCGTTGACATTTAAATTCCTCCATTTTCATAGCATTTTTCAGCGTCTATAACGTAGTGATGATATCCCGTATCATCTTCATGACCAATATATCTTCTTTCTGTAATAATAAAGTCAGACCGCAGAAGTAACTCTGTAATCTGACCTTTTCTTTGTGTGTAATTTGATTTTGTAAAAAGTGAAATTCTAACTTCCGATATTTCGTACTGAGGAAAATCATCTGCAAAATAATTAAGTTCATCGGTTATGGGCGTTAAAACTAAATATTCATCGGGCGGAGTATCACTGAAAACACCTGTTTCTATCGGTATTTCAAGCGAAGACAAGATTTCTTTTAATTCAGATAAAATACTCATATTTTTTGGATCTCACTTTCAATTTTAGCTTTCATTGCTTCTATGCAGGCATCTCTTGATTTTCTCTTTGCGGGTCTTAAAAATGGCTTTGGTGGCTGTCCCGATTTACCATACTCGATTATATTTGCAAGCATGGCATTTGTAGCTTTGCTGTCATGAGGTTCAGAAAATCCGACTTTGACATTGTAATTATTATTTTTATCTAGTTTAGCAGGCGAGAGGCCAAGTGAGGATAGGAGTTTTCCTTTGCTTCTTGATTTATATTTTGTGCCTTTTCCTATAACTGCACTTAAATTTGACTTAACCTGCGAAAGTACAACTTTTCCTCCTGCCTCAAGCGCATCAGATATTATCTCATCAGTTTTATTTCCGAGTTTTGACAACTTCAAAATAAACTCTTCAGGCATTTTTATTGTCGCTTTAGCCACTCGGCTTTACCTCTTTTGAATAGACTTCGACATACATATTTTTGCCTTTTACATTTTCCACGGAAATAACATTGTATCTTCCCGATGAACACACAATTACCATCTTCGTTGTGATTTCAAGATCAGGAATTTTCCTAAACTTAAAAAGCACAGTTGCATCGGAAAACGATGCCATGTTTGCCCATCTTGCACTTCCGTGTCGTTCTTCTTTGTATGCTCTTAGGCTTGCCAAAATCTCATCGTGATTAACCGAAAAGCCTTCTGAATCTGTACTTTTTGTCGGTAAGATTATATCTATAAACTCTTTCATTTTTCCAAAGCTCAATTTAAACACTCCAATTTTTATCAAGTCTTAAAAGCACATTCACAGTAGTCCATACCTGATTCGCTGCGCTTACATTATCTGCAAAGAAACCACCTGTAGAACCGTCACGTGATTCATAAAAGTGAGACGAGAGCATAACGATTGCTTGCTCTGTAGAGGGTAGCATCAAATGTTCTAGGTAATATCCAATTCCCAGTTTTTGATAGCTCTCCGCATAACAAATAGCAGCTTTTATATATTCTCTTATCAAATCATCATCTTCACTATGCGATATAATCAGGTTTTTCTTAACTTTTTCAAGCAGATTTTCCACAGTATTACTCTGACTCATCTTGCTCCATTAGTCCCGATTCTTTGAGCTTTGAAAGTAAAGCGTTAAAATCCGACTTTAAATCAGCAACTGTAGTAGCTGTGCTATCTGCTTGATTTTCAGCTTTCGGGATACTTGGTAGCCCTGTAACCGTAGCATCTTCTGTAATTTCAAGTATACCGCCTATAACCGTTTTTTCTCCGCCTTGCTCAGTATAATTTTTAACATTATAACTCATTAAGAATTCTCCTTTCGATTTAAATCTAAGCCTTTAATTGTAAATTGTACATTGTACACTGTACATTGATTTAGGCTTTTTGTTGCAGATATTTAACTGCTTCGGGAAGTATCAGTTTTCCGTCTACTCTCTGAGAAGCGACAAAGCCTACCTGCCCGGTTACTGCGTAGAGTTCATTTAACCTCTTAAAGCTTCTACCTTGTCTGTCGGCTATCCAATAATAACTATAGTCACCGAATACTACCGTTTTATTTCCTGCAGCGATAGCCGGAACATATGTCGAAGTATAAACAGGACAATTTAAAATTGTATCAGGAACACCTGCGGTCATTGAAGGTTGCCAGATGTAGTTGCCCGAGCCATCCTTGAGTTTTCTGATGGCTTTAACCGTAGAGTCATTCATTATAAATGAGGCATTTTTGCGGTATGGGGAACTGAGCGAATAATATAAATCTATAATATCATCAAACGTAATTGAAGTGGTACTTGTAGTGGTTTTACCAAGTTGACCGCCACCCGATGCCGCCAAAATGCCCGTAGGTTTGCCTGTTCCGTCACCAACGATAAACGCTTCTTCCTCTTTATTTCCGATACGCCTTCCGAATTCTGTAGCGATATAGCTTTCAAGATTAAATACGCTGTCATTTAAAAGTTCCTCGGATACTTTGATTAAAGTTGCAAGTTTATACGCTCCGATTGAAACTTGGCTGAAACTATCATCGCTTTCAGGTATTGTTCCTTCTTCGTCTACCCATGAAGCTGTACCTTTTGTTGCGACTACCGGGATTTTCCTATCTCCGCTTGATGTTTGAATCACATTCGCAAGACTTCTGAATATATTTTCTTCTTCGAGTGATTCTACCAATTTTTGTTCGTATTCATCAGGCACTAAATATCCGCCTTCTGAATCTGTGCCTTCTTCAAGAGCGTTTTTTATTTCAAAACTGTTTTTATTTCTCATTGATTTCCAAAACGCATCTTTATATTCATCGCTTGCTCTACCTGTCTTTTCTTTTTTCGTGAAAGGAGAGTCGGTTATTGGTTTATTAACTGTCTTTGAAAGCTCTAAATCGATAGCTTCTCGGCGTTCTAAGATATCTATTTCTTTACCTAAATTCATGACCTCTTGCTCCATTTTTTCGTAAGTTAGGTTATCTTCATCTGAGATGAATTTTCCCTCCTTACATTTGCTATCTAAAAAGTTT
>JAUNIE010000076.1 GCA_030523605.1 Clostridia bacterium | reverse complement strand
TTCTCAAACATATTAGTACAACATATTTCTAAAAGTCTATATGTTATACTTACATTGAGGTGAGTATCATGTTGCAAATTAATAAAGATAAGAATAATGAAATCAAAAGCATAGACGCTATTTCAAATGGAATAGGGCGTACAGTGCTTAATAACGAACAAGTATTAGCAATTAAGCTAATTATTCAAGACACGCTTTCAAAAAAGCTTGACCAAAAGTAGTTAAACTAATGTATCCTTTTTCTAATTCAGAATTGTTAGGTACACCAGAGGTTCGAAGAAGCTTTTCAATATTTTGGTACTCTGAATTATATTCATCAGATGCTAGCCATGTTCCTTTGTGGACTTCGATAACCCCTAAACTAGATAAGACGTCTGTCGATTGTTCAAATCCTAAAAACATATTATCGTTTAGAGTGTCGAATACAATCTTGGTAACTGGATAGTAGCTACCATCACCATTCTTCGCGATTAGTTTTCCTGTCAAAATACTGTTATACTTTGCATCGTGTATTTTCTTTAAGAAAAGGGCATCTTTGGGGCTTAGTTGGGAAAGTACCGTTGAAAATCGTATTGATATATCTACATTTTTTGTGTTGTTGAGGCTGTTAGCAATAAGGTTGGAAAAAATTTCTTGCATGCCTTCGTCATTCAAGCTGTATTTTGCATCTTCAATAGTTTTAACAGCTATTGGCAACTTAGTTGAGTCTCTGTTTTCGTCCGGGATAGCAGAGACTTTTTCTTTTGTCCTCTTGGCAAATTGTTCAACTTTCTCATCGGACACAATTTTCATCATTCTAAAAGGTGTTCCTAAAATGTGTACTATGTCTCCGATCATATTGCCTAATTCTTTCGAGGGCGGTCCTAGTAGGCTCTCTTTAGCAGAGTCTGGTAAAGCGTCCCACATAGGTGAGAATTGATTTGGGTCAAAGCTCATTCTAACTCACTCCTTTAAATAATAACTACACCAACAATTTTAAAATCATCACTTTTCACGATTTCATAACAACTCCGACAACATCTTAGAAACATATGGCTCAAAGGCGAGGGGGAGGCCGAAGCTTTCTAAGAACTTAACGGGGCTGAGTTCGGCTTCGTCATATTCTAATCTGTAATTTTCCAATTCTTCCCTAATCATGAACTGGTTAGCTTCGGCTTCCATTTTTGTATGTAAGGCTGGTGTAGCATTGTATAAGTTTGACAGTCCTTTTTGCTTAGCAGCATGCCCTAACTCATGCAGAATTACTTTTTCTTGTTCGTGTTCATTTAAACGGTTATCTACAATTATCCAGTTCAATTTATCCACGTACAAGCCACCACAATCTAATTCGTCATATTTCAATGTGATTTGTTGTTCAGAGAGCAGAGCTTTAATTCTACTATCCATAAAATCACCTACTCTTTATTGTTGAGGTAAGCAGAGATAAGACCTTCCACGACATCTTTATCATGCTGATTAAGCTCCTTGCCGTTGTAGGTCATAATGCTATCCATAATTTCCGACAGGTCTTTTGTATCAGTAGAGTTTTCTTCCTTACCATCCCGTCCTAGTAAATAGTCAGTTGTTACGTTGAAGTAGTCGGCTAGTTCGCTTAACGTGTCAGCACCTGGAATTGCACGTTCTGTTTCCCACGCTCCAACTGTTTGTTGTGATACATTCATAGCCTCAGCTAAATCTCTTTGCGTCATACGCTTGCTTTTTCTCAATTCTTTAATATTATTTCCTAACATAAAATTCACCACCAATTTAATTATTATTTCTAATAGTATTTTACTATTTTTAGAACTCTAATACTATCTATATTAGCAATTACTAAAATAAATAGAAAAATATTACAAAAAAGACTTGAATTACTAATTAAATTAGTATATTATATACATGTAAGGTTGATAAGGGCTTTACGAAAACTAAAGAAAATAGAAAGCGAGATGATTAAAAATGGCTACAAAATTAAAAGTTTTGAGAGCTGAGCATGATTTAACACAAAGAGATTTAGCTGAAATTTTAGGAACAAATCAAAAAGTAATATCCACTTGGGAAAGTGGGAAAAGCGTTCCTAGACCTGCCATGATGCAGAGAATAGAAGATTACTTCCATGTTCCAAAGGAAGAAATTTTTTTTACAGCTTTTAACTATTCTAATTAGTATTATTTGCAATAAAACTGCAATTTAAACTAATTTAATTGGAGGGAATAAGTATGAACGAGTTAGTAATCACGAAAGACTATCAAGCGGTCACAGAAAGTTTGACGGTTGCTAAAAGTTTTGGAAAACGACATGACCATATTTTAAGAGATATTTCAGGATTAAAAGAAGATGTCCCCAATTTTGGGGAGATGT
>JAUNIE010000075.1 GCA_030523605.1 Clostridia bacterium | reverse complement strand
TATAGCAATAGTACTTTTTTGCTTTGCTATAATAAAGAGATTATATTTGGATTACCAATTAGCACATAATGGTGTCACAACAGTGGGATATTACAAAGAAGTCAGAACTGTTTATAGAAGGGGACTCCAAGACCAGATGTTTTATGTTTTTACTGTAAATGGTAAAGAATACGAAGGTATGACGTCTGATCACGGCCAGACCATCGGAGACACTTTAACCATAACGTATATTCCTAATAATCCCAAGCATAATTGCCCCGCCAGCGTACGTCATTTTTTTTAAGACAAAAATACAACCAAAAATCAAATTAAAGGAACTAACCAACAAATCAGACTATCGCATAAAAGATGAAATTATTTTTTTAATAAAACAGAAAAAATGAAATACTTGTTTTACTTGTTTTCAATACTATTTTTTACGGGATGTACTTTTTACAGCCCCAAGAAATTTAGTTTTCAAAAGCAGAATAAAGGAAACATCGACTCTATATGGTATGTTTCAAATATCCAAGCGATAAAAATCTCGGATTCGACTGACATACTTGCAGTAAAAAACTTGTTGACAGGTAAGAGGATTCTTAATCCGCGAAGCATTGTGAAAATCCCAGGTTGGGCTGGAACTATAAAAGTGTATAGTGGAGATTCAGTTCAGTCTTATGAAATTCATGGAAAACTGTTTATAACAGACGACAAAGGATACTATCAGGCTCCTATAAACCTCTCGACTGAAATCGATAGCATTATAAATCAATGAAACATTTAGTATTATTAGCAGTATTGCTTGCAGGCGCGGGTGCGATGCAAGCTCGTGATAAACAAGAGGTTGTGCAACTGAAAAACGGGCACAAGCTGATTGGAAAAAATTTATAGATATTATTAATAACACATCTTATTCAACAGTTGGTAATCGGAGGGGAAGCCACAGATTCAATCCTTTCTCAACCTTGAAAAAGTATGGAAGAATTGTTGTACACGAATGAAAAAAAGAGTATTATTTATCGTTTCTGCGCTGTTAATATTTTTGACAATGGCAATGAACTGGGAAACAGTGAAGGATTGGGCATGTATGTTTGGACTTCACAAGAGAGAGGTGAAAGGCGTATGGGTGAGCGACATGGCGATATACCTATCACGCGAACAGGATGTGAACTATTGTGAAATGCTTTCCGAATCTTTGGATGGCAATATAGATTCGTTCAGAAAATTCATTCAAATTAAATATTTTGATGGTGAGTACTTCTATGATCACGGCTACAGGGTTTGTAAAGTGATTTCTTCATATAGCCAGAATGATGTGGCAAAATGTTTTTCTCTTTTCACCCAAGATGAACTCAAAGATATATTGTGGCTTCTTGAAGTTGGATTGGAGTACTATTCTTTATCAAGAGATGAAGTGAAAAAAATCAACAATGTGATAAAGCAGATTGAGGTAAAACTCAACAAAAAAGATGCTGAAAATTGATAGTTAATGGTACCAATCTACCAGAAACGGCACACCAAAGGAGTATCGTGATGTAATAACATTATAAATAATGAGAATTTATAAACATTATTCAATAGAGATTTCACTTCTCACCAACGATAATATGGAACGACTGCTCATTACATCGGTTGAACGTGACGGCGCGGAACATGTTTTGCTCTGCAGCAACACGTATGACGCGCTGGGGCGCTTGGCTACGTAATGCCGATGGCATCAGCATTTAATTGATGGTGGTGTGATTTGCTTATTATCAATAAAATTTAGTACATTTAAAATTATTCAAGAAATATGAAAAAGTTTGTAATTTATATTTTGATGGCGCTTGTGGGTAGCACAGCTGCCATTGCTAAGGAAAAACAAGAAGTTGTCCAACTGAAAAACGGCCACAAGGTGCGTGGCAAAATTGTGCAATATGCTCCACTTGACTCGCTTGTGATAGAAGAGCTTGACGGCAACCAGCAAACAATATATTGGAAAGATATTAAGCAAATCAAGAAAGAAAACTGGCAGCCTCAGCAGAGCTTTGGCAAGTCGTTCACTGAGGGCTTGGCTCAGATTCAGTATGATTGGAGGGCTATAAATCAAAAAATTCTGTCACTGGAAAAAACACAATGTTCAAATGAAAAAATTCTCTCAAAACTATTTTGGGTTAGAGATAAGGTTATTTTGCCAGGAGATAGATGTTATGAGCAAAATGATACACTATTTATTGTCGAAAAAAATTGTGAATACAGTTTAGACATTGATTTTTGGAAAAACAACAACTACATTA
This sequence comes from Clostridia bacterium, assembly GCA_030523605.1. Lineage (GTDB taxonomy): Bacteria > Bacillota > Clostridia > Oscillospirales > Acutalibacteraceae > UMGS1491. The sequence continues at coordinate 128 of JAUNIE010000075.1, read as the reverse complement.
AAGAATATAGGAATGCTTTAATTAGTCGGAACCCATCCGAATCTGTAATTGTAGTTGAAAATTTCAAGGATGAATACCAATATCTCAACCCTTGTGACCAAAGGCGCTTTGTGTTGTGTTCAAAAATG
>JAUNIE010000074.1 GCA_030523605.1 Clostridia bacterium | reverse complement strand
TCAATCCAAGTTCTCTCTCGGCGTTTGTCAAAGAGCAAATTTCGGAAAACGAAAACGAGCTACCCGAATGGCTAAATGGTCTCATAAACATATTTGAAAAAAACACAGTCAGCACACGAAAATATACGAAATAAGGAGTAATTTTAAATGTCAAAAAACGAATTAACAGTAAACGAAAATAATGGATACTTAAACCTCGCTAACTTCAATATAAACGGCGATTTTTTGGAAGAACTTAGCGGACTTGATAACGAGTTCGAGAGGATAAAAATACCCGCAGGAGGTGGCGTTATGTTCGAGTCTCCAAGCGGTAATCCCGATGAACCCGATATGATAAAGGAGTTCTCTGCGGTAATTCTTTATCACCACCCGATGTACGTCTTTTATAGTTCAAAGTTCAACGGATCGAATAATCCTCCCGATTGTCTAAGTATTGACGGAATCACGGGTGTTGGGATCCCCGGTGGTAAGTGTATAAATTGTCCCAAAAATAAGTTCGGAAGTGGCGAGAACGGATCAAAAGCGTGCAAAAATAAACACCAAATGTATCTTTTAAGAGAAGGCGAGATATTTCCTGTGATTCTTTCGCTCCCCACAAGCTCAAACAAAGAGTTTTCAAGATACATCAAACGCCTACTTTCAAGAGGCAAAAAGTCTGATAGCGTAGTAACAAAGTTTTCACTTAAAAAGGCTGTAAACAAGACAGGCATTTCATATTCTCAGGTTCAATTTAGCGTTGCAAGAGAACTGGATATAAAAGAAATCGAGCTAATAAAAAACTATTCCGAGCAAGTAAAATCCTACGCTCATAACAAATCAAATCTTCAGAAAGTTGACATGACAACGGGTGAAATCATAGATTCGGAGGAATCTGTATGAGCTACAAATTGGCTTTAAATATCAAAGAAATGCGAGAGTACATCGGAACGTATAAACTTTTAGCTTTGGACATCGAAACCTCTCCACTCTCATCGTTTCGTGATGACGAAAAAGCCTCGCTCGATGCTCACAAATCGGGTATCACGGGGATTAGTTTTTCGGTAGAAAAAGGTACGGGAATTTATGTCCCGTTTAATCACAAGGTCGGCAGAAATGCTGACTTTGTGGGAACGTTTGAGTTGATAAAAAATAACATTTTGCTAAACGAAAATATGACCGTGGTAATTCATAACGCTGCCTTTGAAACGATGTTCTTTTATGCGTTGGATTTTATCCCGAAATGCAAAATTTATGATACGTTGTCCGCCGCACAGATGACACTTAAAACGCACACGGAATTCAGGAAACTAAATGACTGCGGACTTAAAAAGTTGGTTCCCGAACTTCTGAAAGTGGAGCTTCCGACATTTGAAAGTGTAACCGAAGGACGATTTTTTGATGAGCTTAATTCTGAAGATGCCGAGACTATCAGATATGCTTGTGCCGACTCGGACTATGCTTTGAGGCTTTATCATTTGTTTAATAACTGGTTCGATATGAATCTCCCGAAACACAGATACATCGTGGAAAATATCGAATCTCCTACGGCTGTGTACGTTGGCATCATGAAATATAACGGAATACCGCTTGACGTGGAACTTATGCAATCGAAAGGCGAAGAGGCTCAGGAGCAAATAAATCAGCTTAGAGAAGATATACATCTTACAATCGGAAATATCGACATCGGAGCGAATGCCGGAACTAAAGATTTTAAAGATTATCTGTACAAAACTTTAGGCCTTCCCGTTCTAAAAACTACGGAAAAACTAAGCGAAGCCGCAGATGATGAAGCCATGATACTACTTTCGGAGTGGTGTAAAAAGAATAGACCAGAGCTGGTTCCCCTATTTGATATGGTCAAAGATTATCGCAAATGGAACAAGCTGAAATCCACATACATTGATGGATATTTGAAGTTTTTAAACAGTAGCACGAACCGTATACACCCCGATTTAATGCCACTTGCAACGCAAACGGGTCGCTTTGCAAGTCGTAACGCAAACCTTCAGAATTGTCCCCGGAAAGACAATGACCCGATTGGTGTCAGAAATTTTATCCGTGCCGATGACGGAAAAGTACTTCTGTCACTTGACTTCTCTCAAATAGAACTGCGTGTGGGTGCGTTTTATTGCCGAGATGAGAAAATGCTTGAAACGTATAGAAGCGGCGGAGATATACACGCTCAGACCACTTCGGTCATCTTCAGTATTCCCTTTTCTCAGGCAACAGACAAAAATGCTCCTCACTACAAAGAACGCAGAACAATAGCAAAAAACTGTAACTTTGGTGTGTTTTATGGACTGTTTCCAAGGGGGCTACAACGAACTTTAAAGTTTAAGGCAGGGCTCGACAAAAGCCTAGAAGATTGCACGAAGATAATTGCTAACTTAAAAGCCGGATACAAAGGACTCGAAACATGGCA
>JAUNIE010000073.1 GCA_030523605.1 Clostridia bacterium | reverse complement strand
ATTGGTTTTGACTTTTCTTTGCCATGTTTCGAGTCCTTTGTATCCGGCTTTTAAGTTACTAATTATCTCCGTGCAATCTTCTAGACTCTTATCTAGTCCTGCTTTGAACTTCAAAGTTCGTTGCAAACCCCTTGGAAACAAACCATAAAACACACCAAAATTACAGTTTTTTGCGATTGTTCTTCGCTCTTTGTAGTGCGGAGCGTTTTTATCGACAGCTTGATTAAACGGAATATTAAATATAACCGAAGTGGTCTGAGCATGAATGTCACCATTATTTCTGTAGGTTTGAAGCATTTTCTCATCTCGGCAATAAAACGCACCAACCCTGAGTTCAATCTGAGAGAAATCAAGCGACAGAAGTACTTTTCCATCATCCGCACGAATAAAATTCCTAACACCAATAGGGTCATTATCTTTCCGAGGACAATTCTGAAGATTTGCGTTACGACTTGCAAACCTCCCTGTCTGTGTTGCAAGTGGCATTAAATCTGGGTGTATGCGGTTTGTACTATTGTTTAAAAACTTTAAATAACCATCAATGTATACAGATTTCAGCTTGTTCCATTTGCGATAATCTTTGACCATATCAAATAGGGGAACCAGCTCAGGCCTATTCTTTTTACACCAATCTGAAAGCAGAATCATGGCTTCATCATCTGCGGCTTCGCTTAGTTTTTCTGTGGTTTTGAGTACCGGCAAACCTAAAGTTTTGTACAGATAATCCTTGAATGCCTTAGTTCCTGCATTCGCTCCGATGTCGATACTCCCAATTGTGAGATGGATATCCTCTCTAAGCTGATTTATCTGCTCCTGAGCCTCTTCACCTTTTGCTCGCATAAGCTCCACGTCAAGCGGAATGCCATTATATTTCATCAATCCAACATAAACGTCGGTCGGAGATTCAATGTTTTCTACGATGTATCTGTGTTTCGGGAGATTCATATCAAACCAGTTATTAAACAAATGGTAAAGCCTTAAAGCGTAATCCGAGTCGGCACAAGCATATCTGATAGTCTCGGCATCTTCAGAATTAAGCTCATCAAAAAATCGCCCCTCAGTTACGCTTTCAAATGTCGGAAGTTCCACTTTTAAAAGCTCGGGAACCAACTTTTTAAGACCGCAATCACCAAGTTTTCTAAATTCTGTATGTGTTTTTAAGGTCATCTGTGCAGCAGACAAAGTATCATAAACCTTGCATTTCGGAACGAAGCCCAAAGCATAGAAAAACATCATTTCAAAGGCAGCGTTATGAATTACTATGGTCATATTTTCGTTTAATAAGATGTTATTTTTAATCCACTCAAATGTTTCCACAAAGTCAGCATTTCTGCCGACCTTGTGATTAAACGGAACGTAAATCCCCGTACCTTCCACAACCGAAAAACTTATCCCCGTGATACTCGATTTGTGTGCATCGAGCGAGGCTTTGTTATCATCACGAAACAACGGAAGTGGAGAAGTTTCAATATCCAAAGCTAAAAGTTTATGAGTCCCGATGTATTCTTGCATTTCTTGGATATTTAAAGCCAATTTGTAGCTCATACAGATGCCTCCGAATCTATGATTTCACTTGTTGTTATGTCAACTGTCTGAAGATTTGCTTTGTTCTGGGCATAAGATTTTACCTGCTCGGAATAATTTTTTATGAGCCTTGTTTCCTCGTTTGAGAGTTCTCTTGCCACACTAAACTGTACTTGTGAATATGAAATTCCCGTCTTATTTACTGCCTTTTTAAGAGAAAATTTTGTTACTACGCTATCTGATTTTTTGCCTCTTGAAAGCAATCTTTTGATGTACCTCGAAAACTCTCGGTTCGAACTTGTGGGGAGCGAGAGAACCATCGGGAATATCTCATTTTCTCGCAAAAGATATATTTGGTGTTTATTCTTGCACGCTTTGGAGCCATTTTCACCACTACCAAACTTATTCTTGGGACAGTTTATACACTTGCCTCCGGGAATTCCGACACCAGTTATTCCGTCAATACTTAGACAATCTGGTGGATTATTGCTACCGTTGAACTTTGAACTGTAAAAAACGTACATCGGGTGGTGGTAAAGAATTACCGCTGAAAACTCCTTAATTATATCGGGTTCATCGGGATTACTGCTCGGAAACTCGAACATAGTGCCGCCACCTGCGGGAATTTTTATCCTCTCGAACTCGTTATCAAGTCCGCTGAGTTCTTCCAAAAAATCGCCGTTTATGCCCCCGTTAGCGAGGTTCATATAACCTTGGTTTGCGTTTACTGTTAATTCATTTTTTGACATTTAAAATTACTCCTTATTTATTGTATTTTCTTGTGCTGACTGTGTTTTTTTCAAATATGTTTATAAGACCATTTAGCCATTCGGGAAGTTCATTTTCGTTTTCCGAAATTTGCTCTTTGACAAACGCCGAGAGAGAACTTGGATTGA
>JAUNIE010000033.1 GCA_030523605.1 Clostridia bacterium | reverse complement strand
TAACATTAAAAATTTATAAATTAAAAATTCTTAGTATTCTGACAAATCAATTTTAGTATGAAATCAAATGCTATGTCAAGGGTTTTATGGTTAATAAAAAATTAATTCAATATTTTTTTACAATTTAATTTAAAAGTCTTGAAAAAAATAATATTTAGTGGTAATATGAAAAGAGTTCGTCTGTAATTTTGAATTTTATGAGGTGTTGCTTAGTGAAAGGTGTCAAATCTAAGAAAAATCAAAAAAAATTTTTTGAATTTAAGTCGAGGCCCCTTATAAGAAAGGAAAATACCATATACTACGGCGATATAAAAGGTAAATACGTAGTAAAAATGGAAATTGTGGAAACTGAAAAAGTTAAAGATTTAGATGTCGCTTCCAAAGTGGGTTTGCTTATGATAGAAACCAGTGACAAGATAACAGACAGCCAAAAAATAGTCAAAATCAGCGAAAAAAATGGCTTATATCCTGCTCTGGATATTGCTGAAGCTTGGCTCCAGAGAGCGGAATAATAAAAATTTATCGAAGAGGTGTTTAAAAATGAGTAATTTAGAAATAGTTTTGGGATCGGTTCTTATTTTGTTTGCGATAGCGGTTGTTATGGTTGTACTTTTCCAGGAAGGGCATGAGAGGAATGCCGGCGCAATAACGGGTTCGGTCGGTGATACATACCTATCAAGGCACAAATCAAGATCGATCGATACTTTCCTAGAAAGATGGACAAAAGTAATATCTGTCGGATTTTTCTTACTCGTTATACTTGCAAATGTACTTTTCTACTTCCATGTATTTGGGTAAAAATTAATTCAAAAATTTTTTAAAGCTCCCACTTCAGTGAGAGCTTTTTTATTTTGCGATTTTTGGTGATTTACCAAAAGCATTCAGTGATAGACTTGATATTGCATTTAAAATATTTCACATTTTTCAAAAAACGCTTGACATATTTTATAATTATGGTATGCTTGTATAGAATTTTAGAAAGTGGAGGAGCGGTATTTATGAAAATCAAATCTTACGAAGCAGAAGAAGACATCTATCAAATCCCAAAGGAGTCAGAAAATCAAAATTCGAAACGTTCATATGAAGCAGAAGATCTTTATGAATTCCCAGAAAAATTAAGTTCAGAACAGAAAAAACAATTGGCAAAGTATTTAGACAAAACACCAAAATTTGCCAAAATTAATTTTGAGAAAGGTTACAAAGAATTAAGAAAAAAATTTACAAATGAAGAAGATGCCAATGAGGCTTTCTTGGCGATATTTTCCAACGACAAAGATACAATGGTTAAGTCTTTTAGGAAATGCAATGTTATGCCTAAAGACATAGCAATATTTTGGAGTGGTGAAAAAGCTTTAAAAGCCGCAACACATTACGCACTAAAAAAAGGATGCAAGATAATTACTCATACTCCCATGGGATTCTTATTTATGAGCTGGCAATGGTACAATAGAGAATTAACTGCAGATGGTAAATTTTGGGACAAAATAGATAAGGGAGTAAGCTCAAAACCTTTATGGCAAGCACTATCCCAAGTATACTCCGAAAAATGCAAATCAGTCGAAAAGGTTATTGCTTTTATAACCGAAGATAAGTTCAAAGACGGAAACACCATATGGAACAAAATTGAAAAGCCCACTCTTGAAGAAAACAAAATTAGCTATGACCTATACATAATACCAACAACCGCTAATCCAATTGATATCTGCAATCAGGCAATCAGTGAATCTTAAATTTTAAAGCTCCCACTTCAGTGAGAGCTTTTTGTTTTTAAATAATACTCAGCTTTTAATTTATATAATTTTGTATCATTGCATCAATATTCGAGCCCTTGTCCGTAACGATTCCGTACAGCATTATTATCACACGGTTCGTGATATCATTTAAACTCGGGAATGGGTTATATCTTTTAACCATTTTTTCTTTCCACGCGGTATCCCAATTACGATCTTTGCTAAAGCAATCCGACAAAACTTTCACTTCACCGAGATTTAAATTTTTACCCTTTCCTGAAAATATTGCAACCATGCTATCAATAGCCTGAGCAAAACCTTTTTGTTTGTCATTCTTGGGGTTGGATAGTTTTGGTTTCCAATCTTTAAACTTTGCCAACAATTGCTCTTGCCTGCTCACTTGTTTCACTTTCAGATATCTTTTGACAACTTGGCTCAAAATAGAATTAAAGTTCTCTACTACAGCTTTTTCAGCATCTTTTTTATACTTTTTTAGACGCCCTCTTCTAAACTTGGAAATATTAAATGTAATATAAAGTGCATTTCTGCCTTCTAAACTCTTTAAAAATTTTTCAAATTCTTTTGTGCGATTATAATACAACCGTCCCAATGTTTTTTGGATGTTAAAATTTGCCTCATGAACATAAGCCAACAAGTAATTTCTGTGGAGCGACAAGCCTTTGTCCCGAAAAACTTTGGCTTGCACGTTCTGAAAACTATACTTATTATTGGCTGTATCCCACATAAACGTGGTTGCAAGGTACTCATTCAACTTGTTGAACTCGCTTATTAATTTATTGACTTCCCTAATCAAAAATTTCTTTTTTCTATCCATACCTTTTTCTGCCAACGAAGAAATCTTCAAATCCTCTATATCAGGGATTGCCTCAATAGTAATGGAAGTTGCTACTTGATTTTTAAAATTTGTCTGATTAAACTGTACGGCCATAAAATCAACTCCTAAAAAACATATTATTAATTAAAAACACTTATATAATGATTATAGAATTTTTCAAAAGTCCCTTCAAGAAGTGAACAACGAATTTTTTCCATTAAATCGTTATAAAAATATAGATTATGAAGTACCGCTAATCTCATTCCAAGCATTTCTCCGCTTTTTAGAAGATGTCTTATATACGCTTTAGTGTGATTTCTACACGCAGGGCAACCGCAATTACCATCAATAGGCGTATCATCACGCTCATACTTGGCATTTAAAATATTAATCGAACCATTCCATGTAAAAATTTTTCCGTGCCTTGCATTTCTGCTCGGCATAACGCAGTCCATTAGGTCCACTCCTCTGGCCACCGCCTCAATTATATTTCTCGGAGTCCCTACGCCCATTAAATATCGTGGCTTATCGCTCGGCATATATGGCTCGACCGCTTCTATCGTTTCATACATCTCCTCAGCCGTCTCTCCTACCGCAAGTCCACCGATTGCATATCCGTTTAAGTCCAGCTCGGCAATTTGTTTCATATTCTCTATTCTTATATCTTTATAAGTACTACCTTGATTTATTCCAAAAAGCATTTGTTCCTTATTTAAAGTATCATCCCTAGAGTTAAGCTCCCTCATTTTAGCCTTACAGCGCCCAAGCCACCTGACAGTCCTATCACATGAGTTCTTTGTATATGAATACTCTGCGGGATTTGCTATACATTCATCAAACGCCATAGCTATTGTAGAACCCAAGTTCGACTGGATTTGCATACTCTCTTCCGGGCCCATAAAAATTTTATGTCCATCTATATGCGAAGAAAATTCTACGCCTTCTTCTTTTATATTTCTGAGTTTGGCGAGAGAAAACACTTGAAATCCTCCGCTATCGGTCAGCACGGGGCCATCCCATGAGGTGAATTTTCTAATTCCTCCGAGCTCTTTGACGGTTTCATCACCCGGCCTCAAATGCAGATGATACGTATTACAGAGCTGGACTTGGCATTTTATTTCTTTCAAATCCACCGCCGAAACTGCACCTTTTATCGCTCCGCACGTCGCCACGTTCATAAATCCCGGCAACTGCACCGTACCGTGAGGCGTCTTAAATTCACCCAGCCTTGCATGCATCTCTTTTTTCTTCAGTGTATACAAAATTAATCTCTCCGTTATCTTTTAATCAAACATATAAAATTTTTCGAAATTGTGATATCCTCATATAAAATAATCAAATTTTAAAACTGTGAGGTTATCCATAATGAAAGCATTTTTAGCCATAAAATACTATGACGATATGCGCAATAAAAATTTAATTGAAGGCATCTGCCAAAGCTTTGAAAATCAAAACATCGAAATTTTCGCTTTCGCCAGAAATATACAAAATTACGGTCCTTGCAATATGTCGGGCGAAGAAGTCATGAATTTGGCGTTCTCGCAAATTAAAAAATCCGACATTTTTATAATCGACGCTTCGGAACTAAGTATCGGAATCGGCATCGAGGCGGGCGTTGCTCTTTCCAACAATATTCCTATCTACTTAATCGCCCATAAAAACGCTTATGTTTCAAATTCCGTTAAAGGGATTGCGAAAAAATCTTACTTTTATTCATCACCCGAAGAACTGCGAAACCTAAAAATCTAGAAATTCTTTATTACATCTTTCATCGTGTAAAATCCCGCAACTTGGACTTGTTCCAAATATTCTGCCGCTCGTAATGCGCCCATTGCAAAAATCTCTCTTGATTCCGCATGATGAGAAAGCGTAATGATTTCTTTATTACCCGCAAAGATTACGTCGTGGTCGCCTGCTATTGTTCCGCCTCTTACTGAATGAATGCCTATCTCATTTTTTGTTCTGGGCTTTCTTTCTTTACTCCTATCATAAATAAACTCAGCTTTTTTCGGCATCTCTTCCGATATCTCTTCCGCAAGCATTAACGCCGTGCCACTCGGTGCATCTATCTTTTTATTATGATGTTTTTCTATTATCTCAACGTCAAAGTTTTCACCCAGAATTTTTGTCGCAATCTTCGAAAGTTCAACCAGCAAATTTATACCCAGCGACATATTCCTTGAGTACAAAATCGGTACACATTTCGATGCCTGTTTTATTTCCTCGGTCTGCTCGGCGCTGAATCCCGTCGTACATATTACCGCAGGCACTTTCCTTTCTACCGCAAACCCGAGCAGCGACTTTAAAAGCGCAGGATTGGAAAAATCAATAATGACGTCGGTTTCTTCCGCAATTTTATCCATATCTGAGTAAATGGGGTACTCACCGCTAAAATCTTCTTTTGTGTCCACACCCGCAACTATCTTCATGCCCTTAAAATTTTTGGCTGCGTTCGCCACAGCTTGTCCCATTCTTCCTTTGTAACCACACAGTATTATATCCATAATTTTAAGCGCCTAAAACGGCGCTTTCTTCACCTTCCGTTTTATTAAATTAAAGAGTATTTTTCAAGTATAGACTTTACTTTGCGGCGGTTTTCGTCGCTGAGTCTGTAAAGCGGCATACGGCATTCCCCACATTTGAACCCCATAATGTTGAGTGCTTCTTTTACCGGCACGGGATTGACGTCACAAAACATGGCATTCATAAGTTCGAGGTATTTGGTTTGCATTTTTGAACTCAGTTCAGCGTTACCACCAAAAAATTCCTTTATCATGGTATGGCATTCTTTAGGGCAAATATTCGAAAACACCGAAATTACGCCTAAGCCTCCAAGCGACAACATCGGCACTATTTGGTCATCATTGCCAGAATATATCGCCAAATCATCGCCGCATAATGCTCTTATCTTCGCCACCGCAGAAATATCTCCGCCGGCCTCTTTCGCAGCAACTATATTTTCATGCCTTGAAAGAATTTGATACGTTTCGGGCTTAATATTAACACCTGTTCTGGACGGCACATTATAAAGTATTATCGGCGTATGAACCCTATCCGCTATATATGTATAATGCTCGATTAGTCCTTGCTGTGACGTCTTATTATAGTACGGCGTAACTATCAAAAGTCCGTCCACACCGAGCTTTTCAGCTTCCAAAGAGTGTCTGAGAGCTGTTTCCGTATTGTTGCTTCCCGTTCCCGCAACTACCGGTATTCTCCCCGCAACTTTATTTACGGTAAACTCTATAACTTTGCTATGCTCTTCTTCTGTGAGCGTTGCGGATTCTCCTGTTGTGCCACATGTTATTATCGCATCGGTACCGTTATCGATTTGATAGTTAATAAGCCTTTCAAGTTCCTCATAGTTTACACTTCCGTCTTCATTCATCGGTGTTACAAGTGCAACTCCCGCACCTTTAAAAATTACTTTTTTCACAACTAATTTACCTCCAAAATTTTTATTTATTTATATAGCCCTCACGACACAGCATCTCGGCAAGCAAAACTGCTCCTCCTGCCGCACCTCGCACCGTGTTGTGGCTCATACAAACGAATTTTATGTCATATTGAGTGTCTTTTCTGAGTCTGCCTACGGATATTCCCATGCCTCTTTCAAGATTTCTCTCCGTTTTTATTTGAGGTCTGTCGCTTTCTTCGAAATAAGTAATAAATCTATTCGGTGAACTCGGCAAATCCCTACTCATTTCATGACCTTTAAAGTTTGTCATTTTTTCAATAATTTCATCACAAGATGCTTTTCTCTCAAAATCCACGAAAACCGCCGCCGTATGCCCTTCGCTCACAGGTACCCGTATACACTGCGACGTAATATTTATATCGCTATTCAGCTCTATTTCGCCATCTTCCAGACTCCCCCATATCTTAAGAGGTTCTACTTCGGATTTTTCTTCCTCGCCCGATATATACGGTATTATATTATCTTTCATTTCGGGCCATGTGTCAAAAGTCTTACCCGCTCCTGAAATCGCTTGATATGTACATACCAAAATATTTTTTATACCTAAATCCAATAGCGGGTGCAGTGCAGGCACATAGCACTGTATCGAGCAATTTGATTTTACCGCTATAAATCCCCTTTTTGTACCTAACCTCTTACGCTGATATTCTATCACTTTCGCGTGTTCTGCGTTAATCTCAGGGATTATCATCGGCACGTCCGGAGTCATTCGGTTTGCACTGTTATTTGAAATTACCGGACATTCCAGTTTTGCGTACATTTCTTCTAATTTTTTAATTTTATCTTTTTCTCCGCCAAGCGCACAAAATACAAAATCTACTTCCGAAACTATTTTTCGGGCATCTTCTTCTATATCCATAACTATCATATTTTCGTATTTCTGAGGCACTTCCGCACTTAAAATCCACCGATTTTTAACAGCTTCTCCATACGTCTTACCCGCTGAATTTTTGCTCGCCGCCAACACCTTTATTTCAAACCATGGGTGATTCTCCAAAAGTGTTACAAACCTCTGTCCAACCGTACCCGTGGCACCTAATATTCCAACTTTATACTTTTCCATACTATTTTGAGCCTAATTTTTAATCTTCATCTGTAAAAAACATCGCCAATTAAACCGTAAGCCCTAAACACCGCCTTTTATTAACCAATTTTATTATTTTAATATCATTATATTTAAGTCCCCGCAAATTTGTTTATTTGGGATTTGACAATTTTTTTGATATAATAAACCTAATTGCTATTTTACAACAAATCAATTCGGAGGAAAATAAAAATTCAATGAACGACACTAATATAAATGAAACCACTTTGACAAAGAAAAGTCAATTTTATTATGATTTGCCCGAGAGTTTAATCGCTCAAAAACCTATCGAACCCCGTGATTCATCGAGATTAATGGTACTCTACAAGAATTCAGACGCTATTTTACATAAAAAATTTTACGATATTATAGATTTCTTAAATCCGGGCGACTGCCTCATACTAAACAATTCAAAAGTCCTTCCCGCAAGAATATTCGGTAAAAATATCGCCACAGAATATATTGTGGAATTTCTTCTTCTCAAACAACACGAAAAAAACATCTGGGAAACACTCGTAAAGCCCGGAAAAAAAGCAAAAATAGGATTCGAATTCATATTCGGCGACAAAAATAGCGATTTTTTAAAGGCCAAAATTGCGGATATTCTGCCGGACGGAAACAGACTAATAGAATTTGAAAACACCACTAACTTCTTTGACAAGCTCGACAAAATCGGTCAGATGCCACTACCGCCGTACATAAAAGAAAAACTTAAAGATAAATCACGGTATCAAACGGTGTACGCCAAAGACTTAGGTTCGGCCGCCGCACCTACCGCAGGACTACATTTCACTCCCGAACTCCTTCAAAAAATCAAAGATAAAGGCGTAAATATCGGTTTCGTAACTCTACATGTAGGGCTCGGAACGTTCAGACCCGTTAAAGAAGATGATATTTCAAACCACAAAATGCATTCGGAGTATTTTGTCATGCCCGAAGAAACCGCCGAACTTATAAACAACACAAAAAAACTCGGTAAAAAGGTAATCTCCGTCGGAACTACCAGTTGCCGAGTTATAGAATCAATATTTCAAAAACTGGGTAAAATAGATGCCTATGAAGGCGAAACAGATATATTTATTCGTCCCGGATATAAATTCGGCGTTATGGACGGACTCATTACAAATTTCCACCTACCCGAAAGCACTCTTATCATGCTCGTTTCCGCATTTGCAGGATACAACAAAACTATGAACGCATACCATGTGGCTGTCAGCGAAAAATATCGCTTTTTCAGCTTTGGCGACGCTATGATGATAATTTAAATTAATTACTGATTTTTATTCCGGTCTTTAATTTTTCTTACGATTTCATTATACTGCGTCATATTCAAATCCCTAAACGCCGCTACATTATAGCTACTTAATATGTTATTCCTCAATCTCTCGGGATCGTCAAACGCATTGACTATATCATTTAAGTGCTTAATTTGCGTATCCGATATGCTCTCGCTCCGGGATTCGGGCAAATCCTCTCCCGCATAAATATAAAGCCCCAACCCAAACATGGCTAAATTCTTAACCAAACATCTCATGATAGCCTTATTTATATCAAACATCGTCGCCGTTTCAACAGGGATATTCTTCCTATACTTAGTTTCGTAAACATATTTAACCGATTTCATCGTCTTATTTGCGTTGTCCATCACGGGCAACCACATTTCATGCGTGATGTTTTTTATAGTCACACTGGTAAACACCATGTATCCCGTGTTTTCGTCAAAAACATACGGAAGATGATTTTCCCCAAAAAGCTTAATCTCATAACTCGCATCGGGATAATGTTTTTTGACTTCTGCCCATGCGTATGGCCATGAGATATAACTAAGTCCGTTTTTCTTTTCTATATGGTCATTCAAATTAATACCAAAAAGCGTCTCAAAAATTGATTTTTCTTTTGCCATAAAATATACCCTCCGTAATTTTCTACTCTGAAAATTATCGGCTCAATCGTAAATATTTATTCAAATCATGATATAATGGTGATAAACTAAATTTTAAAAATTCTAAAACGTGTTTTATGGTGAAAAAATGGACAATAAATTAAAAGTAAATATAATAATAGAAAAACTGCAAAAACTCTACCCTGATGCGGATTGTTCACTAAATTATGGTTCGCCGTTAGAACTGCTCATCGCAACAAGACTTTCCGCTCAGTGCACAGACAAAAGAGTTAACAAGGTTACTCCCGCGCTATTTGCAAAATTCAAATCCGCAAAAGATTTTGCAAATGCCTCACCCGAAGAAATTGCACCCTATATTCATTCTTGCGGATTTTTTAGAACTAAATCAAACGATATTGTAAATATGTGCAAAAAGATAATAAACGATTTTAACGGCAAAATTCCGGATAATATGGAAGACCTTACTTCGCTGGCGGGAGTGGGCCGAAAAACCGCAAATCTCATTCTTGGCATGGTATATGGCAAACCCGGAATAGTTGTTGACACGCACTTTATCAGAATTACAAAAAGACTCGGATTCCACAACAATGACAACGCCGAAAAAATCGAAAAAATAATGCTTGAATTAATTCCTCCTGAAATATCTCAAAAATTTTGCCATCAGGTCGTGCTTCACGGAAGAGCTGTTTGCAAAGCTATAAACCCCAAATGCGATGAATGCTTGCTTCGCTCAGAATGTGAGCATTATAAAAAGCAAAGTAAATGACTGATTTTTTGTACATTTCTTAGCGTTTCAAAATTTAACTATTGACAAAAATCAAAAAATATGTTAAATTTACATTAACAATATTATTAAACAAGAAGGGCTGCACGTTATGAAATCAAAAAATAAACTTTTGGCATGCATATTATCCACAACTACTCTTCTTTCATCTTGCCCCGGTTTGACAGCAAATTCTCATGCGGCGAGTAACGAAACATCGAGCGGTTTTGAAGCCGTCATCGAAAAAATGAAAGCTCACAAAAAAGAACTTATAATAGGCGGGGGAATTTTAGGCGGTGCTGCAGTTGTGGCGGCTGTAATAGGCATCGCTGTAAATTGTTCAAAAAAGGGCAAAAACCAGACCCAAAAAGATGCACCAAAAAATAATGAAAAAACTGAAAATATCAATTCCAACACGCAAACTCAAAATGCAAAAATTATATGTTTCAAAATTCCACAGAATCAAAACAATCTGAAATATAGACATTTTTCTGCCTCAAACAATATTAAAATACTTTTGCCATTCCCCGAAGATACAAAATCAACACAAAATATACAACTAATAAATTTTGTAAAATCAAACAAAGAAAATCTGCAAAAAGCGCTCGAAGATTTTTGTTTGAATCCAAAAGTTTGTGCAAACGGCCTGTTCGAGGCCAAAAGCGATATCCCGCAAAATATCACCACCGATGAAGACTCTGAAATTAAATCGCTAAAGCAATACGTAGATGAAATTGTAAAATTAGATAAGCCAAGCGCTCCTGATGAAATTACTTCCGAAGAGACAGTAGTGGAGGAAGAACCCCGGGAAAACAAAGACGAGCCTAATAATGAAGTAGTAACAGAAGACAAAACTGAGGAAATCTCCCAAGAAAAAGTAATAGAGGAAGAACCCAAGGAAGGCAAGAACGAGCCTGAGAAAAAAATAGTGACGGAAAACGATCAAGAAAAAGCCAGATCGCAGAATGATAGTTTATTGAACAAAATCCAAGGGGCGAAGCTCAAACATGTTGATGCCCCCGCGAAAAAAGATATGGGTAGAGTAATTACCGATGAGGAGAAAAAAGAAAATCAGCAGAAAGCAGCAAAGGACATCCTCGGTAGCCTTGCAAACACCCAAGATGACGATGATGACTGGGAAGGCGACGGCGATACAACCACTACAGCAGTAAACATTAAATGGTTCAGATGTCCGGCGCTGGAGGCCAAAGCCAAAGCAGAAGCTAAAGCCAAAGCAGGCCAAACAGATAAAAAACCGATTGCAATTGAAAGCCCATACTGCGCAGTGAATGTCGGTAACGAATGTTACATCGTTCCTAAAGCGGAATTTGCCGGCGAACTTAATATAGACGACCTTTTAAACAAATCTCAAAACGCTTCTAAACCTGAAGATATATTGGGTAATCCCACTTTAACATTTAAAAGCGACACCACAGACGAAGCCATTATTCATGATATATGCTCTTATATTAACTCCTCATGCCCAAAAATCACGTTTGAAAAGTACAAAGAAGAATTGGCATCAAAACTTTTGGAGCCAACCAGAAACAAATTAAAGCAACTAGGCATTGATGTAAATGCCATATTCTTGACACTCGATGAAATGCCTCTTTTATATGATCCACAAAATACCAATCTTATTAATTCATTTAAAATAGTAACTACGGCTGACGTTGCCAGAATTCTAAAAAACGAGGATAGCAAAAAACTTTACAGATTCAGCAAAGACAGCAACATTTTTGTACTAATTAGCGCCAAAAATTTAAACGAATGCTTTATGTATTTGCTGGACTTAAATAATGAAACAGCGTGTGCCTTAAATAGCAAAGAAAATAAATCAGTAATGACCACAGCAGCCACCACTGAGAATTTTGTAGCATCTTTACCTTCGTCAGAAAGTGGCCGAAAATTATTTAGCGAAGTGTTTGATCCTAAATCCGACCCCGAGACTTCAGGAGATTATGAGAAATGGTATTTGGGACGCAAGAAAGTGTACGAAGATGCCTTGGTAAAAAATTTAAAGAAGCAACTCCCCTTGCTTTTTGTAAGTGAAGATGAAATACCTAAGGATGTACGCAGCGGTTATGATACCGACGAACTGCCGTCTCTTATATGCCTAACCGATCAAATAACCTTGCCTGACGGCACGAAATTTGATTGTAAAAACAAATACTTTATGACAAATGATTTTTATGATACCAATAAAACTTCGCCAAATGTACGCGATTTTATGCAACAACTGATTGACCGTAATGATTTGGAAACAATAAGCACTTTATTCACCACTATGGAGCAAAAAATCAGAGAAGGCGCCGAAATAGGCGATGGGATTAAGTTTACATTTGCGCCACAAATATTGAAGGACGATGGTTGCAAAGAGCTTTATCGATTTAAAAAACAAACAGAAAATAAAAGCAGCACGATATCACATACACTCTATCTATATGTGAATATTGAGGCACCAAAAAACCTAGAGGACCCAAAAAACATATCGAAATATTTTGTGGATCTTTATACCACAATTTGGAATGATTGGAAGAAAGATCCGACACAATTTATCGAAGGTGCTAAAAAAGCTTGGAACGCAAATGCCCCAAAAAAATTTAAAAGCAGAGGAGCTACGCTACCTAGAGAGCAAGCTCAAGCCCTACTAGCCGGGAAAAAAATACGTCCCGGAGGTGGAAATGCAAATCCCTAAATAACAAAGATTTAAGCCTACTTCAGTGTAAAGCTGAAATGGGCTTTTTAATATCATATTTTCAGCCATGAAAATCTTTTAATTTTTCATCTAAGTATTTAATTTCTTCGGTATGCTTTAATTTTTCAAAATAATTTGCCGAATATATCATAGTTCCGCTTGCGTTGTTCTGATGCACCAAATCGAGTTCCTTTGCAAGTACGCTTTGATCATTTTCCCATGTCCCGCAGTCGGCATCGGTGCAGGCTTTATAAAGTGCCAGCCCCACATAAAGTTTAACAGGATTATTTTGTGTCAAATTAATCCAATTATTGAGTGCTTTTTCAAAAGGCATCTCTGCAAATTTTAGGCTCCAATATATCTGCGGGCATAGATAATCAACATAACCTTCCTTTAGCCATGCGGAAATATCAATCCCTGTTTTCGAGCATTTTTCGGTATTACCGGGCGGTGAAATACCAAATTCGATATTCGGGTTTACATTTTTTATCGTGCTGTGTACTTCTTTTATGAGCAAGTTGATATTTTCTTTTCGCCAGTCTTCCAAATTTTGAACGCTTTTTCCAAATGAGTTCTTAATATAATGCTGATAAGCGTTGTCTTCAGAAAGCATATTTTCGGGTTCAGGATAAAAATAATCGTCAAAATGTATGGCGTCAATATTGTAGTTATCCGCAATTTCTTTCACGCCGTCACATACGAGTTTGCGTACTTCGGGATATGCGGGATTATAAATCAAACCGCCTTGATGTTTAATAAGTTTATCACCGAAAGCTTTGGATTTACACGGATTAGAGTTGCATATTTTTTCAGGCACGGACACCGAAGAAATGCGAAGAGGATTTATCCATGCGTGAAATTTTAAATTGTTTGCGTGAGCTGTTTCTACCATATATTTCAGAGGATCAAAATTGATATTTTCGCCTTGAACCCCAGTTAAAATATGAGAAGTCGGAAATATTTTGGATGGATATAATGCATCGCTATGCGATCTGACGTGAACAATTAATGTGTTGATATTGTGATTTTTAGCTGTTTCCACTATACTTTGAAATCTTTTTTCAAAAGCTTCTTTTGTGTTCTTGCTCTTTGAAACATCCAGGTCAATATACGGCACCCACATGCCTTGTAAAAAACTATGGTTTATCTCAGTTTTAGTGGTATCCGACGATATCATCTCATTTGTAGGGAAAGTTTTTTCCGATTTGTTAAATTGGATATACTTTGCTGCCAAAACTGCAGAGCAAAGTGAAAAACACGCACACAAGAAGTACCTTGTTTTTTTGTTTTTAAATATGGTAATCACCGCAACTTTAATTTATTTATAGTGCTCCCCACGTCCTCAGAACCAAATATACAATTCCCCGAAACACAAATATCGACGGGATAATTTTTTACCGTCTCAATAGTTTTGGTATTTATTCCGCCATCAAGTTCGATTTCAAAATCAAGATTATTTTTTTGCGCTTCTTTTTTTAGAATCAGGACTTTTTCCAGCTGATTTTCCATAAATTTCTGACCTCCGAATCCGGGCTCGACGGTCATTACAAGCACTACATCAATATATTTTAAATAAGGAAACAAAATTTTTGTGTCGGTTTTTGGCTTTATCGAAATTCCTACTTTTTTTCCAAATTCTTTTATTTTCAAAATCGTTTTCATTATATTTGACTGCGATTCAGCGTGAAAGGTTATTATGTCTGCGCCTGCGTTCACAAAGTCGGATATATATTTTAAAGGCTCACTAATCATCAAATGTACGTCAAGCGGTAATTCTGAACATTTGTGTATGGATTTTATCACAGGAGCTCCAAATGTAATATTAGGAACGAAATGACCGTCCATCACGTCTAAATGTAGCATATCGGCGCCTGCGGTTTCTACTTTTCTAATTTCATCGGCTATATTTGAAAAATCGCAGGCGAGTAGTGAAGGAGATATTTTTATCATAATTTTTTAAGCGTGCATAATATATAAAGAACGCTTAAGTTCACAACCTTTCATAAAATAGTTTGAATTTATGTGTTCGAAGTATGTTCAAATTAGGAGTTGATAAAAATGAAGAAAAATAACGATTGTTGCCCTTGCAGGGGCGGATGTGGCGCTGTGGGCACTATCCTCGGAATCATATTTGGCGTCATTATAGCGATATTCTTTTCGCTTGGCTTTACTCCGCTGATTTTAACCGGCGTGTGGGTTGCTTTTGCACTTGGCGCCGCTGTTCTTATATATGTTATAATAGCAGGTTTAATAAGTTCAAGCAATGATATTCGCTCAGGATCCGAAAGTTGTTTCTGTAGGTATGCAAAGTGTCTTCTTTTCGGTTCGGTCGGCACGGTTCTGGCGGCACTGGCGGCGCTTTCGATAACCCTGGATATAGCTGTTACCGCAATTGTAATTTTAGTGGGTATCGGCGTGTTCTTTTTTGTGTTCATGATTTCGGCGCTTATTTCTTATATCAAATGCCTTATAAGAAAATCGTGCTCATAGCAGAATTAAACTAAAAAATCGGGTATCTGCTCATTTTTGGCGGATACCCTTTGAATGTTATACTTATTTAAATAATTATACAACAGTTGCTTCTATAAACGAAAAACCATCTTTTTCTGTTATCTTATCTACTTTAATTTTTAACCCCTCTCGTCTGAGTATAAATTCTTTATTTGCTGTATGACTAGAAGTTGTCAGCTCTGCTGCCAGTGCTTTTTTCCCTGCCGGAATTGTAAGTTTCAATAGTCCATTACCTTTGGGCCTATCTTCAGGTCTACCCTCCTGTTGGCAATAAGCCATGGCAACATAAGGATCCACGGATACACTAAGAAAATCGTTGTTGTCTTTTGCGCATTCTTCGAAATTTTTAAATATCTCTTCGTTTTTGTAAGATTCACAGATTGAAGCCATCTCATCATCATCCATGCTTCTAAAAACTATCAAAGATCTTTTTAGCGAATCTATTTTATCAAAAATAGCGTGAATAGCTTCTTTGTTTATTCTATTAGGGTCACTATAACCATAAAACGTATAGTCATCAAGGTAATCAATATCTTTTTCATCCATTTTTTGTCTCTGCACTTGTGCAACAAGATTAAGGTATTGCAGTTGAGGTGCCCATAGCTTAACCACCTCAACATCGTGTTTTCCTTGTGTTTCTTCCTCACTAAAACACACGGATATATTCCTATTCTGCATAAACCTTTCCCATATATCAAGTTGGGCTTTCCTGCTTGTTTCGTACGCATTTTCAACCATTTCGGTAAGCTCTTCTTCTTTAGGCATAACGGGATCTTTTTGCGCAATAATTTTAACCGTTATTATAGTTCTTGTTGTTTTTGGCTTCCTTATACCAAAAACAGAAGACTCTTCTTTAGTCTCAGTTTTAACGACCTCAAATTTGGTGTGAGGCGGTATAATCATTTCCGCACTTCTATGAGGGTTAGGTAAAATACAATCTGACGTCGAGGTCTCTATTTTAAAAATCACGTTTGAGCCTTCTATGATACTATAGTTCGTATAACTTTTTAAATATTTATCTATTTCAAATTCAAATTTTTCTTTAAGTTTTTCGGGGGGTGTTGACGGCAAAACAGGAAAATACAAAGGGTAATCGCTATGTTTTCTGCCATACTTCAATTGGTATGAAGTTAAATAATATTGTAAAAATCTGTCCTCTTTGGAATGTTCCAAAAAAGTTGAGTTGTTATCTGTGCTTGATGATAGTAGGGCACGAATAGCTAAATCTTGTGCTCTCGGGATTTTCTT
>JAUNIE010000072.1 GCA_030523605.1 Clostridia bacterium | reverse complement strand
AAGACAATCTTTGTTATAAACGCACTTGTTTAGATATTAAATGAGGTGTTTTATTTATAATACTTTATTACCTGTTATATATTTAGATGATATTATCGTTAATAAATACTGTAAAAGTAAGGATTTAAGCACAAAAAACCACCAAGACAATCTTGATGGTTTTGATAAAATCTCGTACGGGAGATGGGACTTGAACTGTGTTCAGAATCCAAAACCGCGCAAAATAAGGGTTTAGACAGCACCTATCACTTAAATTACACACCTTGGTTACACCCTGACTCATGTACAATCATTTCTATTAAGGTTAAATTCAATCTCCGCAAGTTCAATTCTTTTCTGTATTTCTTCAACAGATGGTAGTGCATCAGTAATTTCTTTTATCTGCACTTGGTTATATGTAGCAACTCCCATAGGTGTCTGTATTCCCTGGAAAGCCCATTGTACCTCTGTTTGATTCATATCTTTACAGATAAGCAGACCAATAGTAGGATTTTCATTCTCTGTTTTAATTAGCTCATTAACTGCATTAACGTAAAAATTTAATTTACCGGCAAACTCTGGATCAAAGGCCGTAACCTTTAATTCTACTACTACGTAACATCTAAGTTTTATATGGTAAAAAAGCATATCAATTTTTCTTGTTTTACCAGCAACAACAATTTCTTTCTGTCGTCCTACAAATGCAAATCCGGTACCAAGCTCCAATAGAAACTGCGTTATATTTTGCTCCAACGCATCTTCTAAATCATTTTCATCATATTCTGGTGGTAATGAAATAAACCCTAAATCATATGTTTCCTTAGTTATTTCTTTTGCAAGCTTGCTTTGAGTCAGTTCCAAATGCTGTTCAAAATTTGTGATTGCTCCACCTGTTTTATGGTACAAATCAGCTTCAATTGCATTTAACAAAGCTGCACGGCTCCAGCCTTCTTGTATAGTGCGCTGAATATAAAATAATGATTCATTTATATCTGTGCATTTTGTAATTATTTCAACATGATGTCGCCAAGGGATATATGAAAACAACGATGGAAATGCTATTTCTGCACCAGCTTGGTGCAGAAAATCTACTTCTTGCATTTCTGCACCAACTTGGTGCAGTTTTATAAATGAAGTATTTAACGAATCAGCTATATGCTTTATTTTGTTTTCAAATTGTGAAGATGAAGAATAAAAGAGATACCATTTCTTCATATTCCAAAGGTTTCTAGCAGAAAATCCCTTTATATTTGGGAATTCATTCTGCAAATCCAAACTAACTTGTTCAACAATTCCGGTTCCCCATTTTTCTTCGGCCTTGCGTGTTACAAGGTCTCTTCCAAGCATCCAGTTAAAACAACAGCTGTTCCGAATTCACTTTTACAGCGGCTTTTATCTGAGTATTTCTATATCGTTCCTTTACCTCATGAATCCATGATGCATATTCTGTATCCAAATGAATATCGTGAGATTTAACAACGGTTGGTTTATCCATATATAATATATTCCCTTATTCTTTAATATTTTTAGAATACTGTGAAAAGTTATCTCTAATATCTGTTAATGCTTCCCCATGAACACGCCTAATGCTCATATTACATAATATTATATCATCCAGAACATCTGTTCGCTATATATTTTTTACTATATAGGTATTAGGATTCCAATTGCAATTGAGGGTCGCTGCGTATGTTATGCACCAACGCAATCAAGCTAAAGCATTGTTTGTTTTGCGTGTTCAAAATCACAGTTCCAAATGAATAAAAAATGAGCCCAACCTTTTGGTTGAGCTCATTTTCTATTCGTGCGGAAGAGGGGACTTGAATTAATTCTTCCCTTAAGTTTCTATAAAATGCAACTACAAAATCATCTTTTTCTGTTCTAAACTCAACCTTGCAGCCAGCTTCATCACATAAGTCCTTTATACGCTTAACTCTACAGCGTAGAATGCAATCTATGTAT
The DNA here is from genome assembly GCA_030523605.1 of Clostridia bacterium. Lineage (GTDB taxonomy): Bacteria > Bacillota > Clostridia > Oscillospirales > Acutalibacteraceae > UMGS1491. The sequence goes on along the minus strand of JAUNIE010000072.1, from coordinate 766 downwards.
TGGAGAATCTACTCTATAAAGATACCACCTATAGTTTTTTCATCATCCAGTCGGCCGAAGCATAGGTTCCATCTGAGTATTTCATGTTGCTTGGAAATGTTCCGTACTTTATAAATCCCAACTTCTCATATAATGATATTGCATTTTTGTTATCTGAAATAACCTCAAGCTCTGCCTGCTCATATCCCACTTCTTGGGCTATTTTAAGTACTGTTTTCAGCATTTGCTTGCCAATTCCTACCCCGCAGTATTCTTGATATAAGGCAATTGACACATCACAGCGATGCGCATATCTTTTATAGTTTCCAATCGGATTAAGGGAACAGTTTCCAATATGCTTGCCATCTACAGATGCAATAAGCATGAGGCTTTTATCTGAATTTAAACAATTCTCGATAAAAGCAATCTCCTGTTCATGTGTAATTGTCACCTCTTCTGGCTCTCTAATGAGAAATGGAGTCTCAGCTGTAGTTGTTTTTAAATACTCTATTAATGCATCTGCATCCTTTGGCAGGGCATTTCTGAGAGAGATTATCCTACCTAATTTATCAGTAATAGTAATTGTTTCAATTTTCATATTGTTATTCTCCAGTCATTTAATAATAATATAATACCATATACTAAAAAATAGCTAAGACAATCTTTGTCATTTTGCTTCAAAAAAGTGGCGAGGTACACCCCGCCACTTTATGGACCTTTGTTTACAACCAGCCATTATTTACATATAATACATTTTACAATTTACAACCGGTCAAGTTGTAGAGTT
>JAUNIE010000032.1 GCA_030523605.1 Clostridia bacterium | reverse complement strand
GAAGCAGGAGCAAATTTGGAACTGGATAGATCCATAACACCATTTACACAATTGACACCATTACAAAAACTTGCAATGGATCACAATTCGATTGATGCCTTACAATTACTTAGAAGACTGCCACATAAATCCGAGTAAGAAAATCAATTAACAATCCGTTTTGGTATTTTAGTTAAAATCATCTAAAGTACTTGAGCGGTTTTATTTTTTGGGAATATTCAGAAGTTGACCGGCACGGATATTTCCATTTCGCAAATTATTTAAAGAAATTATCTCTGCATACCGGTTTCCATCACCAAGCAAATTCTGCGCTATTTTCCAAAGCGTATCCCCCGTTCTTACTCTATAAACTTCGGGGGCGACTCGCTGCTCTATCGGTATTTTTAAAATTTGACCTGCATATATCATATCTGTGGTTAGCCCGTTTAATGCCATAATTTCATTATATCTCGGACCGTATTCAAGATACTTTTCCGAGAGTTCCCAAAGTGTTTCGCCCGGTTTTACCCTATGCAAAATCACACCCGGATCGCCCGTTCTGGGTATTCTAAGCGTTTGACCCGGATAAATAACAGGCCTTGATATACCGCTAATCTCCATAATTTTGCGATATTCATCAGGATTTCCTAAAAATTTTTTTGCTATGGTTCTGAGAGTGTCACCTTTTTGAACAGTATAAAATATCGGTTCATATGATTCTGAATTTAAGGATATTTTGTTGCGATTTTCTGCGCCACTTTTATTGTTGTCATTATTAAAATTATTCAAGTTATTAAATCCCCTCTGCTCTAAAATTAAAGGATAGTCGACATACGAAATATCCAAATTGACATTTCCAACAATTCCTGGCATTCTCCCACGATTGGAATGCTGCCATATTGTAACATTTTTGTCGTACGATGGGTATACTTTCGGCTGAACGCTCAAATCCGAAATCCATATATCTAAATCTTCTGCTTTGGCTATATCAAAATAAGATTTTATCCATTCCACTCCCCCATACAGAATCGGGTAATACTTTGCGACCCTTACTACATTTACAAATGCAAGTATAATTTCTGTGGTAAGTTTTTTGCCCGTTTCCATAATGATTTCGTTCTCATATTTTACGGCCAAAGGATAGCAAAATTTATAAGGCTTAATGGTTTTCAAAAAATGATTAGCCTCCGCAGCCGCCTCCAAAGTATTTGACGCCGAAGATTCATGATATGCTCCTGCATAAATTCCGGCAAGAGAAGTGTTTTTAATATTTTCTTCAAATTGTGAGTCAATTCCTGAAGTTCCATAGGTTGCTCTAATCATCGCAAATTTTATTTTCCTGAGCATAACACTTTTCCAATTAATTTTTCCTTGAATTTCGGAAACGTCAATGCCGCTATATTCCATATAATCCTCCTTAAAGCTATTGTAAATTGCTCTATCACCTCTTTTGTGGAATTTATATAAATTAGAATAATATAATTGAGTCATGAATCGAAAAACTGACAATCATTTTTTTGTTGTTGACAATCGTATCAATAAATGGTATGCTGTTATACATAAGGATTATTCCTTTGCTGGTGTAGCTCAGTTGGTAGAGCAATTGATTTGTAATCAATAGGTCGGGGGTTCAAGTCCCTTCACCAGCTCCACCCAAAGTTAATATGGGAGATTTCCCGAGCGGTCAAAGGGGGCAGACTGTAAATCTGTTGCGTTATGCTTCGGTGGTTCGAATCCACCATCTCCCACCAAGTTTTACACCTGTATAGGTGTATTTTTTGTGTAGAATAAAATTTACCGCCGATTCCTCGGCGGTTTCTTTGCTATAAATATTAAAAATCATTAAAGCTGATCCCTTATCTGAGATTCATTTTCATCTTTCTCATCTACCTTTATAATTTGCATATTTTTCGGGCAACCTTTGAACGCATCGACTTCTATCGCTACGTAGGTACTTGGGAGTTTTACCTTTTGCAAGTTTTTACATCCTTCAAAAGTACGTGCCCCAATTCTCTCTACACTGCGTGGGATTGTTATCTCCGTTAAGCTCTCACAATCTTGAAAAGCCCCACAGCTACAAATGCGTTTTGCGCTAGTCGGTATATTAACTTTTCTCAATTTACGGCAGCCACAAAAGCAAGCGCCCGAAATGTATTCCAACTGATCGGGGAGTTGTATCTCACTCAAATTTTCACAATCCTCAAAAGCATTTGGATCTATGCACGTTACAGTTTTTGGAATACTGATTGTTTCCAGATTTTTACATCCGTAAAAGGCGCCCTGCCCTATATATTCAACACCCCATGGAAGTTCTATATTTTTTAAACCGGTACAATTTGCAAAAGCGTATTCCCCGATATTTTTCACGCCCCTAGAAATGCTTACTGTTTTTAGACTTTTGCATCCGTAAAAAGCACGGTTGGATATATCCTCAACGCTCGAAGGGATTGCTATATTTTGCAAATTGGTACAATTTGCAAAAGCAAATTTCCCGATATTTTTCACGCCCCTAGAAATGCTTACTGTTTCTAGACTTTTGCATCCGGAAAAAGCATAGCCGTATATATTCTCAACGCTCGAAGGGATTGCTATCTTTTCTAAACTTGTGCAACCCTGAAAAGTATATACATATATGTTTTCTACACCTTCAGGAATATTTATAGCCCTGAGATTTTTGCATCCCTGAAATGCATATCCCCATATATAACGAACCTTGCTAGAGAGTTCCACGGTTTTCAAATTTACACAGTTGTGAAAAGCATACTTATCTATCACTGCATCGTTTTCTACCTTAACTTCTTCCAAATTCTGATTACCACTAAAAATATCTCCGGAGATAGTTTGAATGCCGCCCCTGATCACTACACTCTTAATTTTATTGTTTTTTAACGCTTTAAAATCTGCCAAATCGGACTTAAGACCAAAGCCATCGTTAATAATAAATGTCGATGTAACAGTAGGCGGCGCCTCACCCAAGCCTTCTTTTTGACCCGTCATACTTGCAAACGCCTCCGCCAGCACTTTAACTGTTTTGTCGCTCTCTGACAGTTTCCACGGAGTTATATGTTTGACTCTATCAAGGTAATTATCTACGTACTTTTCATTTATTAATAACTGTTTATTCAAAATATTTTTAAACTTTTCGACGTTCAAAATACTATGGATGCATTTTCCATCACCACGAAGAAATGCTGTTCCAAGGGTTATTTCTTGAGTGTCTTTCTTATCCAAAGTAGGTTTTGCGGTCCGATTTATTACAGCTTTAGCATTTGATATTAATTCAGAACATCCCGATTTAGCAATGGCAGCAAATAACAGCAAGGTAAGTATGGCCAAATTTCTGTCATAACAAATCTTAAAACCAAAATTTTCAAAGGCTTTTTTGACTTCCACCCAACCTCCTTCTCCTGCTTTTTTCCCATTTGTGGAATTAACTTCCACGAGCGCATTCATCATGTTTTTCATTTGCGATGTGCTTCCCAGCCTTTGAATAGCATTCTCTGTTCCTCGGTTTAAAACTTTGAATTCAACTCCCATAATTAATACATCTCCTTAAATTTTATTTGATTACTTTCTATAATATATCAATTATATACTATTTATAAAATAAATCAAGTGTTTTCTTAAAAAAATATAAAATAAAAAAAGCTACCTGAAACAGGTAACTTTTCAAAAGCTCAGATCTAATTCTAGCTCTTAAATTTTATTGCGAATTTTGAGTTTAACTTATCAAGAAATTCTTTTTCTATTTTTTCTATTTCCTCAGAAGTCAACGTATGATCTTTACTGCAGTAGTTCACCTCGTACAAAACTGCGTGTTCGGTTTCGGCAAAATTCTTGTCAGAATATATATCCTTAACAACTACATCTCTCACTACATCTGACGAATCCTCTATTATCGTTTTGACTTGCCCGGCTGTTATATCCTTGCGCTGAACAAGATTATACAGTCGTTTTATAGGCGGATATTTGGATTCAAATTTAATCTTCTTAACTTTTTCCGCCAGTTTTCCAATATAAAATTCACCGTAGAAAATCTTATCTTTAACAAGCTTCAAATTGGAAACTTTACTTAGCTTAGATTTATTGATTTCACCGATAAATCCTATCTTTTCGCCGTTTATTATTATATTATACCCTGAGCCCTCTTCCAAAAATTTATATTCGTTTTTCTGGAGCTTAAAACTCTGCCCAAAACGATTCATAATAACTGAAAGATAATTCAGCAAATCGTAGTAACTATATTTTATATCTTTATCAGAACCGAAGCCTCTGGGAATGCGCACCCCAGACATAATAAATCCACAGGTGTCCACTTCTCTCACTCCTGTATCAAACGATTTATCCTTAAAGTATACTCTTCCAAGCTCGAACAACGCCAAATTGCTATTATTTATCGAGTAATTATACGCAAGGCAATTGAGCAGCGAATACGTCATCATTGGGCGCATTAATGAATATGCTCCTGCGATTGGATTTTGAATTTTTAAATCCGAATAAATATCCTCTCCATCTTCAATTCCGAAGATTTTCATCGTATCGGCGGGGATAAAAGAATAATTTATCGTTTCGCCAAATCCAAGTCCTCCGAGGACTTCACGAACCACGTCCATGTTCGACCAAACTTCATTTTTATTATAGCTCGTCATTATCGTAGGCATTACAGGGTCAATGTTATCATAGCCATATATCCTTGCAACTTCCTCTATCAAATCTACTTCTTTTAGCACATCAAGACGATAGCTTGGAATGCTCACTTTTACCAAATCTTCATCTATCGGTTCACACTTAAAATTATATTTTTCAAGACAATTTATGACAGTTTTTTGGTCGAGAGAAATACCTATTAATCTATTGCTGTTTCTTACACTGAGATTTACAAATTTTTCTTCTGATTTTTCGGGTCGACTATCGAAAGCAGGCATTTCAATTTTACCACCGCAAATTTTAGTAATCATCTCGGCGCAGTTTAAAAGTGCATCAAACGTGGAATCGGCGTCCACTCCCCTTTCAAATCTAAACGATGATGGCGTGGAAATTCTCAGCCTTCTTGACGTAAGACGTACGCTGACTTCATCAAAAACCGCCGCTTCCAAAATGATATCTTTCGTATTTTCTTTTACCGCTGCACTGTCGGTTCCTATAATTCCCGCTACGCATTTTATATTTTCGCCATCAGAAATTACTATATCGCCTGTTTTAATCTCAGAAGTTTCGCCTGAAAACGTGGTTATTTCCGCTTCCTCAGATGCTTTTGATATCGCAAGCCTATTGCCGACAATTTTTTCCGCATCATATGCGTGAATGGGCTGACCTATATCAATCATCGTGTAATTTCCGATATCAACCACGGCATTCACAGAATTGATACCGAGAGCTTCGAGTCTATCTTTTATATAATCAGGCACCTTGGCAGACGCATTTACTCCACTAATTTTAACCGCACAAAAACGTTTACAAACACTATTGTCAATGTCAATTTTGATGGGGAACTCTGAGTTATTTACCAAAAACTGTTTTTTTGCAATCGTAGGTACAGGCTCACCGTCAAAAGCTTTTATCTCTCTTGCTATTCCCATATGATAAAGCATATCGGGACGGTTTGCTTTGACTTCTATCGCTGTGATTATATCGTTCTTAACCTCTTGATTACCGTCGAATTCAAAACCCTGTGTTTTTAACCTTTTCATTATGTCGTCATAATTTGCATCTTTTCCGCAGTAGTCACGAAGCCAATTTAATGAAAATTTGAACATATTGTTTTCTCCTTTCCCCTCTTATATCTGATTCCAAAGACTCATATCATTCTCATAAAGCTTACGTATCTCATCAAGATCGTAGTACGTCAGCGCAAAACGATTAAGCCCCAGACCAAACGCAAATCCGGTATATTTTTTGCTATCATATCCGACACCTTCAAGAACATTCGGGTGAACCATTCCTGAACCGGCTACTGTAATCCAGCCCGTTCCCTTACACGTTCTGCAGCCCTTTCCGCCGCACTTTGTACAAGACATATCAATAGCAGCGCTCGGCTCTGTGTAGGGATAATAAGAAGGCCTAAACTTTACTCCTACTTCCTCACCAAAAACTTCTTTTAGAAATCTCGTAAGAACCGCCTTCAAATTGGCAAATGATATATTTTCTGCAACCATTAATCCTTCTATCTGATAAAACATCGGCGTGTGCTGTGGGTCTATATCGTCCACCCTATAAACTGTTCCGGGCGAAATAATCTGTATCGGAGGTTTCATCTTTTCCATTGTACGTATCTGAACCGATGAAGTATGCGAACGTAGCAGCACGTTCGGCGCAGAAATATAAAATGTATCCTGCATATCCCTCGCAGGGTGATGCGAAGGCATGTTAAGCATTTCAAAGTTATATTTATCGAGCTCAATTTCAGGGCCTTGAACCACTGAAAATCCCATTCCCACAAAAACTTCTTCTATTCTTTTATAGAGTTTTATCAGAGGGTGTTTGGCTCCTATTTTAATATTATCTTTGAATATTGTAACATCGTATTTTGAAGAACTTTTCTGCGCTTTAAACTTATTCTCCGCTTCTGATATTTTTTCCTCTGCAAAATTTTTGAAATCGTTTATCGTTTTTCCAAAACTTTTTTTATCTTCCGCATACATATTTTTAAGCTCCGAATAGAGCGACTTAACGTATTTTTTTAAGTATTCGGATTTGATTTCTGATATTTCTTTTGCGCTCCCGGCTTTTTTCAGTTCTTCAGTAAGTGCGTTTTTTTTGACTTCCATCGCTTGTAAATTATCCATATTATCACCCTTATCTTATTTTAAATTATTAATTTCTTGCTTTAACTCTTGGGTTTTATCGAGTTTTTCCCATCCTACTCCCAAATCTTCACGACCCATATGGCCATAAGATGCGAGCGGCAAATATATGGGATTTTTGAGCCCAAACTTTTCTATTATCGCAAGCGGTCTTAAATCAAAAACTTTGCAAACCGCTTTTTCCAAATCTCGCTCGGAAACTACGGACGTACCGAATGTATCAACTCGCACGGAAACAGGATTGGAAACTCCGATTGCATATGCCAGCTGAATTTCACATTTTTTGGCAAGACCGGCTCCCACGATATTTTTTGCAACGTATCTTGCTGCATAAGCCGCAGATCTATCAACTTTTGTGGGGTCTTTCCCCGAAAACGCACCGCCGCCGTGCCTCGAATATCCGCCGTATGTATCAACTATTATTTTTCGGCCTGTAAGCCCACTATCCCCGACGGGGCCGCCGATAACAAATCTCCCCGTGGGGTTTATAAAGATCCTAGTTTTTTCATCAATCATATCTTTCGGTATCACAAAATTTATAACTTTTCGAGTTATATCCTCCCGAATTTTCTCCATGGAAACGTCTTCCCTATGCTGAGATGAAATCACTATCGTATCCACTCTCACGGGCTTATCGCCATCATACTCAACTGTAACTTGAGTTTTGCCGTCAGGACGCAAATAATCAATTATCGACTTTTTGCGAACTTCTGTAAGACGTTTGGCAAGTTTATGCGCCAACGAAATTGGCATAGGCATAAGTTCAGGCGTTTCATCACACGCAAATCCGAACATCATACCCTGGTCTCCTGCACCGACTTCGCTTTCTAAATTTTTGTCGCCACTTTTCCTTTCTAAAGAGCAGTCAACTCCCATCGCTATATCAGGCGACTGCGATTTGATGGACGTAATAACCCCGCAAGTGTTGCCATTAAAGCCGTGCATAGCATCGTTATAACCGATATCGTTTATAACTTTTCTGGCTTCTTTTTCCATGTCAATGTAACAATTTGTGTTGATTTCGCCCATAATATGTATAAGCCCTGTTGTTGCCGTTACTTCACACGCAACATGAGCTTCAGGGTCTTTTTTTAATATCGCATCTAAAATTGCATCGGATATTTGGTCACAAATTTTATCCGGATGCCCTTCAGTAACCGATTCTGACGTAAATAATTTTTTGAACATAGTCAATCTCCCAATTCCAATTATGTATATAATTTTACCTTAAAAAAGCACTCTCGTCAACTTAGATAAATTTTCAAAATTGTGCAAATCTACGATTTTTATTAATTTATTACTAAATTTTAAGTTTATGTATTGACTTTTGCGAAAACATTGTATATTATTTTACTATAACCTAATTAATCAATTTGAAAGGATGTGTTCTTATGGACATGAAGCAAAAAAGTCGTGAACTAAAACGAAAAATTCGACTGGCGCTAAAGGGTGCCAACACCGAAGAAATAACGCACAAAAATGATGAAATACAAAAAAATCAGAGCATTGATAAGGAAACAAAAGGAAAATTAGATAAATACGCTCAAGCGGCTGTGAACTGGAAGAAACTTCAAGAAGCAATAAAATTGGCAAAAACATATTTGAAAGGCACAGCCGGAGATACCTCCGGCAACGGTGAAAAGGATTATATAGAAAATTTGTGGGACAATAGTGTTGAAAATGCGATATTGCCCAAAGAAGAATTTAATGGTGATAACGGACGACCAACTCCATATGGAACTTTTCTAAATAGGCTCTATGGAAACGGTGGAGAATTTCGTTCTATGAAAGAAAAATTAAAGGAAATCTTAAAATACCAAGATTTTGAAGGTCGAGGTCGTAGTATGAAGGCCAACCGAGCATCAATACAACGGTGCATGCAGGCATTGAGAATTCTCGATCACTGGTATAGGCATGCTCAACGTCAAAAACGAGAAAACAAAAGTGAATTTGAGAAACTATATAAGGAATCTAACAAAAAATAAAAAATTATCCCACCTGTAATATTGGTGGGAGTTTTAATCTTCAAAAATTTCCGGATGATTACGACTGTAATGATACAAATATTGTTGAGCAACTCCTGCATATGCCCCGAAAAAATCAGGAGTTTTACGAGGAAAAAACTTCTCTGTAACTCTCTTCATCCATACATCCATGGGAAATGCCGAAAGTCTATGCAGACCGTAAAGTAACACGCAATCCGCAACTTTCGGGCCCACTCCGTTAATTTGCATTAATACATTTTTAGCCTCTTCGTTGCTCATATCATTAAGATTTTCAAAATTAATTATACCCGAAGAAACCTTTTTTGCGGCATCAATTATGTATCTAGCCCTAAATCCCGCACGGATAGGGGCCAAATCTTTTTCGCTCAACTTCGCCAAAGCATCCGGGCTTGGGAAAGAATGTTCACCGCCTATATTATCGCCAAAACTAGTGCAAAGCGCACTGATTATCTTTTTTATGCGTGGAATATTGTTATTCTGCGAAATAATGAATGAACACAGCGCCTCCCAAGGCTCTTGGCTGAGAATGCGCACACCCGAACATTCTCTTGCGGATTTATTCATAACCGGATTTATACCTAAAAAACTCTCCGCAATTTTTTCGTAATCGGTATTCAAATCAAAATAACCGGACCAGACAGATTCAAAATCTTCCAAACTTATATTCTCAAAAACTACAACCGATGATTTTTGATAAACTGTCAATTTCTTTCCGAAAGCAACACCCTTATACTTTCCGTCCAAATTTTTCCAACGAAAACATTGACCACAGTCAAGAGTCTGGCTGAGGTCAAAATTCTTAAGATCATAAATTTCAATATCACTGCCGATTTGCCTAATCTTCATGGATTAAGCTTCATCACCCGATTTACCTGAACGCATACATCTCGTGCAGATGTACATTCTTCTTGCCGTTCCGTTGACGTTAACCTTAATTTTTTTTACGTTGGGTTTCCACATTTTATTTGCACGTCTGTGCGAGTGGGACACCTTAATGCCGAAAACGGCTGCTTTTTTACATAATTCACATTTTGCCATATTTATTTTCTCCTTATTCAAACAAATGATTTTACGTATTTAATAAACCTGAGACCAGCTCATTCTACGTCACTATTAGTATGATAACATACAATTCCAAAAATTGCAAGGGGTTTGTTTTAAAAAACACATATCAAAAATTCAGCGACATTGCAAAATATATTTTTTAATTAATTTTCATATTTTTGTTGACAATTTTTTTGATTTCATATATAATGAACACTGATAGCGTGAGCTATCCAAAATTTATTTTGAAAGGATGGATTGTTTATGAGCAAAAACGAAAAAAATGTGAGGGAAATAAGCAAAGAGGAAATGGCAAACGTCGCCGGCGGATACATAGTAGAGGTAAATCCCAAAGATGCTGAAAATGAAAAGCTTGGCAAAAAAAAATATTTGGTTATAGATGAGCAAAGTGACAAAATACTTAACAGCTTCAACGAAATCGAAGATGCCATTGCATCCGACGCAGTGGCGAATTATGACAGAGACTGGGTACTAAAAGTGCCAAAAGGCAAACTTCACAAACATATACTTAAATCGCCAGATGATGGTTCTCTAGTTTTTAAAGAGTGGATTAAAGAGTGATAAACGTTCACAATCTAACCAAGCAACCTCAAAACTATAAATTTTGTGAAAAGTTTTGGGGTTTATTTTTTTCTATTTGTTAAAATTCGCTTTATAATATTTTTCAAAAAAATTTAAAAATATGCTTGAAATAAATGTCGATTGATGATACAATTAAATTATCAACATGATACTTGAAAGTTTCGCAATCGATCTTGAGATTTTCAAGTGTATTTTTTCTTTTTGAAGCGTTTTCATATATAAATCTAAAGAGGATGTGATGTAAGAACATTTAAACCCCCAAAATTGCACTTCTTCACTATATGCTATTAAAGTTACGAAAGGGAAATCGTCCAAAATGAACGAAGACACACAACCTCGCACGGAATCAAAAGAATTCGGTAAATTACAGCAAATATTTTGGCCAATACACGCATATGAACTGAAAAAATTCTTGCCAATGAGTATGCTTATGTTTTGCATACTGTTCGTCTATGCTATGGTGCGCAATTTAAAAGATACTTTTATACAACATTATGCGATTTGCGGTGGGACGGAGCTCATGCCTGTTTTGAAACTGTTCTTTGTCATGCCCGCAGCTTTTTTTGCCGTAATGTTGTTTACTTTTTTTATCAACAGGTTCGGAAGTACTAAAACTTTCTATATAATGATATCTTTATTCATAGCTTTTTACACAGTATTCCTTTTTGTATTATTGCCGAACGTGAATGTTTTACACGCAAACGAAGCAACCGTACGCCATTTGCAAGAAATATTTCCCGACTTTCTTCACTACACAATTCCTTGTTTTACAAACTGGTGCTACACACTGTTTTATGTGGTTTCCGAAACATGGAGTACAATTGCACTGTCCTCACTTTTTTGGCAATTTGCGAACAGAATCACCAAAGAAGATGAAGCAAAGAGATTTTATGCGCTTTATTCGCTCATCTCAAGCATAGGGGTAATACTTTCGGGCGGAGTTTTGAAAGCTATGTCGAAAGCTAGCGGAGCAGAATTTGAGCGCAATGTAAAAATACTTATTAGCCTTTGCATTTTGTTTGCCATAACTACAATGATAATATTCTATTACATAAATGCTGTTATCGTTCCCGACCCAAAATACTGCGACCCCGTACAATTTAGACTACCTTCCAAAAAAATGCATAAAAAGAAAGATATAGACGTTTTTGAAGGTATAAAAATGCTCGTCAAAGAACCATATATTGCGCTTATGGCACTTCTTGTCCTGACATATGGAATATCGGACAATCTATTGGAAACTGTTTGGAAAGCTCAGCTTAAGCATTCATTCCCCGACCCAAACAATTATGCCGCCATGATGGGTATGCAATCGATTATTGTAGGCACTTTTACGATATGCATTACGATTCTCAGCACTTATATGATCAGAAAACTCAGCTGGAAATTTTGCGCCGGTGTTACACCTATCATAATGCTTATATTTGGATTATTATTTTTCGGCCTGAGTTTTTATGCCAATAATGGAAATCCGAGCTTATATGGAATGCCAATCGGTGTAGCTTCATCGTGGATAGGATTGATAGTCGTCGCACTTATAAGGAGCACCAAGTATTCTTTGTTTGATGCAACAAAAAATATGGCCTATCGTCCACTTGACGTTGACACAAAAACTAAAGGTCAAGCTGCAGTTGAAATTATTTCGGGCAGAGGTGGAAAAGCAGGTTCAGCTCTTATAAATGCGTTCCTCACGAATGTTTTGGCGGTAGGAAGCAAAATTTCCGCTCACTTATACACGATAATCCCCGTATTCATATTAACAGTTGCGGGTTGGATTATCTCTGTATTTAAACTCAGCCCACGGTATGAAGAAAAAGTTTCGCAGCAAAACAACAAATAATTTACATAAGAAATCCGCTCTTTCGAGCGGATCGATTTTTTTATTTTAGTCCATTTCTTTCTTTCCATTTTTCATAGTCTTTACTTTCAATATAACGCTTATACTCCGGCATTTTATTTATACATTCTCCGCCAAACGTTTTTATAAATAAGCATATTTGTATCCACATTATATTAAAAAATTTAAATCCCCCTATCTATTACTAGATAAGGGGTCACTGCCACTAAAAACAGTTTACTTCCTGACGTATTTGTCCAAAAATTTCGGATATGTTTGACCGGTGATATCCGCTACTTCACCGTGGACAAATCTAAAATATTGCGGATTTACTCCATTACCCACCAACTTCCAACCGTATTTTTCGAATATTGTTTCTAAAATGTACATCTGCCCAAATTTTTCGGTATCTGTTTCTGCAATTTCTTGTTCAATTAGCAACAAATATCCTCTAAGCTCTTTTCTTAAGTCAGTGTATTGCATCATACTTGGCATTACTTTTTTAATAGTTGCTATAAATGCATCAGTCACCGATTCTATAGCTGTTTTTTCAATCTCCTCTTTGAACTTTAATTCAATACCTTCTAGTTTTCCTCTGCCTACAATGTTGTACAAAGCGTCTGCCAACTTATCATTTGGTCCGGGTAATGCTTCCCAACGTTGGGATAAATCCTGCATTTTGTCAAAAGCGATTATGCCGTAAACTTGGCTTCTAAGTGTATACAAAATCTTTTCTTGCGTTGCCGCATCAGCTTTCTCATCTTTGTACTTTTTCAAAAACTCTTTATTAAGTGTTTCATACAGTGTTTTATCCCATATAACATCACCATTTTCGCCGTAAGCAGGATGTGTCAACATACTCTTGAGTTGTGGAATGCTTTCTAAGAATAAATACAACGGATTTCTTTTTTGTTTTTTTCCATACCATTCATAAACCTTTGCACTAAGTTTGCTTTCGTTTGCAAGTTTTGAAAGATCTTTATGCATATCAGCTTTTACCTTGCTAACCCATTGGGTATAAGTTGCGTCACGCAATTTTTCAATCTCTGCATCGATTTCAACAGCTATCCATTCAGCACCATCTTTGACCAGCGCACCAATAATTTTTTCAAGTCTATCCTTGTGCGGCAAACCCTCAAACTCCTCTTTTTTTAAGAATGCGTTCGGTAAAAACGCTTCTTTGGCATCTCTTTTCACCAAATTCCCCTTTAATTCGCCTGCGGAACCCGAAGCTGCAAACAAAGATTTGTAGATTGCTATATCGCTATCACTCGGCTTATCGCTTAAAGATTTAGGCCACCACACTTTTGATTTTTTTGTGTCAGCTGGAGCCGGGGCTGGAGCTTTTGGCGACTGTGATTTGGATTTATCATGGTCCTCCAACAGTTTTTTCATTCTGGAAACCCAGTCATCTTTGTCTACGTTGGATTTTCTTTTAACATTATTAATATCTTCTATTAATATCCAAGTACGTCTCCAAAAAGTTTCATCATCTGCTAAGGCTCTAAGAATCCAGTTATTAAATCCATCCCGTAACAAATTTCCGATATCACTTTTCAAATTTTCAGTGTCAGGTAAACACAGAGTCGCTCCCAATTGTTCACATTTCAGGTGACCCGAACCTGAACCAAATTCTCTAAACAGGGCTTTGTATTTTTCTCTGTCAGCAACCGGTATAGGAGCTGTAGGATTTGTACTAGGCCACCAGACTCCAAGAATTCGCTTATCCGTCCAATTTCTTTGCAACGCCGCCTGAACTCTAGCATATACTGCAAGTTCTTCGGTTAAATTTATATCTTTACCCAGACTAATACTTTCCCAACTGCTCTCAGATAATCCTCTTAAAATTCTCGCAGCTGTGTATTTATCTTCTATTGACGTGAGCTTATTAAAGTTTTCTTCTATGGTATCAAAAAAAGGTACAGCAGCTGTTTCAGAATTTATTTTTACCTTATTTCCTTTTAGTATATTAGGAGTTTCTGTTGCACACAAAGACTTGTATATTCTTATATCATCCGCCGAGGGCTCTCCCAACCTTCCCGGCCACCAAACTTTACGGGTTTTACTTTCTTCGGCAGGAGCTGGAGACGGAATTGTACCCCCTTGCGTGCCTGGAGCCGGAGCAGGGACAAAAGCTGAGCTCGAAACCGAGTTATACTTTGAATTACGTAATTTTAAGGCCATGACCCACTGGTCTTTTCCAATTGGATCCCCGGTTGTCTCAATTTGCTCGTTTATTTCGACCATTTTCCATTCTGAACCAACCGCAATAAGTGCTTTGATAATACTGTCAAGCTTATTTTTTGTATCATCAGATGTAACTTTTTCAAGATTAGTTTTTAATTTTACTGTATTTGGAACGTATGCCTCGTCTTCTCCCACTTTTACAAGGGTTCCAAACAGTTTATCATGTCCATTCTTAAAGAGTAATTTATAAGCATCTATATCATCACTACTCGGGTTGTCGCCTAGAGATTTCGGCCACCAAACTTTATTAGATGTTTTTACTTCGGCAGGGCCTGGAACAGGAGTCGATGTATCAGGGCCTTTTTTAAACTTACTCACAAAGCCATCCGGGACACCATATTTTTCGTACCAATCCAGCAGCACCTTATCAATATGCTTATATTTTTCACCTCCGCTTATAACTCTTTGCTCTAAATATTCCAAAAATTCCTTTGTTTCTTCTACTTTGCGGCTCGAAATCAAAAACTTATTTAAATTTTGTTCACCAATTGCCATTGATCTTTCCGGCTCTTCGCTGGGTATATGAAGAGTAAAACCAGTATTTTGATACTCCAAAAGTCTACTAAACAACTCATTCTTAAATTTAGGCTCTTTGCCACCATTTGTAGCGGCACCTATTTTTTCACGCACTTCAGGCGGCAGAGTTACCTTCCACAACTTCTCACAAATGTATAAGAACGCTCCACCAACGTCAGGGCCGTTTATTACCCAGTTTGTTATATTCTTCATTCTCTTCGGAATTTCATTTTTTAAATTAGCTATTATCCTTTTCTTGCGTTCATCGTTGGGATCTTCTTCTACCTTTTTGGTTTTCGAATTGTATGTGAAACCATCATATATGGTATTAAGAATAGGATCCAATATTTTGTTTAATTGAGTAGGTAAATTGTTTGTGTCAACCTGATATTTATTATTCTTAAAATTCACCATACAAGTAAATGTGTTATTAAGCTGACTGACGTGTGCTTTCAGTTCGTTCAGCACATCACCTTTTCCGGTTTGCTGACTTTTTGTGACAGCGTAGTTACACATAGCCAAGAATATGAGTACCAAATTGAAATCTCTCGTTGCCATCCAATTATAAACGGCCAACTTATTTGGAAACCCTTCTTTGGTATTATCCATATCCCTGAGATAACCTGCTATTCCCTTTTCAACTAAAACTTTTGTTGATGAAACAGAAAGTTTCATCGCCCTTCTAATTTCATCTTTGTTTCTAAACTGCGTTAAAGGTTTAAATCTTGTTCCTATAAATACACATCTCCTCTAAAAAATATTTTAAACATCAAGCGATTTATATATCAATTGCATAATATTAGTTGCATTATAAATCCAAAAAAATTGTTTGTCAAGAACTTTATAAAAAATATAGAGTTTTTATTTTATTTTTATCAGCAAGTTTATATGCAGGTTCTAAAACATATCAAAAATCCCCCCCACCTATAAAATAAGTAAGGAGGGAATATTCGTTATGCAAAAAACTTACCAACATCAACACTTTGTCCATGCCCAAAACCTAATTGTTTATGGCCATTATAAGACTGCTCAATTTTTCCTATACCATCTTTTATCTGAGTTGTATATGATGATACATTATCATCAGATATTCTTTCCCAGTGCGCAATTATTAATATATTCTTTTGTTTTAACTTACTCTCATACTTTTTAACTATATTGTTTAAAGCCACTTGGTGAATACCAGGAGGATTTCTAAAATTAAATTGTCCCAGTCCTGTTAAATGAACTACTACCAAATGGTCATCAGATAAATTTGCTGAAGCACGGATACCATCTTTTACCACGTTTTCAAATTGAGGATAAACCCACATATAATTCATCGCATAGCTAACGTTATCTTGAGGCCTTGTCTGGCCCTGGTAACTCATCGCTGCCGAGAAAGACATAGTAAACGCAGTCTTCTGTTTGTTGCCGTGATTATTACCCACATCCTCATCGCTCAAACTTCTTTGGCTCATATATCCTGCCAAATTTTTAGATATAGCCATTGCTAAAATCGCCTTCCCGGTATCGTTTAGAACAGACGGTCTCAGGTAACCATTCATATAGAACAGATCATCACTGTCAATTGTATAACTATCTGTCACCTTGTAGTAGGGTTCACCATAATCGGAAGATTCTTCTATTACTCCCTCTTTTACAAGATATTCGAGCAAATCTGCCGCAGAATCGGGTAAATTACCATCTTCATACATAGCCTCTCTCTTAATCCAAGAGGTAAGAGATTGAGAACACACCGTGGGACCTTGCGAATGGTCGACTTTTTGGATATTCAGCGGAGAATGAGATTCATTAATTGATTCCAATCCATTGGTTTGGCTGGCAGCCTGAATAATTTGATAAAGTTTAATATCTCCATCAGGATTTAATGCTTCTTCCGTTTTCCTCAAAAGCACTTGTCCGGGTACAAAAGGACCAACACCGGGCCACACTTCCTTGAAATATTTTACAATAGGATAACCAAATGTTCCGTAAGAATATTTTGCATATCCGTCATCACTGAGAGGACCATTAAATTTTTTAGGCTCCATACCTTCAACATCAACAGTTTTTTCCAAAATTGGTTCCGGTACATCTTTCACAGAATTTCTGGCTTCGGCAGTGAGCTTACCGCCTTTATAAAGAGAATCAAGTTGTTCACCCATTTTATGCCAGAAAAACTGATCTTCAGGTGTATGAGTTGTATCGCTTGGGTCAGGCTTAAATTTATCAAATTCAAGCACTGCAGGAGAACCATCTGTTTTTTTCAAACCACTCAAAAAATCCCTAGACGTTTTAACGTGAGATGATATATCCTCACTATGCGAAGGCGCTTTTTTTGCGGGATTTACCCCGGGGCCGTGAGCAGGCTTTGCTCCAGTGGCAGGAG
>JAUNIE010000071.1 GCA_030523605.1 Clostridia bacterium | reverse complement strand
TAGAAGCAGAAACATCTTCTTTGATTTGGCAGATGCTTTCGAGCACGTTTTTAAAGTCTTCTCCTTTGTTTGAGGACAGTGCTCCCGGCACGTTTTCCCACAAGCAGTATCTTGGATATTTTCCATTTGTTTTTTGCCTCATTTCTTTGATAACTCTGATTGCTTCATAAAAAAGACCTGAACGACTGCCGTCCAAGCCTTCTCGTTTTCCTGCAATGCTCATATCCTGGCACGGAGAACCGAAAGTTATGATATCGACCGGGTCAATTTGTGAACCATTTACCGCATTAATATCGCCTAAATGCTTCATAAAAGGGAGTCTCTTTGTCGTCACTCTTATCGCAAACGGCTCGATTTCACTTGCCCATATCGGCTTTATACCGCACATTAAACCGCCAAGCGGAAATCCTCCCG
Organism: Clostridia bacterium; assembly: GCA_030523605.1. Taxonomy (GTDB): domain Bacteria; phylum Bacillota; class Clostridia; order Oscillospirales; family Acutalibacteraceae; genus UMGS1491. The sequence continues at coordinate 2,378 of JAUNIE010000071.1, read as the reverse complement.
ACCCGTCAAATAGCGACCCTAATGTAAGTTTACTTTTTGACATTTTCGGTCACCTTTGAGTATGGGATTTTTTCATTTCCTCGAACCAAAAACACATTTTCATCGCCGTAAGATTCTACATATCTTCGAATAATTACAGATGCGTATTTCGGGTCGAGTTCCATGCAGTAGCAGATTCTATCCATTTGCTGACAAGCCATAAGTGTACTTCCCGAACCAGCGAAAGTATCAAGAATGATACTGTTAACCGCAGATGAGTTCTTTATCGGATAGCAAAGCAGGGGAATGGGTTTCATGGTCGGGTGTTCACCGTTTTTCTTAGGTTTATCGTAATGCCAAATTGTAGATTCTGCTCTGCCTGCGTACCATTTGTGTTTGCCTGTTTTAAGCCACCCGTAGAGTATCGGTTCGTGACCCCATTGGTACGGAGAACGCCCCATCACGAACGAATTTTTTGCCCAGATGCACACTCCCGATAAATGAAATCCCGAATCAATAAATGCTTTTCGGAAATTAAGGCCTTCCGTATCTGCGTGGAAGATGTATGCCGAACCACCATCAGCCAAATGCTCGGCCATATTTTTAAAAGAGGATAACAAGAACTGATAAAACTTCTCGTTATCTTGCTTGTCGTTTTTGATTTTAAGTCCGCTCGCACTTTCGAAATTCACATTATACGGCGGGTCTGTGACTATGAGGTTCGCCTTTTCACCACTCATAAGCCGATTTAAATCTTCGGAATTGGTCGCATCACCGCAGAGCATTCGGTGTTTTCCGAGTTGCCATAAGTCGCCTTGACTTACAAACGTGGCCTCTTCTAGGGCTTTGTTAACATCGTAGTCGTCGTCTTTGCCTTCTTTTGCATTTGCATCAGAGAATAAGTCTGAAATTTCGTCTTCATCAAAGCCTGTGAGTGACACATCAAAGTCATTCACACTTAAATCTCTTAGTAAATCCGTTAAAAGCGGAATATCAAACTCGCCACTAATCTTGTTTAATGCCACATTCAAGGCTTTTTCATGTTCTTCGTCCAAGTCGACCACTACGCATTCGGCATCTTTGTAGTCCATTTCTTTAAGAATTTTGTACCTCTGATGTCCTCCCACGATATTTCCTGTTCTTTTGTTCCATACAATCGGCTCTACATAGCCAAACTCCATCATGCTTCGCTTGAGTTTTTCGTATTCGGAATCTCCGGGCTTTAAATCTTTTCTCGGATTATATTTTGCCGGATTAAGTTTTGAAATCTTTATTTTTTCTATGTTCATTTCTGCATTCCCCCAAGAGCCTTATTGTCTTTTTTCCACGACACAATTCCGCAAATCGCAAGAATAATCTGAATAAAATCAAGTAAACTTCTGCCGTACATTCCTTGCGTAAAATCAAACGTACACCAAAGAATGTCGCCAATTAGCCATATGTAGAAGCACAGTACATTTTTTCGAACATTTAAAATGGTTCCCGATAGCGAAATCGCCGTCAGAAACCATGTTGGATCTATATTCACTTTTTAATTTTTCCTCCTCGCAGTTAGGAGAAGTTCCATAACATTGTCTTGGGGAGTGTCTGAAAAGTCCGTGGTGCAGTTTTGTTTTACAATATCGAAAATCTCATACCAAAGTAAATTTGCTTGTTTTTGAAAAGAAACACTCATTTGTACAAATGGATTGGCAATAGCAGCACCGGTTGTTGGGTGTTTACCTAAAAATCCGAATTTGCTAATAGCTTCTTCGCATTGGATATACCTTGCAAAAGCTTGAGAATATGATTCCACAAGTCTTGGATTGACAAATTTATCGCATTTTCGTTTTTTAAGCCACAGCCACGTCTCATTAAAAATTCTATCAGCGCCCAGTAGAGAACCATCTTTTTGTCTAGATTTTAAATATTCACTTGGTTTCGGAATGTTTTCTCCTTCTAAATCGGCTGTGTCCATAAAGTTATTGGTTTCAAAATCTGAATCAATATCAAAATCTATCGGTTCAAATATTTTTGCGGATTTTCCGGCTGCTATTTTATCTGTCAAAGCATCCGGTTTGCTGCCGGCTTTAACTCTTCTGCCGCCTCTGTTTGTGCCGCCTTTTGCCACTTATTCACTTCCCTTAATTTTTTTATTAATGGTGGGGGATTAATACCCTGTTTGAATTAAACTTTTTTTGCGCGATGCCCCACGCCCGAATCGATTCCTGTCGAATTTAGGGATTTTTACTCCCCCAGGGGGGCATTTTATGTACAAATCTTTACTTTTGTTCTTAAAAATCTTTACTTTCTATGGTTTTTAGAGTATAATAAGTAAAGAAAGAGGTGCTGATATGTATTCTTATGATGGACTTGAAAAAATATTAACTTTAAAGAAAATTAAAAAATCTTTATTATCA
>JAUNIE010000070.1 GCA_030523605.1 Clostridia bacterium | reverse complement strand
AGAACGAACCGAGAATATACTTCGGAAAATTAAAGATAAAGAGTTTATCAGAGATATGCTCTTTAGAGCAATGATTTATGGTGTCAGTGTTTCATATTTGGAAACGGTCAAAAAGCCAAGAAATAATCAAAAATTCATGGCAGAATATGATGTTAAAAGCATCTCAGAGATAAATTCAAATGAACTAAATGTTTCTGTTTGCAATTTGCCGATTGACTACATACAGATTGTGGGGATTAAAAATGGCAGCTATGAAATTGCATTTGACCTTAATTATTTTACTAACTTTAGTGGTGAGAAGCTTGAAAATAAGCTTAAACGCTACCCGAAAGAAATAAGAGAAGCTTTTTCAAAGAGAAATAAAAACAGCGGTCTGCCTAATTGGTATGTGTTAGATGCTTCTAAAACCATAACACTGAAAATCAGAAGTAGCCGTGAAGAAAAGTGGGGTCGCCCTCTTGTGCTTCAAGCTATTAAAGATATTTTGTATTCGGACTATTGGACTAACACTAAAAGAAATGTTCTATCAGAAATTAATAGTCGAATTTTCTATATGGAATTTCCGCAAGGCAAAGAGCCCGGAACGAGTGCTTTAACACAAAATCAGCAAAAACAGCAACATGAAATGGTTAAAGATGGAATTTTAAAACGAGCAAATTCTGGTGGTACTAACTTCTTTTCTGTTGCGAGCGGTACTAAGATTAACAAGCTTGATGTTGACACATCGCTTTTCAAAGATGAATGTGAAAAAGACCTAAAGAATGACATTTGTACGGATTTAGGTTTTGCGGCAAGTCTACTTTCGGGGGCATCTTCATCGTATTCCAGTCAGCAAAACAATTTGCAGTTAGTTATTAGTCAAGTATATTCATGGGTCGAAAGTATTTCGTATGAGCTTGTAAAAGCTATAAACGAAAACCTCATAAATGGCAAAAAAATTGATATTTATTATCTTCCTTGCTCGATAGTCAATAGAAAAGAATTCGTCAGTCAAATGAAGGAGCTTTATACACTTGGTCGTGGCTCTCTTGCAGCGTGGATCGCAAGCACAGGAATCAATCCAGAAGCATATCTATCGCTTATGGAAATGGAAAAAGAAGAAAAGTGGGACGATAAATTCAAGCCTCACCTTACTTCCTTTACTGCTTCCACAAAAAGCGGTGGTAGACCCGAAAAAGCTGACGTTACAAACGAAAATACCGAAAAGTCCAAGACTAATAATTCAAACGATGTTCCGAGAAAGTATTAAAAAGGAGGAATTTATATCGTAAGTGAAGAATTTAGCCAATTAGCACTTAAACAAAAACAATCGCTACCATTAGAAGCAAAAATAACTCTAAGCCAGCAAAGAATAAAGCAATGGTATGACTACTGGGAAGGAAATGTATATATCAGTTTTAGTGGTGGTAAAGATAGTACGGTCTTGAGGCACATTGTAAAAACCACAATAGGCGTATCTGACGTTAAAAGTGTGTTCGTGAATACTGGTCTTGAATATCCAGAAATTCAAAAATTTGTACGCAAAATTAAAGATGAAGAAAATGATGTAGAAATTATAAAACCTAATATGAGTTTTGTTGAAGTACTCGAAAAATATGGATACCCAGTTGTCAGCAAGGAAATATCGCAAGTTATAGAATATGCACGATTATCAAAAACAATTCGAAAAAAAACGTACATTGATGCTATGAGCAAAATGAATAATGAGTTTTTAGATAAAAATGGTAACCTCAGTAAATACAATTACCCCAAATGGAGATTTTTAATTGATGCACCCTTCAAAATAAGCTCAAAATGCTGCGATGTATTAAAAAAAGGACCTATTAAAAAATTTGAAAGAAAGACGAAATTGAAACCTATTGTAGGCACATTGGCTTGCGAAAGCTTATTACGCAGACAGCATTGGTACAAACATGGCTGTAATGGATTTAACATGACAAACCCAAAATCAAGTCCCTTATCATTTTGGCAAGAAAATGATATATTAGAGTACCTAAAAACGTATAACATACCTTATTGCTCGGTGTACGGAGAAATAAAAAAGCATGAAAATGGTAACTACTATACGACTAAACTTAGTAGGACGGGTTGTATGTTTTGTATGTTCGGTTGCCATAGAGAAAAAGAACCTAACAGATTTCAAAAAATGAAAATTACGCACCCAAATCAATACAAGTATTGTATGGAAAAGTTAGGAATTAAAAAGGTTTTAGAATTTTTAAATATTATGTACGACTAATAAAAGGAGGTGAAGAAGTTGAGAATATTAGAGCTTTCCAGCAAAGATGACAAAGACGGCAGACGGCGAGTAAAAGTGATTTTGCATGAGATTTATAAAGATAAATCGCAGCATAACAAAAATGGTATTACATGGCTTGAGGAGTATTGTAAAAATAATCTTGAGAGCGTAAAAGGAATCTCAATAACTTGCGAATTTACTAACGATGAAAGAACAGAAATCTTAGGTCATGGCGAAACAGGTATCGAGGACGGAGTGCCAATACTTGAGGATGCCACTATGATAGGTGTTTTAGAGCGTGGATATATTGATGATATTGTAGTTGACGGCGAAAGTAAAAGAGCTTTAATTGGTGAAGGATATATAGATGCCATGAGATACAAAGCTTTTGTGAACGTTTTGGAAGAAAAAATTAAAGCGAACGAAACTATATTCGGGAGCGTTGAAATCATCGGAACCCGAAAAAACGGAAACAGAATCAAGTATCTTAACGGATACCAAGAAATCGGCAGAATACCGACAGAATATAGGTATTCGTGATTTGAAATATTGGTTGTAATGCCTTC
>JAUNIE010000031.1 GCA_030523605.1 Clostridia bacterium | reverse complement strand
TTTAAAAAATATATTCAAAAACGCAAAAAGCAGACATAATGGTTTTATGCCTGCTATGGTGTGCTATATATTGACGCTTTAATTATTGTTTGTGAGTATTTCAAATTGTAGTATACCTTTTAATATAGTTATTGCTTCAGATTTTATTTGCTCGATCGGGCATTTCTCGGCAAGGCCTTCGGCAATAAATCCCCAAAGCCCGTAGCATAAAAATCCTGCTATTTTTTTGGGGCTATATTTGGGTTTTAGTGAAGAACTTCTTTTTTTGGCGTGTATTTCCAAATATTTCAAAATATATTTGTAAAAATAAAAATTCAAATAAGGATTTTCTGTGGGGCTTGTGTGCGAGAAAAATTTAAAATTTTGGTAATACATATTGAGTATGCACTCCAAAAAATTGCAGTAACTGGTTATCGGATTGTGGTTTTTGTTATTTTTCTCTTGGAGCTTTATATATTCTTTTTGAGCCGCCGCAAGCATATCTTCCGAAAGGTCGTCCACAAGTTCATATTTATCGTGATAGTGCGTGTAAAATGTAATTCGGCTAGTATTTGAGCGGTCACATATCGCTTTTACCGTTATTTTTTCAAAAGGGCAAGTATCGAGCATACTTATCAATGTGTTTTTCAGATGATTTCGTGTTTTCAGAATTCTTTTATCAATTTGCATTTATTTATACACCTTCAAAAAATTGTATAGATATTATAACATATGGGATATTATGTAATTTTATCATTTTTGAATTTGAAGTACAATCATAAACAATATACGATTTTATTGGAGAGTGATTTTTTTGGCAAATGATTATATTTTAAGCACATGTTCAACCTGCGACATGACCAATGAGTTTTGTGAAAAGCGTGATATTCATTATGCAAAGTTTCACTACTTTATAAATGGTACGGAATATACTGATGATATGGGTAAAACTATGAGTTCTGAGGAGTTCTATGAGAGAATAACCGTGAAAGGCACGGATGTCAAAACTTCACAGGTTAATGTCGGGGAATTTACCGAGTATTTTACTCCTTTTTTGGAAAGTGGCAAAGATATACTACACATTTCAACGTCAACAGGAATTTCGGGAGTATATAATTCTGCAAAAATAGCGGCAGATGAACTTTCGAAGAAGTTCCCCGAAAGAAAAATATATGTAGTAGATTCTTTGGGTGGCTCTTCAGGCATGGGGCTTATTATGGATACGCTTGCCGATATGAGAGATTCAGGAGAAAGCATTGACCGGCTGAAAAACTGGGTCGAAGAAAATAAACTTAGGCTGCATCACTGGTTTTGTACTTATGACTTGAGTTTTTTCATACGTGGCGGTAGGATTTCCAAAGCGGCGGGATTTGTGGGCAGTATGCTAAAAATTTGTCCCGTGCTTAATGTCAGTGCAGAGGGCAAACTTACACCGAGAATGAAAGTGCGTACAAAGCAAAAAGCAATCGCAGAGCTTTGTAACAAAATGATAGCGAATGCAAAGGGCGGGCTTGAGTATGCAGGAAAATGTTTTATTTCGCAGTCGCACTGCTTTAAGGACGCCAGATGGCTTGCGGATATGATTGAAGAAAAATTCAAAAAATTGGCGGATCGTGTTCAGATATATAACATAGGCACAACTGTGGGAAGCCACACAGGCCCCGGCACGATAGCACTGTTTTTCTGGGGAGAAAACGCAAGAACATAAAAATAGCAAAGAAAAAAACAGCCGAGAGTTAAGCACTCTCGACTTTTTATAAAATTTCCAAAAAACACTTGGCAGTATATTTAACTTATGTATATAATATTCATATAACTCTGAGATAGAGGTTAATATTTTATAAGGAGGTAGTTATTTATGATAAATAACGAAGAAAAAATCAAGGCGTTTTTTGATGACGAAGAGAAAGTCAAGGCACTTGCAAATGACAAGGAGTTTATTGAAAGCGTGGCGGGCGGGACTGCGACTGCCGAAACGTACAGAAACGAATTCCAAAAACTTGGGCTCAGTTTAACTCCCGAAGAAGCCGAACAAGTGGCAAAAGACACGAAAAAAGTTTTGAGTATGCCGGCTGAAAAAATTGAAAAAATCGGTGAGGACAGTCTTGCAGATATTTCGGGAGGAATGAGTAACAAAACGAAACTTCAAATTCTTTCGGCCTCGTTGGGCGTATCAAGTTTGGCCCTTGGTATCGGAAGTATAATCAATGATGCAACAGGACATAGTAAAGAAGCCGCTGTTGGGGGTGCGTTAGCAGCCGCTACTGGTGCCGGCGGTGTTGTAGCATTAATATTTGCCGATAAATCAGAAACGTAATCCGCAATAAATTATTTGGCACTAAACAGCCGAGAGTTAAGCGCTCTCGGTTTTTCTTTATATTTATAAATTTTTATTTATTATATTCTAAATCTTCCGCATTCCAATTTTTCAAAACCAAAGACATTTTTTGGGCATATAATTTAGCGAGTTTTAAATTGTGGTCGAGATAGTTTCCGCATTCTTTTTCGCTTGCGCCGGGAATTTCGCCGTCAAAATTTGCGATAAAATCCATTGTTTGTTTTACAAGATTAATACTATCTTCGTGACTCATTCTTCTTGTTAAAAAATAAAATCCCGTACGGCATCCCATCGGCCCTGCGTATACTATATTTTTCGAAAATTTACTGTTTCGGACGTAAGTTGCAAAAAGATGTTCAAATGTATGTAGTCCCGAATTTTCTAAAAAAGGTGGAGTGTTCGGCTTTACCATACGTATGTCATAAGTTGCAATATCGTCATCTACGCGGGAAATATACATCCCCACATCAAGTTTTGTGTGGTCTACTTCAAAGCTTTTTATTTTCTGCATTTACGAATTCCTTATTTTATTTGAAAATTTTTAGGTCTTTTATTATAGGCAGTTCCTGTGTTTCGCCGTTGAGGGCCTGCACGATACCCATAATGTCCATAACGGCGAGTGCGCAGCCTACTAAGCTGAGCGGAAATGTTACCCACCAGGGCGTAATCCTTATTATAGCGCCGCCCCTGTTTAGAATATGCCCGACTTTTATGGTCGCTGTAAGTATATTATACACCACGGTATAGATTATTAAAACCAGAAAAAGATTCATGCCTTGTCTTGCGTGGAATTTGACGAATTTATTATCTTTGTCTTTGTAAAAGTAAGGAATTATCGGAACTATGTACGAAAGGACTGCCATATTTCGCCCTTCTTTAATCTCGGGTTCGGTTATTTCCTCGGTTTTTTCAGATTTCTTCTTGCTTTCGGAATCCGCAGAATCCGGAGTGATGTCCCCATTTTGATTGAATTCTTTTTCGCTCATTGTAAATCCCCCGCTTATTATTATTTTTGATTATGTGTCCATGATATCTTGTAAATAAAAAAAATGCAAGTAAAACACATAATATTTTTTATAAAAAATAAATTATTGTAGATTGTTTAAAGTTTTAGAAAACGACATTTAATATAGTCATCAAACAAATTCCAGGAATACCCAGAATTCCTGAGGTGAGTATAGTGGGGAGATTTATCGGCATAGATATGCCAAGGGAGGGGCTTAAAGTATGTAGAGTTATGAGTGCGGCCGTGCTGAAGAATACGGATTTTATAGACTTTAAAAGAGGTTTTGGTTCTTTGAAAATTTTGAATATGAAGAAAAGTAAAGCAATTAAAATGGGCATGAGAATTTTATAAACCATAATGTTTTCATTCCTTGTTGTTTTTTTATTTTATATGATTTTTTTAAAAGCAGTATTCCAATTAAAAAAGTTAGCCTAGGTTTACTTTTTCCAAATTGTATGATAGAATATAGTTTGTACATATAATTAAGTATTTTAAAAAATTTAAAAAACAAAGGATATGATAACAAAGTGCAAAGTTTAAGCAGTATGAGGCCTCAAGAGACGGGGGTTGTAAAAAAAATAGGTAGCCGCGGTGCACTTAGGCGGAGAATAATAGATATGGGTATTACGCCTGGCGTGAGGATTAAGGTCGTTAAGCGCGCCCCACTCGGTGACCCTATTGAAGTAAGTGTTCATGGGTATAATCTCAGCATCAGGAAATCCGATGCCGCACAAATAGAACTGTATTCAAAAGACGAAGAGCGTAAAGTTTTAAAAGACAAAAAAACTGTTTTTTCGGGGGTTTCGGAGCATTTCAGTCTTCCGCCTGTACCGAGTAGAAACGCTGAACTTGAAAACTATAATATAGCGCTCATAGGCAATCCCAACAGCGGGAAAACCACGCTTTTTAATAGTTTGACGGGTAGTTATCAGTACGTCGGGAACTGGCCCGGAGTTACTGTCGCACGAAAAGAAGGTCAGGTAAAAAACACCGAACTCCCCATAAACTTGGTAGACTTGCCCGGAGTATATTCGCTTTCGCCGTATTCTCCCGAAGAAATCGTCACCAGAAACTATATAATAAATGAGTCTCCGGATTTGATAATAAATATTTTAGATGCGACAAATCTTGAAAGAAATCTTTATCTTACCACGCAGCTGATGGAGCTCGGATGCCGTATTATACTCGTACTGAACATGAGTGATTTGCTTGCACGCAAAGGCAAAGTAATAGATATAAAGCTCCTGGAACAAAAACTCGGATTACCTGTTGTTTCGGTTTCGGCGGGGAAAAATGCAGGTATAGATGTTTTACTTCAAAAAATTGAAAAAATTTTGCTTTCAAAAGAAAACACTTTCGGAATCCGACCTGTTTATTCGCAGGAAATAGAATTTGCGCTGAAAAAAATAGGAGATATGATATCGGAAAAAAGCGGTTACTCAGAGCACGAGCGTTTTAAAAGCGTAAAAATTTTCGAAGATGACCCACTAGTCATAACGGAAACGGGAATTACGGCAAATGAGGCGTCCGGAATTGAAAAAATGCGTGATAATATAAGTAGGTTTTACGACAAAGACAAAGATATTTTAATTGCCGATGAGAGATATCAAGGTATATGTGCGCTTTGTGATAAAGCCATAAAGACCGTCAAAAAGGAGAAATCTGTAACTCGTTCATATATTGCGGATAAACTCTTGACCGGTAAATATACCGCTATACCTTGCTTTATTCTGTTCATGCTCGGGATATTCTACATAACATTTGGCCCGATCGGTTCGGTACTTAAGAATTTTTGCGAGAATTTTATAAATAATAATACAAGAGGTTCAATTGAGAGTATTTTAAATTACGTGGGCGCATCGAATTGGTCGAAGAGCCTGGTTTTGGACGCTGTTATCGGCGGCGTGGGTGCGGTCGTGGCGTTCTTGCCGCAAGTTATACTTCTCTTTACGCTTATATCGCTCCTTGAAGACTGCGGCTACATGGCGAGAGCAACGTTTATAATGGATAGACCATTTAGAAAAATAGGACTTTCGGGGAAAGCTTTCGTGCCGCTTATAATGGGGTTTGGTTGTAGTGTACCTGCGGTTTTGGGTACAAAAATTTTAGAAAGCAAAAAAGATAAAAATCTTACAATTTTTCTGATACCGTTTATGTCGTGCAGTGCCAAGATGCCGGTATATATGCTGTTTGCGTCGGCGTTTTTCCCAAATCACCAAATGGCGGCGGTACTTACGATTTATATCTTAGGGATTTTAGCAGGCGTTTTGACTGCGTTGATATTCAAAGATACGCTGTTTGAGGGCGAAGATGCGCCATTTATAATGGAGATGCCCGAATACAAAATGCCGTCGTTTAAAAACGTTTTTATGAGTGTTTGGGATAGAACAAGAGATTTTATCGAACGTGCAGGGACGGTAATTCTGGTGGCGACGATAATCGTATGGTTCTTGCAGTCGTTTTCGGTAAACCTCGAGATGGTCAGCGACAATTCACAAAGCATTTTGGCGAGTATCGGAAATCTGGCTGCGCCCGTGTTCACGCTTTGCGGATTCGGAAACTGGCGTGCGGCGGTTTCGCTACTCACGGGACTTATGGCGAAAGAATCCATAGTCAGTACGCTCTCAATTCTTTATGCGGGCGATAATCCCGAAAATTTATCACATATTCTAACCGAGAGTTTTTCGCAAAGTTCAGCTGCCTCATTTGTGGTTTTCGCACTTTTGTATACCCCGTGTGTTGCGGCACTCAGTGCGATTTTCAGGGAATTTAAAGATAAAAAATTAATTTTCATTTCGGTAGCTTATCAACTGTTTATTGCGTTTTTATTTTCTGCACTTGCATATCAAATTTTTAATCTGGTTCAAAAATTTATCTGATAATTTGGAAGGAAGTATAAAAATGAATTTAGCGGACGTCATAATACTTATACTGGTGATATTGATAGTTGCGGCGGTTGTTTTGAGCGCACTAAAAAAGCGCAAATCAGCTAAAAAAGATTCAAACTATAAATGTTCGGGCTGCGCATATAAAGGTTTTTGCGGAAAGCCTCCAAAACAGTAGAGGAGTGAAGAATTTGCAATATTTAACGGCCTCTTTGGAGGATTATCTGGAAATTATACATATACTGCGTCAAAGCGTACAAAATGTTGGCGTTACGGACATTGCAAAAGCTCTGGGGCTTTCAAAGCCGAGCGTTACAAGGGCGATAAAATCTTTAAAAAATAATAGTTTGGTAATTCAAGAAAAGTATGGTAAAATTGTTTTAACTCCCGAGGGCGAGAAAATTGCCGAATCGGTTTATTCGAAGCATAAAGTACTCAGAAAATTCTTAAAAGAAGTGCTTGGAATAAGCGAAGGTACGGCGGAAATAGATGCCTGTAAGATTGAGCACGTAATAAGTAAAGAAACGCTCGAAGGGGTAGAAAAATTTTTGAAAGATTACGGAATTGAGGGATAATTTTAGGTGTCACACGGCGAAAAAAAAGAAACCGGAGAATATATAATCGGCAGGAACGCTGTTTCGGAGGCTCTGAAATCGGGCCGAGTCATTGAAACTGTGTTTTTGCAGGATACACTGCATATAGGTTCGATACAAGTCCTAATGGATAAAATCCGAGAAAACGGTATAACGTTTAAGAAGGTCAAAAAGGCCAAACTTGATATGATGTCAAAAAACGGAAATCACCAGGGAGTAATCGCTTTGGTGGGTGCGAAAAAAAGCGCCGCCGTTGAAGAAATCCTCGAAATAGCAAAAAAAAGAGGCGAACCTCCTTTTGTAATAGTTGCGGACGAAATCGAAGACCCGCATAATTTGGGTGCGATAATAAGAACGGCGGAATGCGTCGGAGCGCATGGCGTGATAATTCCGAAACGGCACTCGGCGGGGCTTACGGAGTCTGTGGGTAAATCTGCGGCGGGGGCGCTTGAATACTTAGCTGTGGCAAAAGTCCCCAATATAGCGCAGACTCTCGATAAACTCAAAGAAAACGGACTTTGGATTTACGGTGCCGACATGAAAGGACAAAGCTGGTGCGAAACCGACTTTAAAGGAGCCACAGCGCTTGTAATAGGCTCGGAGGGTAAGGGAATAGGCAGACTTGTCCGTGAAAAATGCGATTTTATCGTGTCTCTACCGATGAGCGGACGAATAAATTCGCTTAATGCATCGGTTGCGGCTGGGATTTTAATGTACGAGGTTCGTAGGCAACGAGGCTAGATTTTAATAGAGTTTAAAAATCCATACGATAAGTCCGTAAACCATCGAGGCGATTGTGCCGTAAACGATGACCGGGCCGGCCATAATAAACATTTTTGCGCCTATTCCGAAAACGTGTCCTTCGCTTTTAAATTCGATTGCAGGAGCGGTTATGGAATTTGAAAATCCTGTAATAGGAACGATTGTACCTGCGCCGGCGTGTTTGGCGATTTTACCGTACCAATCCAGGGCGGTGAGGAGAGAACTCAGAGCGATGAGAGTTATCGAAACCCAAGTATTGGCGGTTTTTTTATCGAGCATGAAGCTTGACATATAAATATTGCAAAGCCATTGCCCGAGCGTACAAATAGCACCTCCGAATACGAAAGCCATGAAAAAATCTTTCCAGATCGGGCTTGCAGGGCAAGCGTTGCCTGTCATTTTTGAGTATTCATTTTTGGAAACGTTTAGTGCTTTCATTAGTATCACCTTCAAAATATAGATTTTAAGTTATTTTTTCACTTTATTAATTCGATTATTCATAAATTTTCATTTGGGAGCGAGCAAAATTGAGTAAAGTACTTTTTGATTCTCTGCAAAAATATAAGAATTTAAAGCGGTCATCTTTCCATACGCCAGGCCATAAAGGTAAGGCTATAAAAAATGCAGATTTTTTCAGCTTGGACTATACCGAATTGCCGTTTACGGACAGTCTTTATGAGTCCAGAGGAATAATAAAGCAGGCAGAAGATAATTTGTCTGAACTTTATGGAAGTAAGCGTTCAATTTTTTCGTGCGGTGGAAATACCCTTTGTATGCAGGCGATGATACGTCTTTGCGCACCAAACGGCGGTAAAATACTTTGCGACAGAGTAGTGCATCGTGCGGCGATTTCAGCATTTGCGCTTTTGGGTCTCGACGCTGTATGGCTCGAACGCCAAATTGACCAAACTACAGGAATTACAAAAAGGATTTCAGAGGAAGACATAGAAAAACATCTCAAAGACGATTCGGATATAAAAGCGGTTTACATAACAAGCCCCGACTATTACGGAATTTTGCAAGATATAAAGTCAATTTCGGAAGTATGCAAAAAATATAACGTGCCGCTCATCGTGGATAATGCTCATGGCTCACACCTGAAGTTTTTGGGTATGGGACTGCACCCCTTGGAGCAGGGCGCGACTATGTCGGCGGACTCGGCGCATAAAACATTGCCGGTTTTAACGGGTGGTGCGTGGTTACATATAAACGATGAAAAATTTTGCGATGACGCAAAAAATGCGATGGCGCTTTTCGGTTCTACGAGCCCGTCATACTCGGTTATGGCGTCGATGGACATGTGCGCAGACTGGCTGAAAACCAGAGGTGAGGCCGAATACCAAAACTTGGCTGAATTTGTGTCCGACGTGAGAAAGCTTGCGAGGTCTTCGGGTTTATATGTCCCCGACGAAAGTGTATCCGACCCGTGCCGCATTACGCTCGGCGCGTGGAAGATAGGTCTTACGGGCGAAGAATTCAGAGATTTTCTTTATAAGTTTAAAATAGAGCCTGAATTTTGCGACGAAAATTATGTTGTTTTGATACCTTCGCCGTTTAATACGCAAATTGACCGCATACGTTTAAAAATGGCCGTCAAAAAGGCAAAACAAATAGCAAAAAAAGAATGCAAAATAAAGAGTTTTCTGCCAAAATTACCGCAAAAATCCATGAGTATAAGAACAGCGGTTATGTCGGTAAAAAAATGCGTAGACGTCCAGGACGCTTACGGTAAAGTGGCGGCGGAAATAGCTTGCCCGTGCCCACCAGGGGTGCCGATAGTAATGCCTGGCGAAGTAATAGGCAAGGACGAAATTGATGCTCTTACAAATTATGGAGTTTTTAAAATAAATGTGGTAGAATCAAATTAATAAATTATACATTTTGAATTTGGAGTGAGACTATGAAATTAGTTATGGCGATAATGAGCAAAGACGATGCGTCGGTTGTCATGGAGGCGCTGACGGAAGAAAGTTTTCAAGTTACCAGAATGGCTTCCACGGGTGGATTTTTAAAGTCGGGTAACACAACGCTTATTATAGGGGTCGAGGATAATAAGGTTAATAAAGTTATAGATATTGTTTCGAGGTATAGCAGTAAGCGCAAACAGCTCGTCGCCAATACCACGCCTACATATTTTGAATCGATGACACGTATGCCGTTTGAGGTTACTGTGGGCGGAGCGATAATTTTCGTTCTGGACGTTGACAGATTTGAAAAGGTGTAGTGGTATGTTGTCTGGAGCTGTAAAACCGGAGGGATACACCGAAAAATTGATGTTTTCTGCGGAGCGTGGAACGTTTCCGCATGCTGTAATAATTGAGGACGCAAATTCCGAAAATGCTCTTGAAAATGTTTTGACTTTGGTGAAATTCATTCTTTGCGGTTCGGAGAGCGGCAGACCTTGTGAAAAGTGTGGTAACTGCGTTAAAATAAACAGCGGTAGCCATACGGACGTCAAGATTTTGAAACCCGAAAAAGATTTTGCCTCGATAAAAATCGGAGAAATCCGAAAAATAAGAGAAGATGCGCATATAGTTTCTCTTGAAGGATATCAAAAATTTTATATTATAGAAAGCGCCGAACTTATGACAGATGAGGCGCAAAATGCATTTATCAAAATCTTGGAAGAACCGCCCAAAAATGTAAATTTTATACTTATTTGTAAGAGCGTTTCAGCGGTGCTGCCGACGGTGCGTTCAAGATGTCAGATATATTCCGGCAGTACGGATTTGGATGCGGCACAAGGAAATTCGGAAATGAATGAACTTGCTGAGAATATAGCAAAATGCGCTGCGGCGGGCGATGCCGAGAATATTATGAGGCTCGTGGCAGATGCGCCAAACGACAGGAATTATTTAAAGTTACTGACTGAAATGATTTTGCATAAATTAATCCGAGAGGCAGCGGGTAAAGGTTCACAGCAAAAAGAGACTCTCATGATGATTGAGGGACTTTACAGTTTAATCAAAATTTTTGAGAACAACATTAATATAAATCTACTGAAATGCCGTATAATGGCGGCTTTGACCAACTGAGGTGAAAAAATGAAAATAATCGGCGTAAGGTTTAGGGAAGTCGGGAAAATTTACTATTATCTTTGCAAAGACCAGACTATAAAAAAGGGCGATAAAATAATAGCCGAGACTAAGCTCGGGCTTGAGTGCGGGACTGTTTTGAGTGTAAACGAGGCGCATAAAAACAGCGGCGATATGCCCGAACAGTATATAATTCGAAAAGTGACGGAAAAAGATTTGAAGTCGCTCGAATCAAAGCGTAATGAAGAACTCAAAGCGCTGAAAGTTTGCAAAGAAAAAGTTTTGCAGCATAAACTTAAAATGAAGCTTATCGACGCAGAATATACATTCGATAGGGGCAAGCTCATATTTTATTTTGTGTCGGATTCAAGAGTCGATTTCAGAAGTTTGGTCAAAGACCTTGCTTATATTTTCAAAGTACGCATTGAACTACGGCAAGTAGGCATAAGGGACGAAGCCAAGATGCTCGGCGGTTTGGGGCCGTGCGGGAGAAAGTTTTGTTGCTCGGATTTTCTCAATGATTTTCAGTCGGTTTCGATTAAAATGGCAAAAGACCAGCAATTACCGCTTAATCCCGTAAAACTTTCGGGTTCATGCGGACGTCTGATGTGTTGCCTCAAGTACGAGCAAGGCGTATATAAGGATATTTTAAATAGAATGCCAAAAGTCGGTGCGACGGTTAAATCGGGCGACAAAAATGCTGTTGTGGTCGGACGTGGAGTGCTTACGGAAACCTTAGAGTTGGAGTTTGGAGGTACGGACGAAGAGCCTACACGTGAAAAAGTTAAGCTCTCAGAGGTAGAATTTCCCGTTTAGTTTTTGAATTTGATTTTTTTGATTCAGTGATGTAAAATAGTATGTAGGGTAATGAAATCTCAGTCGGCGGATAGCATAAAATTCAGTGTCGGCAATAAAAATTTTGGCGGTGCAAAAATTGAAAAAAAGTAACTTAAAAACGCATTATTCCGAACTCAAAAAAAAGCTCCTCGAAAAAAGTTTCGAGAGAATGAACGATAGACAACGTGAAGCGGTGTTTAATATTAATGGTCCGCTGATGGTTTTGGCGGGTGCCGGTAGCGGAAAAACTACGGTAATAGTCAACCGCATAGTAAATATGATAAAGTTTGGCGACGCATATTTCAGTGATGATGCGGATAAAGAAATTACCGAAGATATGATATCAAAGCTGGAAAGCACCCAAAGTAGCGGCGGAAGTGCTGACGATGTTTCGGAATTCGTTGCACATAATAAGGTGAATCCGTGGAATATTTTGGCGATTACGTTTACAAATAAAGCGGCGAATGAGCTTAAAAGCAGACTCGTTTCGGCACTGGGCGAGTGCGGGAAAGACGTATGGGCCTCGACGTTTCATTCACTTTGCGTGCGTATTTTAAGGGCAAATGCCGATAAAATCGGGTACACCAATCATTTTGTCGTGTATGACGATGACGATTCAAAAAGGCTTATAAAAGAATGTCAGAAAAATCTCAACATAGATGATAAAATGCTTCCCGTAAAGAGCGTGAGATATGAGATCTCCAGAGCAAAAGACCAGCTTATAGATAATAACGGATATAAGAAGTTGGCGGTGGGAGATTTCAGGCTCGCCAAGATTTCGGAAATTTACGATATGTATCAAAAAAAGCTTGCCGAATCGGACGCTATGGATTTTGACGATTTGATATTTAATGTGATTAAGCTGTTTAAATCTTGCCCCGAAGTGCTTGAAAAGTATCATTCGAAATTTAAGTATATCATGGTTGATGAATATCAAGACACTAACTATGCACAGTATGTGTTAATTGATCTTCTTGCAAAAGGTACGCATAATTTATGCGTTGTGGGAGACGACGACCAAAGTATTTATAAATTCCGTGGTGCTACGATAGAAAATATAATAAACTTCGAGAGTAATTTTCCTGGTGCAAAGCTTATTCGTTTGGAGCAGAATTACCGCTCAACAAAAAATATTTTGAACGCTGCCAATGCCGTTATTAATAATAATTCCGGCCGTAAAGGTAAGACGCTTTGGACTGAAAATGAAACCGGCGATAAAATCAAAGTCCACACGGCGTACAGCGAATATGACGAGGCAAATTATATAGGTGAGGCCATTCAAGATGCGGTTGCAAGAGGTGCAAATTATAGCGATTTTGCCATTCTTTACAGAATGAATTCGCAGTCGAACGTTATTGAAAAAGTTTTCATGAAACGTAATATTCCATATAGGATTCTGGGTGGACTTCGTTTCTATGAGCGCAAAGAAGTAAAGGATATGATTGCATATCTGAGCGTTATAAATAATCCGAGCGATGAGATAAGACTCAGAAGAATAATCAATCAGCCTCGTAGGTCTATCGGAGACCGTACGGTTACGCAGGCCGCAGAGCTTGCAGAAGAAACAGGCATGAGCCTTTTAGACGTAATAAGGCACTGTGACCGTTTTGAAGGACTTCAAAGAGTATCGATGAAACTTAAGATGTTTGCTGACCTTATAGACGGTTTGATTGAATATGCAAATTCGCCCGATGTAACTCTTAGAGATATTTATGAAACGCTTTTGGATAGGACAGAGTATATTGCGTATCTCAAGGCGGAGCGTGACGGAGCCGAAGGGCGCATAGAAAACGTAAAAGAGCTTCTCAGTAATATAATAAAATATGAAGAAGAGAACGGCGAAAATGCAACGCTTTCGGGATTTTTGGAAGAAGTAACGCTTATTTCGGACGTGGATAATTACGATGAAAATGCAGATGCGGTTGTTATGATGACACTTCACTCGGCGAAAGGCCTAGAGTTTCCGACAGTATTTATTCCCGGTTTTGAAGAAGGCATTTTCCCGGGTATGCAGTCGATGAATAGTGACGAAGAAATTGAAGAAGAACGTAGACTTGCTTACGTCGGAATCACACGTTCACGCAGGAATTTGTATATTCTAAATTCAGGTAGTAGAATGCTCTTCGGAAGTACGTCGCATAACCAACCGTCAAGGTTCTTGGGCGAAATCCCCGATGACCTCCTTGAAAAAACAAAATCCAGAGATTGGAAAACGCTTGAAAAAGGCGAAGAAATCCCGCATTCGGCTCAAGAAATGAGAGCTCGTTCGGTTGTGGCGGCGCATCATTTCGGACAAGTTGCAGGCGGTGCTGATAGCTCAAAGCCGAAGGTGAGTTATCAGATTAATGATAAAGTCAGTCATTCCGTGTTTGGCGAGGGCACTATAGTCGGCGTAACACCTGTTTCGGGCGATAGTATGCTCGACATAGATTTCGATACAGTCGGAAACAAAAAATTACTCGCAAATTATGCAAATTTGACCAAGCTTTCGTAAGTTGGTAACATAAATAAAAATTCTCTCATAGTATGATTTTGAAAATCAAAATTTCAATTTGGAACTTTAGGTTGAACGTAACCTATATCCGATAATCATACCATGGGGGGATTTTTTATGACGGAGAATTTTTCATCATTCTCTTGCCAAGATAACCAGTTTAAAGAATCTGTTTGCATAGACGCTTACAGAGTTTACGATTCGTGCGCAGATAAAGATTGTTTAGAAAATCTGCGAGCTAATTTTAGCGAATCGGCACAGAACGTAATCGACCAGTCTACAAGCGTAAGAGTCAAGAATGTCAGTGTAATAACGACGTATATCGACCTTGAAGCAATACCGTTCAGAAAGGGCTACTATACGGTTGATATAACCTACTTTTTCGAGGTGAATTTGGAGGCGTTTATCGCACCGAACGTCATGCCGGCGCAAGTTAGTGGACTTTCGGTCTATAATAAAAAGGTTGTTCTTTATGGAAGTGAAGGTAGTGTAAAGATTTTCAGCTCAGATTATACGGCCGGCGATTCGGATTTCCAAAACGCCGTAACGGGTAACTTGCCGAAAGCAACTGTCCAGGTGGCCGACCCTGTCGCACTTTCCGCAAAACTTTGCAGTCCGAACGATTGTTGTCGCCAACCGCAGTGTAGAGTGCCTGATGCAATTTGTAGACGTTTCGGCGGAGAGTTTGTACGCTCGAATAACGTTGCAAAAGCTGTATCGGTAAGTTTGGGACTTTTCAGCATAGTGCAGATAGAACGCAATGTTCAGATGAGAATTCCCGCATATGACTTTTGTGTGCCGCGTAAAGAATGCGTGGCTTCCACAGATAATCCTTGTGACCTTTTCAGCAGAATAGAATTCCCGACCGAAGAATTTTTCCCGCCTCGAACAACAGATGATAATAATCAAACTTCGTGCGGTTGCAGGCGAAACCCCACCACAACAGAATAAATATAAAAAAGCTGCAGTTGCTGCAGCTTTAATTTTTTTATATGCTATAAAGTAAGTTGCTCTGGGGCGGAGGGTGTGATGAAACGTCCTTTATCTTGTTCGGCGAAACCATTATATGTTCCTACTGCTGTATTATAAATTTGTAGCATATGTGTGAGGGGCTTTTCTAACTCATCTAGCAATTGTTTTACAGCAACTTCACAACTTTGTACATGGCGACCCTTAGTAATTATTTGGCCTTCTGTTTTGCTCATAGCTTTCACGAACTGCTCATACTCTGATTTTATCTTAATTTTGCACTTTCTGGCCTTGCGCTCTATATTTGTAAATCCTCCCTCTTTAGCAGCATCTTGTATTTGCTTGGAGGCATATGCCAATTTATACATTTTTTCGCACAATTTTTCATAGTCAGGCAATACTTTCTCCATCATTTTATCCGTGTGCATAACTTTCATTCTGGGGGTGCCAAGTAATTTTGCAATTCTTGTTTGCGCTTTCATTAGTGAGTTTGCAATTTTTTCAAGTTTGCTGTCTGCCATAATTATCAACCTCCAATTTATAAGTTGTTTTTTATTATATTACATATAAATTTTATTGTCAACATATTTTTTGAGTTTATTTTACTAAATAATATTTTGTGCTTCTTTTTGCGCTGCCACTTGATTTATAAACCGTTAGATTTTATAATAAAAAGATAAGACTTTTAAAAAAACAAGGAGAAAATACTATGGAAAAACTATCATCGATTGAAATAAAAGATAAGTTTCTTTCATTTTTCAAAGAAAAAGACCATATGGAAATAACGGATTCGTCGATAATACCTAAGAACGACCCGACACTGCTTTTCATAAATTCGGGTATGGCGCCCATAAAGAATTATTTTACAGGCGTAGAGAAACCACCGTATCCGAGACTTTGCGATATTCAGCCGTGCATAAGGACGATTGATATTGATTCGATAGGCGATAAACATCACTTGACGAGCTTCCAAATGCTGGGGAGTTGGTCGATAAACAATTATTTTAAAGAAAAAGCAATAGCGCTTGCGTTTGAGTTTTTGACCGAAAGACTAAACATACCGCAAGAAAAACTTTATGTGACGGTTTTTTCGGGAGATGAAGAACTTGGAATACCGTGCGATGACGAGGCTTATGAATACTGGCGTAAAGTCGGTATGCCCGAAAGCCATATAGTAAAATGCGGCAAGGACGATAATTTCTGGGGGCCTACGGCAGAAACAGGCCCGTGCGGACCATGTACGGAAATATTTTTCGATACCGGTGAAGGTGAAAGCTATGTTCCGGGCAAAGAATTCGATACCAAAAAACGTTATATAGAAATATGGAACGCGGGAGTTTTCATGCAGTTTAATAAGAATGCAGATGGAACTTTCAGTAAACTTAGTTTCACGAGCGTTGATACAGGTGCGGGACTTGAGCGTTTGGCAATGGTTTTGGGGGGACACAAATCTGTGTATGAAACAGACCTCTTGGCGCCGATTAAAGAAAAAATCGAGAGTCTTCTTGGCGAAAATAAAATTCCCGAACGTGATATTTTGATAATGACAGACCATTTGCGCACGGCATGTTTAATACTCTCCGAAAAAGTTGCTCCATCGAACGAGGGTAGAGGATATATCCCACGTAAACTCATACGTCGCTGTATGATGATTACGGGCAAATCCGGAATTAAAAACTTCGATTTTTCTGCGGTTATTGAGTTTATTCTTGAAAACTATAAAAATATATTCGCAAAATTTTCCACAAATAAAGCGTATATAGTTGAAGAATTCGAAAAAGAACATAATCAGTTTGAAAAGGTTCTAACCGGTGGACTCGAAAGACTTGCCACGATAAAGAACGAGGCGAGTAAAATCTCTGCGGCAGACGCTTTTGATTTGGTTACGACTTACGGTTTGCCGATAGATATAATAAAAGTTTATGCCGAAGAAAATAACATGGAACTAGATGAAAAAGGGTTTGAGGTTAAACTTGAGGAGCATAAATCCAAGTCCAGAAATACGGGTAAGATTTCAGGCAAAAACTTAGTAAAAGATTTGTCCGGAATTCTTTCGGAGTGTAGGGCGACGAAATTCTTTGGATATAATTCTTCAATATGCGAGGCCGAGATAGTTAAAATCATAAAAGACGAAAAAGAATGCAAAACGGCAGAAGAGGGCGAAAATGCCATTTTAGTGCTTTCGGATAGCGTGTTTTATGCGGAATCAGGCGGACAGTGTGCCGATACGGGCATCATAAAAACCGAAAACGCAGAATTTGAAGTGACAGACGTTCAAAAGACATCTGAGGGTATTTTCATTCATTTTGGGAAGGTTAAATCCGGCAGTTTAGCGGTTAATAACCAGGTTGAGTGTATCGTAGATGAAACCAGACGACTGAAAATATCGAATAATCATACATCTGTACATCTGCTCCAAAGCGCACTGCAACAGCTTTACGGTAAAAATGTACACCAGGCAGGCTCTAAGGTTGAACCCGATAAACTGCGCTTTGACTTCAACTATGACGGCACGATAACAGATGAAGAAATCGGTAAACTTGAGAGGATCGTGAATAGCAATATACGCAAAAATATATCTCGTAAAGTGGAAATAATGAATGTTCAAGATGCGATTCAAAGCGGAGCAATGGCGCTTTTTGAAAGTAAATACGGCGAAAACGTCAGGGTGGTAAGTTTTGGCGATGTTTCGAACGAACTATGCGGAGGTATACATACCGAAAAAACGGGTAATATTGGTTCGTTTGTAATTCTCAGTGCGGAGGGCATCGGCAAGGGAATTAAGCGTATCACAGCGACTACGGGCGACGATGCCAATGAATATGTCCGCAAAAAAATTAACGATTTGAATCGGATTGCCAAACTTCTTAAGGTCAAACCCGAGATGGTGCTTGAAAAAATCCAAAAGGAGATTTCCGTAAAACCGCATAAAAAAGAAGAAACAAGACCAATTTCGGAAAGTGATATAAAGCCGTTAAATGCGGGGGATAATACAGATTGCGGCTATATTGAAGTTTCGGAAGGCGGCAAAAAGACTGTTTCGGAGATAGGTAAACTTTCGGATAAATTCGGGAAAATTCTGGTCGGAATAGTTGGTACCGATAAAAAGCAAGTTATAGTTGCCGTGCCCGATAGTTTGGTTGCGAAAGTGCAGGCTAATGAAATTTTAAAGATTTTGATGCCCAAAATTAATGGAAAAGGCGGCGGCAATAAGAAAGTTGCCACGTGTGGAACGGACGCAAAAACGAGTGATATAGTGCCAGAAATCGCAAAAATCTTATAAAAAATGAATGTTTAATCGGTTTTGCCCGGCGTTTAATTTATGCAAAGGGTAAAACCGAAAAAAATTTAAAAAAAAGTGTTGACACAGTAAGGAAAACTGTGATACTATAAAAAAGCGCTCACG
>JAUNIE010000069.1 GCA_030523605.1 Clostridia bacterium | reverse complement strand
GCCCGTAAATATTGTAATTATTAAAAGTTTTTACGTTTTCCAAGATAGATTCAAAATACTCTCGGTAAGCTTCTTTTTCGCTTTTGCCACTAAAATATTTGTCGGGATTGTAGCCAATATCTATGTTATTTACTGCGTGTGATGAACCGATTATAAAGTCAAAATCATATCCACCTATATTATCGCATATATCCTCTTTTAAACTTGGCTGTAAACCTATTTCAATGCCACAAAGAACATTTATGCTACCTTTGTATTTCCCTTTAAGGTCATTAATTTTATTAACGTAACCGCCTATATCCAAAACATAATTTTTATCTGAATATAAGTGCATATCAAGGTGGTCGGTAAGGCAAATAAACTTTAGTTCTTGTTTTATGGCACTTTCTATCTGATGTTCGGCACTGGCAGCGCAATCGTTTGAAAAATCGGTATGTACATGAAAATCTGCTCGTATCATATTACTCACCTCAAATAATTTTAAAAACAATCGAAAACTATTTCTTTAGCAATTTTAGGTATTAAATCTTTCTTCACTTTTTTTCGCTTTTTCTGTTCTTCATCAGTTCTCCCGCTATAAAGTGATTTGTTTATTACCGTGTTATCGGAAACAACAAAAGCGGCAGCAGATTTTATTCCTACAACATTAGAAGCAAGAAATAAAGTAGATGTTTCCATTTCAATAGTATTGCATCCCATATTAATGAACTCATCAAGATGAGCGTACTGTGCAAATATTGTATCAACACTAAATGTTTTACCTATATGTACTTTAACTTTGCTACTTTCAACTATTTTGTTTGCAGATTCTAAAACTTTAGTAAAAAAATCTTTATTTGGATAATACTTTTTGCCATAAGTATCGTTTTGTTCGGCGTTATAAGTTGTCAAATATCTGTCAGGGCCCACCCCACAAACAGAATATTCTGGGATAACAATATCCCCAACTTTCATACTTTTATCTAATGCTCCTACCGAACCTATAAACAAAATTTCTTTGCATGAAGTGCATCCAAGAGCTAAAACCGCATCCATAAGATTGCACGCACCAACTCCTGTGATAATATAAGTAACTTTTTTATCGCCAAAGATAAGCTCATATATGCTATATCCATGCCCTGTAGGACCTGAAATTTGTTTTATGTAATCAACGTGGTTTTTAAAAATATCTACCTCCCATGTTGGAGCAATTATTACTTTTTCTTGTATTTCGCAAGAGTTACATCTAAAATTCGATTTACATATATGCTCTTTATTTGAGCCATATTTTTTGTTTCCCTCAACTAAATATTCATAAATATTCATTAATACATCATCCTTGAATTCATGAGTTGTTATACAAAAAAGCTTTTAAAAATAATCAGTAATTATGTTTTTGGTGGTTTTTTCGGCTTGCTTGCCTGAAACGTTTTCTCCCGCAGATAAGTTAATTGCAAAATATGTTTTTTCGTTATCCTTTTCGTAAAATCCAACAAACCAGCCATTGTTACCATCACCGCTTGTTCCGGTTTTGCCATACAGTATTCCGCCGTTTATAATATCTTTTCTCATAATTTCTTTTAATGTTTCTATGTGTTGATTATCAATGTCGAGCTTATATTCAAACAAATTTTTCAAAAAGTTCACTTGTTCTTTAGGCGAGATTTTTAGTGATGAATCGAGCCAAAAAGGGATTTCTGCCGATGTGTTTTTATTGCCATAAGAAATTTTATTTACGAATTCTGCTAATTTTTCTTTTCCAATTTCATTTGCTACTTTTTCAAAATACCAGACGGCCGATAAATTAAAAGCTTCTTTTAAACTTAAATCCTTATTCCACTCATCGAAATATCTTTTTTCGCCGTCCCATTTGATTACTGTGTTTTCATTTTGTAACACACCATACTTTAATCCGGCGAGAGTAAGCACTATTTTAAACGTAGAACACGGCGATTTCTGAATATTTGCCATTTCGTTGTTACATATGTAATACTCGTTATTTTTAAAGAAAACTGCACAGCCACTATTATTTTCAAAATATTTTGAGTAGCTTTGCTCGGGGGTATTATCTTTTTTGCACCCACAAAGCGTAATCAATCCAAAAAACAAGCAGATGAGCAAACATATTGATTTTTTCACGACTTTCACCTCTAAATTTACAAAAATATTTTTACTTGGTTCAAAGCGCTTATTTTGTTTTTGCAGGGTATGTTTATTCCGTAAAATGTGAGATTAAAGCTTTCTGCGAGCTCTTTATCACATAAAGAATCTCCGACATAGAAAGATGTACTTAAATGTATATTTGGATATTTATCTAAAGCCTGATTTAAAAGACCTGGATTTGGTTTTATACAATCACAGTTTTCACCTCTTGCATGAGGGCAATAAAAAACATCAAGTACTTGAGCATTATTTTGCTCCAATGTTTTCAGAAACAAACCGCTAAAATTTTGATAATCTTCCAACGTAATTATTTTTTCTCCGATTAAATATTGATTCGTTATTATGATTATTTCGAAACCTTGCTTTTTTATATATCGCAAGGCATCTATGGAACCCTCTAAAAATTCGGGAGTTTTGATTTTTCCCCATTCTCTGTCGGGGTAATCTTTTATTATCGTGCCGTCTCTATCTAAAAATGCTACCTTCATTTTTTCGCTCCTTTATTTGTCCGGTTATCCAATTTTACCATAATTCTGACAAACTTTAAACTGAGACGATAATGTTCCGATTTCCGAAAATGCTATGAAGCAAATATATTATTTGGTGCTTGCGGATACGCATGAAAATAAAGATGTTTATCGTCGTGTCCCCGTTAGGATTATGGGTGCATTGCATGAGCCTGCACCACCGTATCTCATAGGTGAAAAAATGGAAAAATTACTTTTTGATTTTGAGCGAAGCACGGAACATATAGTTACGAAGCTTGCGATATTTCACATTGAATTTGAAGGTATACATCCTTTTATTGATGGGAACGGTCGT
>JAUNIE010000068.1 GCA_030523605.1 Clostridia bacterium | reverse complement strand
TTGCGATGCTGCATCATGTTTAATGCTTGTTTATTCTTGTTTATAGGGGAGTGTGAGTCTAGGATTTATGCGGGGTTTCAGACTTATCTGTGTACACTTTTAATCCATACTTTCATACTTTGCTGCCCTTTC
The DNA here is from genome assembly GCA_030523605.1 of Clostridia bacterium. Lineage (GTDB taxonomy): Bacteria > Bacillota > Clostridia > Oscillospirales > Acutalibacteraceae > UMGS1491. The sequence continues at coordinate 2,857 of JAUNIE010000068.1, read as the reverse complement.
TGCCTTTATTTCACTTTCGTCATAATCATTTTTCAAAGTTACAACGAGTGAATCTGTAAGTAAAGAAACCGTATTTTCTTTAGATATAAGCCTTGCAATTTCAATGCCATTTTTAAGAATAATGATTTCTTTCCCCTTTTGAACAGCTTGAAGATATTTTTCAAAATTTTTTTGGAAATCAGTATCAGTTACAGTAATCATATTAACCCCTCCTAAAAGTATAGTTAGAATTAACGTATGAAGATTTAGCTATAATGTCAATTGAACGAATCATTATTTTTTAAATCAGTTAAATAGGTGTCTTTTCTGTTTTTATTACCACTGTCAATACTTAACCCGGTATTGACATCGAAAATGCGATGTAGTAAAATCAGTATGTTTGCTTGTATCAAAACTTGTGGTCAAAAGTGAACACGAAAATTAAGGCTTTTTTGGGGAAATTTGAAATGAAATACGGGTATGCAAGAGTGAGTAGTAAAAACCAAGATTTGGAAGTACAAGTCAGTCAATTAAAATCAGAATCTTGTGAAATTATCTATCAAGAAAAAATAACAGGAACGAAAGTGGATAGACCAGAATTTAAAAAAGTGTTAGCTGCTCTAAAAAGTGGAGACACTTTAGTGGTCACTAAGTTAGATCGCCTTGCCAGAAACTCAAAAGAGGGAATAGAAATTATAGATGACTTATTCAAACGGAATGTAAAGGTGCATGTGCTCAATGTAGGCTTACTGGAAAACACCACAATGGGAAGGTTCTTTCTTCAAACCATGTTAGCAGTAGCAGAAATGGAACGTAACATGATTATAGAACGTACACAAGAGGGAAAAGAGTTAGCTAAACTAAATCCAAACTTTAAAGAGGGTCGGCCTAAGAAGTTTAGCAGAGAACAAATTAAACTAGCTTTACAATTATTAGCGGCACACTCTTACAAGCAAGTGGAGAAAATGACAGGAATTAGTATAAGCACACTGAAAAGAGCAAAAAGAGCATACATAGCAGAAACAAATGAATAGGCATAAAATAAAGACACCTGTTAAATAGGTGTTTCAGACTGTCAAAAAACCATCGTTTTCGCAATAAGAAGACGATGATTTTTTTCGATGATTTTCAAATTTTGCAGTATATTCAAAAAATAAAACTGTAATGTGGGGAATCCCTATGCCCACATTGCCAGCTTTTTTAAATTCATTGCAGCAAATTTAAGCCTTACCCAATTCTGCACTCTCGGAAGGCTTTTTATAAACGTATAACGCATAGCGTGTTTTTCTTTTGCATCTGCAAAGACTCTCTCGATTGTCTGACTTCGCAGCGAATAAATTTCCTTGCCTCTTTCGCTGTGTCGGATATCCTCCGCCAAGTCTATGTAATCAGACCATATGTGCTTTGTAACTATCTTTTGATGAATTTCACTATTTGTACATTTATCTCGGTATTGACATTTTTCACAATCTTTTGGGTTGCTTTTGAACTCCTTGTATCCATCTCTGTTTGTCGTGGAATATTTTAAAACCTTGTTGTTCGGGCAAATTACACAATCGTAATATTCATCGTATACAAACTCATAGCTGTGGAAAAAGCCTTTCTTTGTCATCGGTCGTTTGTAGGGTGTAATTATCTCCTTGCCATCATCTATTACCTTTTTGCATATCCACGGAGTTTTGTAGCCTGCATCTACTGCTACTGCTTCTATTTCCTCGAATTTTATATTTACTTCGTCATACACCGCATCAAATACTAAACTGTCATGTACATTACCTGCTGTTACTTTTGCCCCCAATACAAAATTATTCTTGTCACACGCTGTATGTGTGGTGTATGCAAATTCCACCTTATGCTCACCCTTATGGAAAAGTCCGCAATCAGGATCTGTTGTTGAAACAGTTACTTCTTTTGTGTTTTCACCTTTTTCTCTCTTTTCTTTAAGAGGTTTTTTGCCGTGAGCTTCTCTGTCGGCATTGATCTCTTGTCTAAGCTTTTGCTCATAAACTCTTGCAGTGAACTCTGCCTGCTCTTTTCTGTGTTTTTTCTTGTTGGCATTTGCTTTGATGTGCGTAGCGTCAATGAATACTGCTTTGGCATCAACCATTCTTTTTTCTACTGCCTTTTCCAATATCCAGCTGAATATTTCTTCAAACAGCTTATCTGGAAATCTTGTAGCAAAGGCATAACTGATTGTTGCAAAATGCGGTATCGGTGTGTCTAAATTGAAATGCAGAAACCAGCGATATGCTATGTTTGTTTCCACTTCTTTTATGGTTTGTCTTAACGAACGTATACCGAATAGGTGCTGTAAAAATGCTATTTTTACTACAATTACCGGATCGCAGCACGGTCTGCCATTATCTTCACTGTAGTATTCTTCGGTCATTTCATATATTTCATTAAAGTCTATTACACTATCTATTTCCCTCAATAAATGTTTCTTTGGCATTAGACTTTCAATATCTACTATCTTTATTTCTTCTCGCATATCCCGACTTCTTTTTAACATTTTATACACCTTCTTTTATGCTTTTATTATATCTTTTTTTATCAAAAAAAGCCACCTATAGCTATCTGCTTTAGATGACCTTTTTTGACAGTCTGAAGCCTTCAAACTAAGTTACTTAGTTTGAAGGCTTTATGTTTAGGTTTAAGAAGGGTTTACTTCTTTATTAGAAAGGCTCACAATTCCTTTAACCAATATTTCCTATCGAGACTTCTGTATTGTACAGCTTCTGCAATATGTTCATAGTCAACTTTGTCACTTGAATCAAGGTCAGCTATAGTTCTTGCCACTTTTAATATCCTGTCGTAGGCACGTGCAGACAGACTCATTTTATCAAAAGCGATTTTTAATAGCTTTGTAGCAGATTCC
>JAUNIE010000030.1 GCA_030523605.1 Clostridia bacterium | reverse complement strand
TTGTTATTTTTTTTAAAAGACCCAGATTTAGCTATGGCTGTAATAATTCCAAGTTGCCCTGTCAGCACATGAAATAGGCGATTTCCATTACTCAACTCAACCTCTTTAATTACTATCCCGTTTATTTCCGTTTTCACAAAACGCTCCCATGTTATCATTTAAAATTGCTTTATTGTCACTATTTTTTGCACCATTTATCTCGGACTTATACTCCAAATAATCATATACACTACCGGTGGAAATGAAGTTTTTCCACGCTGTATCATTTGAAGTCAAATAATTTTTGGACATATTCATTACCCCCAACGTTTTATTCGTATAATTGAATACATCCTATTATATACCGCATCTATGAAAAAAGATATATAAATTTTATAAAATTATCGTTAATTAATTCTTTTCAAGCATATACCCCATATCTCGAAGGACGGCATCGCTATTTCGCCAGTTTTCCTTAACTTTGACCCAAAGCTTAAGATTAACTTTACAACTCATCATTTCTTCAAGTTCCTGGCGTGAAAGTGTACCGATTTTCTTTATCATTTGGCCCCGATGTCCAATAATAATTGCTTTATGATTACTTCTCTCACACTGTATGAGTGCACTTATATCAACTTCATTATCACTTCTAAACTGGAATTTTTCGATAAAAATAGCTACGCCATGTGGCAACTCCTGATCCAGCAGATATAACATTTTTTCACGAATTATTTCCGCCGCAATCGTTCGCTGGGTCTGATCTGTAATATCATCTTCGTCATAAAAAAACACTGATGGCTTCGCTAATTTTAATATTTCACACAAAAGTTCAAAATATCCATCACTTGTTATGGCCGAAACCGGCACTATCGATTCATAATCCATTAGTTCAGAATACTCTTTAATATTTTTAATGATATCGGATTTTTGTTTAAGAGTGTCAATCTTATTTATTGCTAAAATCACAGGTACACCAATTTTTTTAAACTTTTCAATAAATTTCACGTCGTCGCTATGAACATTTTTGCCCGCTTCAACAACGTGGATTATCGCCTCTGCCCCCGAAAATGAATTATTAATTTCGCCAAGCATATAATTTCCAAGCTTATTTTTTGGCCTGAGCATTCCCGGTGTATCTGTGAAAACTATTTGTGTATTCTCTTTTGTAAGTATCCCTATTATTTTGTTTCTTGTAGTCTGGGGTTTTGGCGAAACTATTGATATTTTTTCACCCACCAACATATTTAAAAGTGATGATTTCCCCACATTTGGTCTACCAACAATAGATACAAAAAGAGATTTTTTGCATTCCTTTTCCATAACCTATACTACCGTCCAAAATGTATTTTTTTGTTTAATATATCTCTTAGCCATTTGATTGTATGTATCGCTTTGTGCTTTATTTCCATAGGCCCTGATTTTATATACGCAACACTTACCAAAATTGACAGGATAAGCAGAACAAAAAGTAATTTATGGTACATAAAAAACGTTAACATACTCATGTAAACATAAAAATCACTAAAAAGCATTATCCCGATTAAAACAGCAAAAACCGAGGATATCATAACCGCACCGGCTGCAATATCCTTGGCTATCTTTGCAACAGAATTATATTCCTTTGAACATATATCTATTATCGCTTCGAGCGAAGTATTAATCATCTCCAAAGTCAAGACACTGCCCAGCGTTAAAAAAAGCACAGCATATTTAACAAAACTCAAATGAAAAAAACAGGAAAACAGCAAAACATAAAAAGATATAACTGTATGTATGCGCATATTTTTTTCGTTTTTTATCGTGTAAAGTATACCTTTGACAGCAAACTTGAAACTTTTTAAAATCTTCACTTATGCCTCTTCACGCACATAAGATACAGCACTTGAAAAACCGAGTGAATCCAAGATTTGGTCTTCTTTTTCTCTCATGCGCCTCTTTTCGAGTCCACCATTCTCATGATCGTATCCCAAAAGGTGGAGCATACCATGTGCTACAAGATAAGCAACTTCTCTTCTGAAAGAATGTCCATAGCGCTCACTTTGCTCAAGCACTTTTTCCATGGAAATAACGATATCACCAAGAATTTGTGCGTTTGTATCCGGGTCGATTTCATATTTTCCATCTTTTACCATCGGGAATGAAAGAACATCAGTCGGGACGTCCTTGTTTCTGTATTGTTTGTTAAGGCTTTGTATGTAAGAATTATCTACCATTGTAACGCTAACTTCAACGGACCCTTGGAATTGTTCCATTTTGAGAGCCGCATTACAGCACCTTCTTATGAGCATACGGATACCTGTAGGAATTTTTACCTCTTTTTGTCTGTTTACAATTATTACCCTCGTCTTATCGACAACCATGAATTTCATCCTTCCTTAAAATCGCAAATACAATTTAATAATTATTTAAAATTATATTCTAAGAAATGATCGCATATTTTCTCCGGAGAGCAAATTTCTATCTCTTTAGGGCGCAAAATACCCTTTAAGAGATAAATTTAAAATAACATATTTCTTTATCACATAAATATACTATTTCCTTAAATATTACGAAATATTCTTAAAATATTTTACAAATAATAATTATAGAGCATTTTTGCCCATATGTCAAACAAATTAACTTACAAATAATCAAAAATATTTTTTGAAAAATTGTGCAATATGTTTTCGGATTGCTATTTTACTTAATCGTCTAATATTAGTTTTTCCTTTTTTGCTATATTCTCCACTAAATCATAATGACATTCTCTTTGGTACTGCTCCCCATCTGGAGAAATAGTCCCGAATCTGCGCTCCTCATTTTTTATTTTAACTTCATCGCCAAATTCTTGTGCGGTTCGCTGATCGATTATCCTATCGGCTTCTTTGGCCGCATCATCTTCGCTAAGTTTTTCCGAGCAGATTTCTTGCATATAAATACTGTCTTTATAAAGTGAAATTGGCAATTTATATCCAAAAACATTTAGATTTTTCTCGGTTGTTTCACATATGCAGTTTTCATCGGGCGGTTTTTCGAAACATATGGGAATTTCCAAACTTAAAATTTTAAGCCGATATCTTTTTATTTCTTCCCCCACGTTATGTGCTCGTACCCTATTCATATCCACTTTTTCGGTGATTATCCGATGCGTTTCGGCATATACCTTGCCCTCAGCATCAACAAACTCTGCACCTCCCGAAAGATCTTCGACGATTCCGCTTATGAGAACCTGCCCTTTTGTTACAACCTCGCCGTCCGACACCATAGGTGTGCCCCTATAAGTTTCCATTCTTTTTATCCTACCATCATATAAGGCTACTATATTTGATGGTTCGCCTTCCGCATCTTTTTCGAGTTTTAATTGTTTTTCTTTTATTTCAACAATGGCATCGCTCCCATTTAAATTGATTGATATCCATGCAATGCTGTCCATCCTCTGCATAATCTGCTGCTTAAGTATTGGAATATTTATGTGTGATTTCAGCGTTCCGGGCGATACTCCCAAATCGTGCATGACTTTTTTCACTTCTTCCGGACTTACCATTTCGCAGCCCACAACTTCTACTTTCCAAAGATAAAGCGGCAATACCGAAAGCACCACCAAGAATAGTGTCAAACCTATAATTACGCCCGTTCGTGATCTATATTTATGTCTAAAAAACGGTAATCCTTTCTTTTTTAGTATTCGTATTCTTGAATTTGATTTTCGTGCGTTAATATGTAATTTTTTATAATCCTCTACCCTGCTTTTCGCAAGCAAATCACCATTTATCTTTCGCACGTCCCAGAGCGAATGCCCTTGCTTCACGGAAAGATTTAAAAATTTATCGGGATTGCCGCCAATAACTTTAAATTCCACGTACCCACATATACTTCTTATTATATTCAAAATCAAAAGCATCACTCATATTCCAAAATCAAGTTAAAAATTCCACACAGCTTATAAATCCCGAAACTATCAGCGAATCGGTATTCAAACACCGCAATTCGAGATTTTTCCCAAAAACCGATACCCACATCTTCGGAACTTTAATTTTAACTATATTTTCATCGTACTCTTCTATTTTTTGACAACCCTCCAATGCAAGCTCTCTATTGCTTCTCATCTCAATATGAACTGAGCTCAAAACATTTTCTTTCATATAGCTGTTTGCTTTTTTAATTTCGGAAGAAAAATTCTTACTGACTTTAAAATTCAAAATTTCTCCCCCAATTCTTTTGTTTGTTACATAAATATTAATATGCAAAAAATAAATAAAAATAACAAAAGCCTGCATATAATTTTCCGAGAGGTGTTAATCAAAATGTCCGCAACAGTTATAACCAAGGCAAAAATAGCCCAACAAAATTCAAAATATATATTTCTATTTATATTTATTGCGATCTATATTTCGTCGCTCATCATATTTCCCAAAAGCGTATCTTCTGGCATAAAAAGCGGAATAAACTGCTGCCTTGATGTTCTAATTCCTTCGATGTTTCCGTTTATGGTTGCGGCTGCGGTCGTAACTGTGTCGGGATTAGATGAAAAATTTAAATTTATATTTGCAAAACCGGCAAAATTTTTATTCTATTTGCCTCCATGCACGGTACCTGCGATAATTATAAGCTTATTCGGAGGATATCCCATAGGGGCTTACTGCATCAAATCACTATACAAAAGCGGCGCCATAAACGAAGAACAAATGAACAGAATGATGTGTTTTTGCGTGAATTTTGGGCCTGCTTTTATAATATCGGCTTTAGGTCAGATATTACTTAACAACTACAATTTAGGCATTATACTGTTTCTGATACAGGTTTTTTCTTCGGTTTTAATCGCAGTAATAATGGGCATCATCGCCAGAATTAAAAAAGCTGATTTCTATTATAAAAAGGCTCAATTAAAAAATAAAAATTTTTCTTTCAGCCAAATTTTAATAAAAGCTTGTGACAGCGCAAGTAAATCTCTTTTGGGAGTATGCTCTCTCGTTACACTGTTTTTTGGAATTATTTCAGTTTTAAATGACCTTGGGCTGATTAATTTTATTTCATGCCTCTTGCTAAGAAAAATAAACATTCCGCAGTACATATCAAATACACTTGTGCTATCTACCATCGAAATGACACAAAGCTGTATCATGGGTGCAAAAAACTCCGCCACTCCCTACCCAACTTACTCATGGATTATCGGATTCGGAGGAATTTGCGCCCACACTCAAATTATATCTCAGCTCAGGGATTGCCCGTTTAGATATAGCAAATTTTTAATTATGAGAATAATTAACGGACTATTTACCTGCGCAGTTACAGCGCTTGTTATAAAAAATCCGGAAAAAACCCTACCGGTCTCTGCACAGTTGACTATGAATCAAGCTGCAGAAATATCAAAGGCTTCCCCCACTCACCTGGGCAGCATTATCTTACTTATTTTTTGCGTTTTATTCACGTTTAATGTACATTCTTTGGCATACGAAAACAATAATAAATAATTAATCCGTAAGCAAAAACGTATAATGATTGTTGTAAAAGCATTAATGTGGTATAATTGAATCCACACGAAAAAACAAAGGATTGGAAAAATAATAAATGAAAAAATTCATAGCAGTAATGCTTAGTTTAGCCATGCTAATGCCCTCTTTTCAGATGAGTTCCATGGCCCAAGGCGAACTTCAAGACAGCGTTACTTCAACCAAAAAAAACACTAAAAGCGATCATGCATTAAAATTATTTGCAAAATTTTCCATACCCATATCAACTGCTTGTGCGCTTGCGGGTATCGGCGGAATTGTGTACTACAAATATAAGAATTCGAATTTCACCATAACAGGTGAGGTAACAAAAGAAAGGGCAGAAGAGATTTTTAAAGATATCAATAAACTCAAAGACAGTAATCGCCGCTGCAAACTTATTTTTAAAGATGTAACAATTAGAAAAGATGCATTTAAATTAAGAAATTTCGACTTTGACGTGCTACTCACCGGAAAATGCATAGTAGAACCTGACGCCTGCGAATATACATATTTTACCGGCAAATTCGAAATAGACGGAGAAATTGCAAACAGCAGCAGTTTAAAAGGCGCAATTTTCAAACATAACGATTTAATAATAAAAGGGAAAATCCCCGACAATTTACTCCACGGCGCTCTGGTGCTCATAAAAACTTCAGGGACAAAGTACAAACTTCCGGGGAAACCCGAAATAATATATGATAAGCAAAACGCAACCGAGGTCAAAAAATATTTAGAAACTTTCGTAAAATAAAGAGGTGTAAACATGGATACAAATTCGGGAAGGAAAATCCAATCGGAAAAAATAATACTGGCGTTTGCTCTATGCGTGTTCGGGGCGATGCTCGTTTACAACGCATTTTTCATTCCCGAGGTTCCTGCAGAAATCTACAATAGCGGAGATATTTCTTATGAAAAGCCCGAGATAAAAACAGAAAAATCCGATGGGAAAGTAAATTTAAATACAGCAAAACGTGAAGAACTTATCGAAGGCATACCCGGAGTCGGCGAGAAAATCGCAAACAGAATTATCTCATACCGTGAAACTCGGGGCGAATTTAAAAACACACAAGAAATTATGAATATCAAAGGCGTGGGCGAAAAGTTATTCGAAAAAATAAAGGATTATATAACAGTGTAACCCCAAAAAATTAAATGTAAGGATTTGATAATATGAAATTACTCAAAAAAATCGCAGCTCCCATTTTATCTGTTATGTCGTTATTCATTCTCTCGGGATGCGGCAAAAAAGAAAGTTCCGTAAATTTTGTCACGTCATGCTACCCCGTACACATTATTGCGATGAACATTGCCGACGGAGTTGACGGTGTAGAGATTAAAAAAATGTCCGAAAACCACAGCGGATGTTTACATGACTTTCAGCTTCAGACAAAAGATTTAAAAAACATCGAAAAATCTTCGGCTTTCATAATAAACGGCGCCGGAATGGAAAATTTTCTCGATAAAATAACCGAAGAAAATCAAGAAATTAAAATTATCGATTCAAGCACAGGAATAGTGCTCATAGAAGAAGAACATGACCACGACGAATGCGAAGATGAGGATTGCTGTCACGATTATCACAGCGGTTCAAACCCACATATATGGCTTTCGCCCGAGAATTATATAGTCCAAATAAAAAACATCTGTGAGGGTATGAAATTTGCAGACCCAAAAAATGCCGAAAAGTACGAACATAATGCAGATATTTACATAAATAAAATACGTGACTTAAAAATTAAAATGCACGATGAACTTCAAAAATTCGAAGGTCAAAATATAATCACGTTCCATAACGCTTTCCCGTATTTTGCCAAAGAGTTCGGAATTAACATACTTGGTGTTATCAATCACGAACCGGGCGAAGAACCGTCCGCAAAAGAAATCTTGGAAACGGTCAGCACCATAAAACAAAACGACATAAAAGCTATATTTACCGAACCGCAATATGTCGATAACGCCGCAAAAACCATCTCAAAAGAAACGGGCGTACAGATTTACACTCTCGACCCTTGTGTTACCGGCTCAAACGACAAAAACGCTTACATAAATACAATGGAAAAAAATCTGGGAATTTTAAAAATAGCTTTCAGCGAGTAATGAGGTATGCTTAAAATGGACAAATGTCACTGCAGCGTTCATATAAAAAATTTATACGTCAAAAAGAGCGGCCATACTATACTTGAAAACATAAACCTGACCGCAAATCACGGAGAAACTCTGGCACTAATCGGTAAAAACGGGGCCGGAAAGACTACTCTTTTGAAGTCTATACTAAACAAAACGCACTCAGGTGGAGAAATACTGTTTTTCGATTCAAAAGGGAAGAAAATTTCAAATCCCAAAATCGGTTACGTGCCGCAAAGACTCACTTTTGACCATGGTGCGCCCATAACGGTTATGGACCTTTTTTGTGCGAATTCGTCTTGGCTGCCCGTATGGTTAGGATACGGGAAAAAGCGCAGAAAAAAAGCACTTGAAATGCTTAAAAAAGTAGGTGCGGAAAAGGTTGCGGACAAGCCTATCGGTAGGCTTTCGGGCGGAGAGCTTCAACGTGTACTTTTGGCATTTGCCCTCGACCCCATGCCTGACATACTCCTTTTGGACGAGCCTGTTTCGGCAGTAGACAGAAACGGGATAAACAAATTTTATAATATTATAAATTCGCTTCGTGAGGATTACCACATGCCGATAATTTTGGTTTCTCACGACTTAAGCCACGTTTTCAAATATGCAACGTCTTATGCGCTTATAAATCATAAAGTTATCGAAATAGGTAAAGCAAAAGAACTTTTAAAAAGTGAAAACGTCAAAAACACTTTTGGACTAAATCTCGGTTCGGAGGAGAAAATGCTATGGAAATAATTTACTCGGTTTTAGAAACCCTTCTCCCCTTCTCCTGGACGGAGTTTACTTTTATGAAAAACGCTTTTATCGCAGTTCTGCTTATAGCTCCGCTTTTCGGACTTGTCGGCACCATGATCGTAAACAACAAAATGTCGTTTTTCTCAGACGCCATGGGGCACTGCGCTCTTACCGGCATAGCAATAGGAATCCTGCTCGGGGTTGATAATTACGCTGTTTCAGTACTGGGTTTTGCGCTGATTTTTGCGCTCGGTATATCGTCTATAATAGAATCCGGAATATCTTCTTCAGACACCATTATAGGTGTGTTTTCTTCGGCGGGCATAGCTTTGGGTATAGTTATACTTTCAATAAACGGCGGATTTGCAAAATATTCGGGGTACTTAATCGGCGATATACTCTCAATTTCCAAAAACGAAATCAAATTACTTTTTATAGCGCTTTTGATAGTCATCTTGATCTGGGTGTTTTCGTTCAACAAGCTTATGCTAGCCAGTTTAAACAGCGATATGGCACGAAGCAAACAGATAGGCGTAAAATTTTACAAGAATATATTTACTATTTTAATCGCATTTATAGTTACCATTTCGCTAAAGTGGGTCGGTATGCTTATCATCAACTCTCTCCTCGTTTTGCCTGCGGCGTCGGCAAAAAATATTGCTAAAAGCATAAAGAGTTATCACGGATTTTCTGTTTTATTTTCGCTTATAGCAGGGATTTCGGGACTTATCATCTCGTTCTATGCCGGCACATCTCCAGGGGCCACTATCGTTCTTATATCATCGGTGATATTTTTCACAACATTTTTTATAAATAGAACATATAATATGAATTAGATACGAAAAGCAGGGAAATTTATGAATATACTGAAATCCATCATAAACTGCATAAGATATAGCGACAAATTTTTATGGTCGTTGACGCTTTTTATCGCTATCTATGGTCTTACTTTGGTTGCGAGCATATCAAGAGAAGGTTTTAATTACTTTTTCGTGCAGTCATTATCGATTTTAATAGGTTTAATAGGAGCCGTCATACTTCAAACCGTAGACTACAAGCATATCTCGAAAGCATCGCTGTGGATAGGAATATTTGGTGCCCTACTAATTATTTATACTCTTTTCATGGGCGTAACAATCGAGGGCGCCTCAGGCGTCAACGCCAAAGCGTGGATTAAACTCCCTGGCGGAATTACTTTCCAGCCTTCAGAACTCGTTAAAATTGCGTTTATTATCACATTTTCATCTCACATGGCGAATATCCTCGAAAATGACGATATAAAAGACCCAAAAAATATTGTTTTATTACTCGCTCATGCGCTTGTCCCCGTCATTCTTACGCACCTACAAGGAGATGACGGCGCTGCAATAATTTTTCTGTGCATTGCGATAACTATATCCTTTGTCGGCGGTGTACCTATCAGATATTTCATGTATGCGGCGATATCGGCTATAATTTTGGCACCGATTGCATGGAATTTAGTCTTGGCGGACTATCAAAAAAAGCGTATCTTAAGTCAGCTCAACCCCGAGGGCGACCCGCTTAACATGGGATATCAACAAATTCAAGGCAAACTTTCGATAGGTTCGGGAGGTATTTTTGGCGTAGGACTTTTTAAAGGTCCGAGAATCGCAAATAACGTGGTGCCTATTCAGGAGAGCGACTTTATATTTTCGGCTGCGGGCGAAGAACTCGGATTTATAGGCTGCGTACTTATCATATTACTTCTACTTCTGGTAATAATTAGAATAGGCCATATCGCAAAACATTCTCAAGATACCGTTGGGTCACTAATTTGTTTCGGGTTTATAGGACTCGTGGCATCACAAACTATTTTCAATTTGGGTATGTGTCTGAGTTTAATGCCCGTAATGGGTGTAACTCTACCGTTTTTCAGCGTAGGCGGTTCTTCTGCGGCTTGTCTGTACTTGGCGCTGGGCATTATTCAAAATATATATCTAAATGCCGACACAATCACAAAAAGAAGAAAATCCAACTATTATGATTAATCGGAAAGTGATATCTATGAACATAATCGTTATTTTTGGTTCCCCACACAAAAACGGCCCCACTCACAAGGCACTTTGTAAAATTTTAGATTATATTCCCGAAAAAAAGAGCATATCTTTTTTTGATGCATATAAACTCGCCGCACGTCCTTGTATAGACTGTAATTTTTGCGAGAAAAATTTTTCATGCAAGTATGATGATCTGAATGAACTTTACCAAAAATTGACGCTCTGTGACCTATTGATTTTGGCTTTTCCGGTTTATAATGCATCTTTTCCGTCGCCTATGAAGTGCATTATGGACAGATTACAGCCTTTATATTACGCACGAAATTCGGTTATTAAAAAACCTAAAAATGCAGTAATCATAACGGCTCAAGGTTCACCGGGCAAAAATTACGAAGAATGTATAAGTGAGCAGATTGCACCTAATTTGAAACTTTTGAACATAAAAAATCTACATTTTTTTAGCGTAAAAAATACAGATAATTCAGATTTTGATATTGACAATTTTTTCTCAAAAAGTGAAAATAAAATCAAAGATATAATTAAAAAAGTATACAACCCAGATAATTATCTTTAGGAGGTTATATTCACTATGGGACGTCTATGCATGAACTGTATGAAAAAAATTGATAAATCCAAGGATATCTGCCCTTACTGCGGGCAAGAAAAATCGGAAAAACAAGAAAAACCTTTCCTTCCTTTTGAAACTACCCTGCAAAGTAGATATATCATCGGCCGAGGACTAGAAATGAACGGCGAAGGACTCGGATATATAGGTTACGACAAAACGAAAGACAGTAAGATATATATTAGAGAATTTTTCCCTCAAAATCTCTGTGAAAGAGCCGGAGATCTTGTCAAAATTAAACGCAAAGATGACAAAATCAGAATTTTTGATAACTTAATGCTTGAGTTTCTGAAATGCTTCAGGTCTGTTGCAAAAATCCGTAACCTACCCTCCATAACTTCCGTTTATGATATATTTACGGAAAATGGTACTGCGTACGTTGTCATGGAATGGATCGAAGGTACAAGTTTGGACAGATTCTTAAGTAAAACGGGCGGATACATGCACTGGGACAAAGCAAAACTTATGTTCATGCCTTTACTTTCCTCACTTATACAAATGGAAAACTTTGGGATAAGGCATTTGGGAATATCGCCTGCAAATATGCTCGTAACCGAAGACCGCAAAATAAAACTTACCGGATTTGCGACAAAAGCACTGAGAAGTGCGTATTCTGAAATAGACTGCCAGCTATATGACGGATGTTCGGCGCTCGAACAGTACAGCAAAAATTATGAGCCTTCCGAAGCTACCGATATTTATGGTTTTATGTCTTCCCTATTTCTTGCCGTTACGGGAGAATATCCGATGCCGGCACAAAAAAGAATAAATGATGACAGACTTTTAATTACAGAAAATATACTTAATGAACTGCCTGATAATGTAGTTTCTTCGTTTGCCAATGCGTTAAAAGTTTCTCCGAGCAATCGTACATTATCTTTTGAATCTTTGAGAATCGAGCTTTCAAATTCTCCGGTTTTGAGGGTAAAAGGTATGGGCGAACCGGACGAAAATTTTGAACCAAATTTTGAAGAGGTACAAGACGAAAACGAGAAAAAAGAAAACGCAAAATGGGGCATAATATCATGCATTTCGGCTTTGGCACTGCTTTTGGTCGGTCTTGGGGTATATCTGTTTATACTCAATAACACGGGCTCACTTTCACAAGGAAACAATGATTCCGAAAATCAGGGCAATACTATATACCAAATGAATGAGCCCGTAAATCCCGAAGCTGAAGTGCAAAAATTCACTGTTCCAAATCTTGTGGGAAGAAATTACAATACCCTGCAAGAAGAAGTTGCAAAAGGCGGCTCAAATTACAAACTGGTACTGCTTTCCGATGATTTTAGCGACAACGTTGGCGAGGGGTGTGTTATATCACAGATCCCCACCGCCGGAGAAGAAGCTGCAGTGGGTTCAACAATAGCGGTTAACATCAGTAAAGGCTCACAAAAGCGGACTGTACCTGCAGTAAAAGGGAAAACACTTTCCGAAGCTTCACAGCTTATAACCAATGCAAAACTTACCCCAGTGAAAACTTCCGAATATAGCAAAGAATACCCCGAAGGGATCGTAATGGGATACAAAAATTGTAACGAAGGTGATCAATTGAATTACGGTTCTGAAGTGGTTATAATAGTAAGCAAGGGTTCGATGTAAATATTAAGTAAATATTAAAAAAGAAAAACTTTATAAATTTAAGATTTTCCAGTAATAAAACGACTTATCTTGTCAAAAATCATTGTAATGTTCAAAACTTTGTGGAATAATCTTATCCAAAACTTAAGGTAATCTACTATATTTTATCATTGACTTCGCTATATATAGGGGATATAATGTTTACGTTCTACTATATATAGTGTTTTGGAGTGTGAGCTTGTCGCTCCGACCAATACAAGTATACAAGTTAATATAATAATTTTGAAAGGATGAAATAATTATGAATGAAAATATAATTCTTTACAGTAACGGATGCCCAAAATGCAGAGTACTTGAAACAAAACTTACGGCAAAAAAAATAAGTTACGTCAAAAACGAAAATGTTTCAGAAGTTGCCGATATGGGATTTCAATCGTTGCCTATTTTAAAAGTTGATGATAAATATCTAAGCTTTGTAGAAGCAAACGATTGGGTTAACAATCAGCCAGAACAAATTCATCAACCTGAAATGATTCAAAACGAACTGCCCGCTGATCTTGTCAACGCCTGCAGTGTAAGTTAAAAACAGAGTAAATATAAAATCGATGCACATAACTATGGAGGGACTCTAAATGGAAATCAAACTGAATTTTTTCGAACCATTTACCAATTGTCTTAAAAAATTAAAGCAAAAATATGATTCTAAATTTGAGATGATAAACGGATTTTCAAATTCAAATTTGAATTTCACGGATTTTATAGATAATTTTATAGCATCGCAAACCGTGGCAGAAACAACCATAGACGCAAACGCAAACAGTACGACGCATGACGTTCGTACGCTACTTGCAGACATGGTTAAGCCTCATACCAAGCTCCTGTCTTACAATAAGATTTTCATGGAAATCACGAAAAAGTATGGCGTTGAAGCAGCCGAAGAATGGCTTGAAGGCGACTGGAACGGACAGTATTATCTGCACAATTCCGCAACGGCTTCATTTACCCCCTATTGCTATGCTTACGACTTAGAAAAACTCGTTGAAAAAGGTCTTTTCTTCATTAATAAATTCAAAACCGGTGCGCCTAAACATCTCACTACTTTCAACGACCACGTTTTAGAATTTATAAGCTGGGCGTCAAATAGGAGCAGCGGCGCAGTAGGACTACCGAGTTATCTACTTTATTCATATTATTTTTGGTACAACGACGTAAAAAATAATTTCTGCCTAAAAGACCCTGAATATTATAGAAAACAGTGTTTCCAAAAATTCATTTACGACCTGAACCAGCCGTATTTGAGAGTAACCGAATGCGCATTTTCAAATATAAGCGTTATGGACAGAAACTATCTCGTTGAGCTTTTCGGCGGACGTCAATTCCCGAACGGCGATTTTGTCATCGATCATATCGAAGGCATAATCGAACATCAGAAAGTATTTATGGAAGTTGTTTCGGAAATTAGAAAAGAAACAATGATGACTTTCCCTGTACTTACCTATTCGCTACTTTATCAAAACGGTAAATTTGTTGACGAAGAATTTGCTCGTTGGTGCAACAAACACAATATGCAGTGGTACGACAGTAATTTCTACGTAGGCAATGATGTTACGAGTCTTTCAAACTGCTGCAGACTTATTTCGAACACTTCAAAACTCGATGCATTTATCAACTCCGTTGGCGGTACGTCGCTTTCAATCGGAAGTATTCAGGTAAATACCATAAACCTCAGAAGAATTGCAATTGAATCAAACGGAAACCAAGAAGAATTTTTGAAAATTTTGAATTCACGTCTTGAAAACTGCATTAAAGTTCTCGATGTCGTCAGAGATATCATTAAGCAAAACATCAAAAAAGGACTTCTTCCCAACTACTCGTACGGTCTTATTGAAATCGAAAAACAATATAACACAATCGGGATTACCGCAATGTACGAGGCAATATCGGAATTTGGTCTCATAAATACCGACGAATTTGGAAATAAGTCTTATTCCGAAGAAGGTCTTGCGTTTGCAACGAAAATTTTGAATGCAATCAACGCCAAGAAAGACTCTTATAATTTTGATTACAGCATAAACGTTGAAGCAATTCCGGCAGAGCGTGCAAATATTGTTCTAAGCCAGAAAGACGCCATACTATTCCCCGAAAAAGAACAATATTTTATATATTCAAATCAGTGGATACCGCTCATGGAAAAATGTACGCTAAACGAAAAAATAAAGCTCGGAGCGTTACTGGACAAAGAATGCGGTGGCGGACAAATTTCTCACATAAACCTTGCGGGAAAATTCGCAAGTGAAGAGCAAGCGTGGGAACTTCTTAATCATATTGCAAAGTCGGGCGTAATATATTTTGCCTACAACTGCAAGATTTCTGTTTGCCCCAGCGAACACGCTTTCTTCTCCAAAACATGTCCGAAATGCGGCGAAGAACCTGTGGATACATATTCAAGAATTGTAGGATTTTTAGTGCCTGTTTCGGCATACAGCAAAGAAAGAAAACGTGAGTTTGAACAGAGAAAGTGGTTCGATTTGAATGAGCGACCATAACGAAAACTACATTACCGTAAAGGAAATAGTAGACGAAAACTTTCAAGACTACAAAAAAGCCTCTATGTTCATTGCAACAATAAAATGCGATTTTAAATGTCTTGTTGAAAGAGGGCTGGATTGTGGGATTTGTCAGAACTCTAAAACTGCGAGTTTACCGAACAAAAAAATACTTATTCCGGATGTTTTCACGAGATACTGTTCAAACCCTCTCACCCATGCCGTGGTTATAGGCGGTCTTGAACCTATGCTACAGTTTGAAGAAATTTTGGATCTTATTTCTTACTTCAGAAAAAATGGCTGTGATGACGATTTTGTAATATACACAGGCTACTACACAGAGGAAATATCTCAAAAAGTTTCATTGCTTAAACGTTTTAAAAATATTATAATTAAATATGGAAGGTTCATACCCGATTCGGTTTCAGTTTTTGATAACGTTTTGGGTGTGACCCTAAATTCAAGAAATCAGCATGCCGTGAAAATCAGCTGATTTTTGGCTTTTTGTTTATGGTTTTAGAAAGGACGATACATACATGAAAAATATGGAAAATATAGTAAATCTTTGTAAAAACAGAGGTTTTATATTCCCGGGTTCGGAAATTTACGGAGGATTATCCAATACTTGGGATTACGGCCCTCTCGGAGTGGAGTTCAAAAATAACATCAAAAAAGCTTGGCGTAAAAAATTCGTTCAAGAGTGTAAATATAATGTCGGGTTAGATGCCGCAATACTTATGAATCCCAGGGTTTGGGAGGCCTCAGGTCACGTCGGAGGATTTTCGGACCCCCTCATGGACTGCAGAGAATGCAAAACCAGATACAGAGCCGACAAACTTCTGGAAGATAACGGAATTGATGCAAACGGTATGACATTTGAGCAGATGGAAAACACCATAAAAGAAAAAAATATAGTTTGTCCCAGCTGCGGCAAGCAAAATTTCACAGGTATTCGTAAATTTAATCTTATGTTCAAAACGTTCCAAGGCGTTACCGAAGAAAGTAAAAATGAAATCTATTTAAGACCCGAAACCGCTCAAGGTATTTTCGTAAATTTTGCAAATGTTCAGCGCAGCGCACGTAAGAAAATTCCTTTTGGTATTGCTCAAATAGGCAAATCTTTCAGAAATGAAATCACACCTGGAAATTTCACGTTCAGAACTCGTGAATTTGAGCAAATGGAACTTGAATTTTTCTGCAAACCTGGAACGGATTTGGAGTGGTTTAATTACTGGAAAGATTTCTGCAAAAAATGGCTTCTTAATCTAGGCATGACAGAAAAAAACATCAGATTCCGTGACCACTCCAAAGAAGAACTAAGTCACTACTCAAACGCAACATCAGACATAGAATATGAATTTCCATTCGGCTGGGGCGAGCTTTGGGGCGTTGCCGACAGAACTAATTTTGACCTGGGAAAACATCAAGAATTCTCCGGTAAAAATCTTGACTATTTCGACCCTGAAACAAACGAAAGATATATTCCTTATGTTATTGAGCCGTCGCTCGGCGCAGACAGAGTCGCTTTGGCATTTTTATGCGATGCATATACCGAAGAAAAAATTGATGAAAAAGATTCTCGTGTGGTTCTTAAACTTCACCCCGCACTTGCTCCTTTTAAAGCCTGCGTCCTCCCCCTTTCCAAAAAGCTCGGCGAAAAAGCAGAGAAAATTCGTGAAGAATTGTCGAAGTATTTTATGGTAGATTACGATGATGCAGGTTCAATCGGAAAGCGCTACCGCAGACAAGATGAAATCGGTACACCAATTTGTATCACTTATGATTTCGACAGCGAAAATGATGAATGCGTAACCGTGCGTGACAGAGATACAATGAAGCAAGAAAGAATAAAAATAAGCGAACTTAAAAATTATATTGAAAATAAAATCAAATTTTAAACTGAAAGGTGGTAAAAAGGATTTTTAAATCCGTAGTATGAATAAAACTATTTATATGGATAATGCCGCAACAACTCCTGTAAATGCGGACGTTTTGAAGGAAATGTACCCGATGTTCAGGGATAATTTTGGAAATCCCTCAACGATATATAACGTGGGCAAAAAAGCAAAAGAAAAACTTGAAAACGCTAGGAATCAAGTAGCAAAAGCTCTGGGCGCCGACGCAAAAGAAATATTCTTTACCTCTTGCGGCACCGAATCCGACAACTGGGCAATAAAAGGCGCAGCTCTTGAGGGGCTTAAAAAAGGGAAAAATCACATCATAACTTCAAAAATAGAACATCATGCCGTACTGCATACAGCGCAGTTTTTAGAAAAAAACGGATTTAATGTAACATATTTGGACGTTGATAGATATGGTCTTGTTTCGCCCGAAGACGTGAAAAACGCCATAACCGATAAAACCGCCTTGGTTTCGATAATGTTTGCAAATAATGAAATCGGGACGGTACAACCCATAGAAGAAATCGGTAAAATTTGCAAAGAAAAAGGAGTACTTTTTCACACCGATGCCGTACAGGCTGTGGGACACATTCCGATTGATGTGAAAAAACAAAATATTGACATGCTTTCACTTTCGGCGCATAAATTTAACGGCCCGAAAGGTACGGGGGCACTTTTTATCCGTAAAGGAGTTAGGATTGTAACCTTTATGGAGGGCGGTGCGCAAGAATCTCGCAAAAGAGCGGGTACCGAAAATACGGCAGGAATTGTGGGAATGGGCAAAGCAATTGAAATTGCGTGCGATGATATTGAAAATAAAGTCAAAGCGCTTTCCGAAAAGCGTGACAAACTAATAAACGAACTGCTTAAAATTACGCACTCGAGGCTAAACGGACACCCAACCAAAAGACTCCCCGGCAACGTAAACATTAGTTTTGAGGGTATTGAAGGAGAATCGCTGCTTCTGTTTTTGAATATGGCAGGCATTTGTGCTTCTTCGGGTTCAGCCTGCACATCAGGTTCGCTTGACCCAAGTCATGTGCTTCTGGCAATAGGTCTACCCCACGAAATCGCTCATGGCTCTTTAAGATTGTCACTTAGCGAGGAAAATACTTATGAAGAGATAGAATTTGTAATTGGCGAAGTTAATAAAATTGTGAACAGACTTCGCAGTATGTCTCCGCTCTGGGAGAAAATAATTAAAAACGAAAAATAAATTTTTGGAGGTAAAAATTTGGACTATAGTGAAAAAGTAATGGATCATTTTGCAAATCCGCGCAATGTGGGAGAAATAGAAAATGCTGACGGCATTGGAGAAGTAGGAAACCCCAAGTGCGGCGATATAATGAAAATGTACCTTAAAATTGATAAAGGTGTTATAACAGACGTTAAATTTAAAACATTCGGATGCGGTGCGGCTATTGCCACAAGCTCAATGGCAACCGAACTCATCAAAGGCAAAACAATTGAAGACGCTTTAAAAGTAACGAACAAAGCCGTAATGGAAGCTCTAGACGGATTACCACCTGTAAAAGTTCATTGTTCGGTACTCGCCGAGCAGGCCGTTAAAGCAGCACTTTCGGATTACTACACTAAAAAAGGCATAGACCCCACACCTATCGTTGGCAGACTTGATGACGATTGCCACGGTGAATGTGCTTGCGATTTGCACTAAATTTAAAAACAAATATAAAAAGACCTCGCCTACTTTAAAAAGTTGAGCGAGGTTTTATACGTCCACAAATTTAGTTAATAGTCATCACAAACCGGCGATGTTTTCAATTTGTTATGTTAGAAATTATGTTATAAACTTGAAATTTATTTTTATATAATATAT